>CAYXWB010000407.1:0-4180 GCA_964468515.1 uncultured Bradymonadales bacterium | reverse complement strand
CCGCACCACGTCAAACCACGACGCGCAATCACCGCTCCTTAATGAAGCGGTCCTGCTCACGCCGTGGCGTTTAGCGCATCATCGTGACGCGGCGCGTCAAGGCATGATCGCGAGCAGCTCCACGTCAAACACGAGCATCCCTTTGGGCGCACCCGCGCGGCCCCCATACGCCAAATCCTGCGGGATCCACATCCTGCGCGACTCCCCCTCGACCATCAGCTGCACGCCCTCGGTCCACCCGGCGATCACCTGATTGAGCCCAAACGTCGCGGGCTCACCGCGCTGCACGGAGCTGTCAAACATCTCGCCATCGGTGGTCCAGCCCGTGTAGTGGACCTTGACGCGGCTGGTGGCGCTGGGATGGGTGGTGCCCGTGCCTGCCTTTAAGACGCGGGTGGCGAGACCTGAGGCGGTGGTGGTGGCGCTAGCGGGTGGAGCTGCCACATCGTCAGGTGCGGCGAGCGGCTCCTGCGCGCGGCATCCGAGCAGCGTGAGGGCGGTGAGCGCGGCGAGGGCGAGCTGATGAAGGGGCTTAGCCATGGGGGTGACTCTCAGGTTGGCGAGGGTGAGGCGCGCGCTTAAGGTGAAGGGCGCGGCGCGCGCCTGAACGATAGCTCAGCGCAGCAGGTAATCAAAGAGGCTGCGGGCGACCTCGCGCTTGGTGACCTCGGCGAGGTTGGCGCGCTCGCGCGCGGACTTGATGGCGTTGGAGAGCTGATCGATGCGATCAAGGGTCGCGCGCTTCTTGGCCTCGGGCAAGGCGCCGGAGGTGTCGACCTTCTTCCAGATGCCGACGATGACGTCCTCGTAGTAGACCTCGACCTGGGCGGGGTGATGCTCGGTGGCGGTGGCCTTGACGTGGTTGCGCGGGACCTTCTTGGTGCGCGTGGTCTCGACCGCGTCGCTCATGTAGAGGCCGCTGTTCTCATCGAAGCTCCAGCGCTCGCCAGCGCTGAGCGTAGGCAAACGCTCGCAGAAGGTGCGCATGTCGACGAGCTGCTTCTCAAGGAACAGCAGGAACGAGACGGGGACGTCGGCGAGGATGACGCGACCGTCGATCTCCACGCTGGCGCGGGCCTCGCAGTTGGCCCAATCTTTTGTGGCGGTGATGTCGAGCAGGCGCGTCATGGACTGCTCAAACTCTTGGAGGGCGCGCTGCGCGGTGAGCTGGACGTCGGTGCGCTCGGGCGGCAGGCGATCGCCCTCCTCGTCTTTTGGCGCGTAAGTGCGCGCGATGCCTGTGAACAGCGCGTCCTTTTGTACTTTCTTGTAGATCTCGGTGATGGCGCCCTTGGCGCGGTTCTTCTCACCCTTCTCGATCGCGATCACCTCGTTAAGCTTCATCGTGGGGGGCTCCTTCATGTGAAGACTGGGCGCGCCAACGCAGCGCTGGCACGTTATCATGTGGTAAGGTCAGCTGACGTGACGGCACACTCAAGCGGGGCGCGGCTGTTGTTTATTCCGAACCTGTGTGGAGGAGGCGTCATGCGTCAGGTCAAAGGGCTGGTGTGGGTGGTGGTGGCGCTGTGCTGGGGATGCAGCGCGCCCGCGACGCCGCCCGCGCAGGTGGCGTCTTCGCCCGAGGTGACGCCAGAGTTCGAGGCGACCTCGCCCTCGCAGCAGGCGCCGATGCCGCTGAGGATGAGCGCCTGGGGCGCGACGCAGCAGACGGCCTCGGGCGAGCTCAAGGGGCGCGGCTTTGTGATGCGGGGGCTGTCGTCGCAGCTGACGGTGTATGCGCCGCTTGTGACGGTCGGCCAGGGGGCGCGCTACCTGTTCGTGGACGCGACGCGCGGGCATGTGGCGACGCTGCATGTGACGGCGCGGGGGCCAGACGAGCCTGTGGATGAGCCGTCACTTGCGCAGGCGCAACGCTTTGAGCCTGCGCAGGTGACGCGCGAGGCGGTGGCGTTCGTGCCGACGCGCGCGGGCGGGGGCGATGGCGAGGCGGTGGACGGTGAGCGCGCGCGCTTGGTGGGGCGTTATGGGAGGTTTGAGCTTGAGGGGCGCGCGGGGGATTTGGACGCGCTGATCGGGGGGCTTGAGCCCGCGCCCTTGGGGGAGCATGTGTGCGGTCCGATGGCGCCCTGCCCTGCGCAGTATTGTGACTGTGAGGGGCGAGGGGGGGTGAGGTTTGAGGGGGGAGCGCGCTGTGAGGGGGAGCGTTGCGTGGAGGCGCGCGGGTGTGATGAGGCGTGTGGGCGATGACGCAAGACGGAGCCAGCGAGGTGGTGACGCCCCTGCGTCGCCACCTCGCTGGTGTGTGTGGTGTCCCCTGGCCACATACAGGTGTGCATCATGAGGGATGCGATGCGGGTCGCGGGTGATGAGCCCGCGTCTTCGGGGTGAGCCGGCGTTTTGCGCTAAACCAGACCCGCAGGTTCATCAGGATAAGCCCTGATAGCGTCTAGCTTAACATGACCCTCATGGTGGTTCACGGGGTTTTGCACGCGCGCGGTGATATTTGCGTGAGGCGAGGGTGCTGTGGCGCGCAAGACAGGTGACAGTGAGGGTGGACAAATGTTAGGTGGGGGGCCTCGTCATGGCCGGTTTCGAGGCGGCCCACATGCTTGAGCAGGCGCGATGTTTTCGATCAATGAGTTAGGGGTGATGTACGGCTCGCGGACGCTGTTCGCGGGCGCGACGATGGTCTTCAACGCGGGCTCGCGCTACGGGCTGGTGGGGGCGAACGGCTCGGGCAAGTCGACGCTCTTGCGGGTGATCGCGGGGCTAGAGGACCCGACGATGGGCAGCGTGGCGCTGCCTAAGAACAAGCGGCTGGGGGTGCTCAAGCAGGATCACTTCGCCTATGACGACGTGCCGATCTTGCACGTCGTGATGATGGGGTTGCCGGAGCTGTGGGCGGCGATCGACGAGAAGGAGGCGCTGCTGAAGGCGGCCGAGGAGGATCCCGAGCGCTTTGACGTGGAGCGCTTTGGGGAGCTGGAGGAGGTGGTCATGGCGCACGACGGCTACACGCTGGAGTCGCGCGCTGCGGACATCTTGGAGGGGCTGAACATCCCGGCGCGCGTGCACATGCAGAAGCTGTCGACGCTCAGCGGCGGCTACAAGCTGCGCGTGTTGCTGGCGCAGACGTTGGCGAGCGAGCCGGACATCTTGCTGTTGGACGAGCCGACGAACCACTTGGACATCGTGTCGATCGCGTGGCTTGAGCGCTTCTTGTGTGACTTCAAGGGGTGCGCGCTGATCGTGTCGCACGACCATCTGTTCTTGAACACGATCAGCACGCACATCGTGGACGTGGACTATGAGCGGGTGACGTTCTACACGGGCAACTATGAGAGCTTCGTGACGTCGAAGGCGGCTGAGCGCGAGCGCAAAGAGGCGGAGATCAACAAGCGCCAGGGTGAGATCGCGTCACGCGAGGCGTTCATTGAGCGGTTCAAGGCGAAGGCGTCGAAGGCGCGTCAGGCGCAGAGTCGGGTGAAGCAGATCGAGCGCATTGAGATCGAGGTGTTGCCGGAGAGCTCCAGGCGCTACCCGAACTTCTTGTTGAGGGCTGCGCGCGACACGGGCAAGCACGTGCTGGAGATCAAGAATGTCAGCAAGAGCTACGGCGACAAGCAGGTGTTGCGCGGCGTGACGTGTGACGTGATGCGCGGCGATCGGTTGGCGATTATTGGCCCCAACGGCATCGGCAAGTCGACCTTGTTGAAGATCATCATGGGTGAGCTGAAGCCTGACACGGGCAGCGCGACGTGGGGGCATGCGGCGGAGCCGGGTTACTTCTCGCAGGATCATAGCGAGCTCAAGGGCAGCGAGGGCGCGACCTTGTATGACTGGCTGTGGAGCCACTGCCAGGAGCGGCCGATGGGGTTCGTGCGCGGCAAGCTGGCGGAGGTCTTGTTCATGCGCGACGACGTGGACAAGAAGGTGGGGGCGCTGTCGGGCGGGGAATTGGCGCGGCTGTCGTTCGCGCGCTTGAGCATCGCGGAGCCGACGGTGCTGGTGTTGGATGAGCCGACGAACCACCTCGACATGGAGGGGATCGAGGCGTTGGCCAAGGGGCTGGAGGGGTATCCCAACACGCTGATCTTCGTGTCGCACGATCGCTGGTTTGTGTCGCGGCTGGCGACGCGGATCTTGGAGATCACGCAAGACGGGGTGCAAGACTACCAGGGCAGCTATGAGGAGTTCTTGGCGTGGAGCCAGGAGCGCG
>CAYXWB010000406.1:0-4182 GCA_964468515.1 uncultured Bradymonadales bacterium | reverse complement strand
CTCCAGCGCTGCGGGGCGTAGCCGCAGCGCGCCTCCGCGACGAGCACGGAGGTGGCGCTTGGCGCGATCTCAAGCCGCCCTAAGGCGGCGTCGAGCACAGGCGCGGTCCACAGCTTCTCCATGACGGCCTGATGCGCGATCGCTTCTTGATGCTCGTCCAGGCGCTCGCTCATGGGGCCTCAAAGTGCTTATAGCCTGTGCGCTCAAGCGAGATGCGCTGGCCGCGTGGATCGATCAAGCGCAGCCCCTCATCGGCGGCGCGCACCTCGCCGATGTCATACACGTCCCAGCCGTAGCGGCGCGCCAGCTCCCAGAGCTTGGGCATGCGCGCGGGCGGGATGGTGACGAGCAGCTCATAATCATCGCCGCCTGCGAGCATCCAGGGCAGCAGATCGACGCCTGTGCGATCGGCCAAGCGACGCAGCGCCTCGTGGCGAGGCAGGTTGTGCGTCTCAAGGGAGGCGCCCACCTTGCTGCGCTTGAGCACGTGGCCCAGATCGCTGATGAGGCCGTCGCTGACGTCGATGAGCGCGGAGGGGATGCCGTAGAGGCCAAGCAGCGCGCCCTCGTGAACGCGCGCGCGCGGCCTGCGATGCGCCTCCAGCAGCTCAGGGTAGTCGCCCGCGTCGGCGCTCACCTCACCGCTCAAGATCGCCACGGCCGCCGCGCTCAAGCCCGTGTGGCCGAACAGCACGATGCGATCGCCTGGCACCGCCCCCGAGCGCAGCACGGGGCCCGCGGGCGATGACTCGCCCAGCAGTGTGATGGTGATGACGGCGGGGCCTGTGGTGGCGGTGGTGTCGCCGCCCGCGACTGAGACGCGGAAGCTGTCGGGGACGAGTTCTTGGCAAGCGCTGGCCATGCCTTCGAGCAGGCCATCAATGAAGGCCTCGTCCTCATCACGACGCAGCGACAGGTTCATAAAGAACACGCCTGGGCCGCCGCCCATCGCGGCGATGTCGCTCAAATTGGTGGCGAGGGCCTTCCAGCCGATGTCTTGGGCGCTGCTCCAGTCGCGGCGAAAGTGAACCCCCTCGACGAGCGTGTCCGTCGTGACCAGATCAAAGCGGCCTGGATCGAGCACCGCGCCATCATCGCCGATGCCAAGCGTCACGCCCTCAGGGGCAGGGAACGCGGCGACGATCTTCTCGATCAGGTCGAACTCTGCGTACATGGCGGTGTCATCGCGAGGCCCGCGCGCGTCCGAGTGGGGGCGCGGGCTGGCGTGTGGGCGGCTGTCGCTGTGCGTCACCGATCTGGTCTTAGCGTATTTGCGATCATTTGCAAACCACGAGCCGACATGGTGTGCGGTGATGTGTGTTAGCGCGTGGCGATGACGATGCAGCGCGGGCTTGAGGGCGTGAGCGGGCTTGAGTCCACGCCGCCCAAGAGTTCAACCTCGCTGAAGCCCGCCGCGCGGCACATCGCGGCCAGCTCGTGGGGCCAGTACAGGCGCGTGTGCGTCTGGTGCGTCTGGCGCGTGCCGTCAGGGGCCATGACGCTCCAGCGCTGGCGCAGCGCGCCCGCCACGAGGTCCACCTGCGCCTCGCGAAGCAGGATCACCTCGCCAGCCTCCTCCTCACGCCGCGTCACCATCACCGGCTGGAAGCGGTGCAAGATGCCCGCGATGTTGCCGTAGTCCAGCGCGAAGCGGCCGCCTGGGCGCAGCGCGTCGTAGGCGCGCGCGATCATGCGCTGGTTGAGGGCGTCATCGAGCGTGTAGCCGAAGCTGGTGTGCCAGTTGATCACGACATCACAAGGCGTCGGCGGCTGATAGGTCGTGGCGTCGTCTGCGGTGAACGCGCAAGCGAGCCCGCGCGCTCGCGCGCTTGTTTGCGCGCGCTCAATGTAGCGCGCCGACTGATCCACGCCGTAGACCGTGTGACCGCGCGCGCTCAAGCCGAGGCTGTGGCGCCCTATGCCGCAGCACTGATCGAGCCATGTCAGCGCGGGGCGATGCTGCCCAAGGCGCGCCTCAAAGAAGCTCAGCGTGGCGTCGAGCGTGGGGTCGGCCTCGGGGCTTAAGACCATGTCTGCGAAGCGATCGTCAAAGAAGCTCTCCCACCACGCGTCACTCACAAGCGGGCTCCTCAACAGGCGCGCGGGTTGCGCGCGATCATGTCATCGACGGCGGCGATCGCCGCCTCAAAGCGCGCGTCAAAGCCGCCGCGCAGGATCACATAGGGGCGTTTCGCGCCTAGGAGCGCGCGCTCGCAGCGCGCAAAAAATGAAGCGCGCGCATCGGGCAAGTAGCGGATCGGATCGGGCGTGTACGGCACGTCCACGTCGAGCAGCAGCGTCAGGTCATAGCGCCGCTGCGCGGCCTCGTGGGCGATCCATTCGGGGCAATCTCCTATCAATGCCTCGCTCCATAGAGTCGTGGTGAGCAGGTCGGTGTCGCAGAATAACAGGCGGTTGGCGCGTCTGGCGAGCGCGTCCTCGCTGGCTTGCTGGCCGCGCGCGATGCGCTCAATGTCCACCGCAGTGACAGGCCCCTGGCGCGCCTCTAGCACCGTGCGCGCGTATTCGGGGACGCCCACCGTCTTATAATGCTCAGCCAAGCGCGCCGTCAGCGTGCTCTTACCCGTGGACTCCGGCCCAAACACGCACACTCGTCCCACAAAGTGCGCGCGCACAGGCTCAGGCAAGTAGGACCACTGGCCCCAAGGATCGCGTCGCACCGCTGTGCCGCTCACGGGCACCATCGCGCGCGCCTTATCAACCGGTACGTACGTCGCGCCCAACACCTGCGCGAGCTTGTCGCCGTAATCCTCCGAGGCGAACAGGTAGTCGGGCGGCCGCTCAAGCCTGGAGAGCATGCTGTCTCGCCAGATGTCCCAAAAGTCAGGGTGCTCGTGCGGGTGCTGCGGGTTCTCATCGCTCAAATGGACGACGCGCGTGGTTGGGAACAGCTCGCGCATCCACTGATAGCGCAAGATGCCTGGGATCGGCTCACGCGCGAGCGTGCCGACGAGCACGGTGAGGTCGTCGACGTAGTGGCGCGCGAAGTCCACGAGGTGGACGTGGCCCAGGTGCGGCGGCAAGAACTTGCCGAGCACCACGCCGCTGCCAGTGGCGCGGGTGCTGGCGAGCGTCAGCGCGGGTTGCATCAGCGTTCACCTCGCAGGGCGTGGGCGGCGTAGCGCGCGAGCAGTGATTCATCGATCTTCGGCGCGACCACGCCCGCATCGGCCAAGCGCGCGCGCGTGGTGGCATCGCCCCAGTCCACGCCGGTGGCTTGGAACAGGTCCATCGTGCGCCAACGGGTGAAGCCCTCGGGCGGCTCACCGATGCGACACAGCGCGATGGCCAGCGCGGCGGCGTCGGGGCCTCGGGCGTGGCGCAGCCGCGTCCACCACTGCGACCAGCTCACGGCGTCGAGCTTTGCGCCCGCGTCGCGCGCGGCCTGGGTGAGCTGCGTGAGGGTCGCGCCGCTGTGGGCCGTGATGTGCCACGCGCGCGGTGAGTCGGGCTGCTGTGAGAGGGTGAGCATGGCGCGCGCGGCGTGGTCGATCGGGGTGATGTCCACGCGCAGCGCGTCGCCGTCCCACGGCGGCGCGGCGCCGACCGCCGCTAAGCCGCGCCAGAACATGCCAAGAAAGTCAGGCCCCGCGCTGCGCGCGGTCTGGCTGTCGCCAGTCAGTAATCCGAAGCGATGATGCCACGCGTCAACCTCACCAGCGCGGCGCGTCAGCAGCCAGCGCTCCGCCGCCCACTTGCTCTGCGCGTAGCCGCCGTAGACCTCGCGCGTCTGGCTCAAGTCGTCATCCTCGCGCAGCGTGCCCGTGTCGCGATCGGTGGAGACGAACACCGAGAGCGTCGAGGCGACGTGCAGCGCGCACGCGCCTGCGGCCAAGCGCGCGACCTGCTGCGTGCCGGTCACGTTGGTCGCGCGCAGCGCGGGATACGGCAGCGCCATGTTGACCTGGGCTGCGCAGTGATAGATGGCGTCGAGGTCGTCGCGCAGCGCCTGCCACGTGTCGTATGTGAGCCCAAGCATGGGCAGTGAGACGTCGCCCGCGACGGCGCGAAGCCGCGACAGATCGGCGTCATCGCACACGCTGTGCAGGGCGACGCGCGCGCGCGTCAGCGCGCGCGCGTCATCTCCTGAGGCGCGCACCAAGGCGATGACGGTGGCGTCGGTGCGGGTCAGGATGGCGCGCACGAGCTGCGCGCCGAGGG
>CAYXWB010000405.1:0-4206 GCA_964468515.1 uncultured Bradymonadales bacterium | reverse complement strand
GATCACTCTTTCTTGTCGCCAGGGCGCGCGCCCATGAGGCTGGCCATGTCCACGCCGCCCGCCTTGACCGCGCCGGGCTTGGCCGCGCCGGCGCCGCCCATCTCATCCCAGCCGCCGCCCTTGTCATCGTCATCGGGCATGCGCTTGCCTTGGAGGTAAGCGCTCATGAGGTTGAGCTGGTGAGCGAGGCCTTGCGAGATCTTATGACCGCGCACGGGGAACTCATAATCCTTCTTACCCGCGAGGATTTCTTGCACACCGTGCTCAATGTCAGCGAGCGGCTTGAGGAAGATCTGGACGAGGACCAAGACGGCGAGGGCGCCGAGCAGGGCGGCGAGGGCGGCGAGCAGGAGGGTGTTGAGGGTGGGGCCGCGCAGGGGCTGGAAGATGGGGTCCAGCGCGGTGAACACGATCACGCCTGAGGGCACTTGCTCGCCCTGATGACCGAGCAAGAGGCGCACGCGCGCAGTGTACTTTGAGTCATTGAGGGTGAACTCAGCGCGCTTGTCGCGCTGAGGCTGATCGAGGACCTTCTGATCGACGAGCTGAGCGGCCAGCGCGCGCTGCGCCTCACCATCAATGGTGGCGCCGAAGACGCGATCGCCGTGGAAGTAGGCGAGCTGGGGGGCGCGCTTCTGGAACGTGACGATCTCATCCGCAGGCACGCGCTCGCCAGGGGCGCCCGCGATGAGCTGCTGGTGGGCGCGGGCGACGCCATCATTGATGGGGTTGCCGATGATCACGACGCCCACGGGCTGCTCTTGATTGCGCGTGCGGATGGGTGCCAGCGCCACCAAGTACAGGCCACGCTCGGACTCTTTGATGCGAGGATCGTAAGAGAAGCGCCACACGGCCGCGCGCGGCTCATTCTTCTGCAAGACCTCGCTGATGAGCGGATACACGGCGGAGACGTCGTCGCCGTGCCACTTGAGCATGTCCTTGCCGAGCGCCGCTAAGCCCTTGCCTTGCCCATCGACGGCGAAGATCAGCTCGTTGCGCACGGGGCGCTGCCAGCGCAGCGGCAGATCGGCGTTGTCAAGCTTGGCGCCCGTCTCGCGGTCATAGTTGATGAACTCGTTCTCATAGCGCAGCAGGCGCTCATAGACCTTGATGTGGCGCTCGTAGCCGGGGTCTTGCTCCTCGGCGTAGTCAGCGGTGATCGCCTCGAAGACGTCAGCGCCACCGGCGACGAACTCAGCGCGCGCGATGAGCGCCTGCTCGGCGACGCGGCGCTCCAGGGTGGCGATGGTCGCCGCGCGGCGCAAGCTGTCTTGCGCTTGCGCGTCGAGCGCGTCGCGGATCGGCCCTTGGTAGCTTGAGACGGCGAAGGCCGCGACGAGCGCGACCAGCACAGCGAAGAGCACAGACAGTGAGACACGCAACATCAGGTTCACGTCAGGCAGTGGGGGGGCAATATTAAGTGGGATGGTGGCGAGGTGTGCTCCTGGTCGCACTGTCGTGCGACCTAGACCTGACGGCGCCCCCGCCGTCAGGCACCTCCCATTGATGCGGAGGAGCTACACGAGGCCTGATTGACGCCGCCAATTATATACGACCCCGCGCTGATGGGAAGCCCCCAGAGCGCCCCACCCTCAGCGATGATACGGCTCGCCGCGCAGGATCGTCATCGCGCGATAGAGCTGCTCAGC
The DNA here is from genome assembly GCA_964468515.1 of uncultured Bradymonadales bacterium. Taxonomy (GTDB): domain Bacteria; phylum Myxococcota_A; class Bradymonadia; order Bradymonadales; family Bradymonadaceae; genus CAYXWB01. Next base: position 2,557 of record CAYXWB010000405.1, on the reverse strand, counting down.
CAGCACCACCCGCGCCAGCTCATGCGGCAAGGTCATGGCAGACAGCGCGAGCTGATGCTCGCAGCCTTGGCGAAAGCCCACATCCAGCCCGTTCGCGCTGCCCACAAACAGCGCCACGTGGCGCTCCCCGCGCACCATCCACTGCTCTAGCTGGCTGGCGAGCGTCTGACTTGTCCACGCGGCGCCGCGCTCGTCAAGCGCGATGCGCACGGTGTTCGGGGTGCAGCGCGCTTGCATCGCGAGCGCTTCTTGGGCGAGCGCGACGTCGATCGCTTGGCCGCCCGTCAGGCGCACCTCGCGCAGCTCCGTGTGCTCGACCTTCGCGTAGTGACTCAGCCGCCCTAGGTACTCATCCATCAGCGCGCGGCAGTGCTTGTCGCGCAGCTTGCCCATGGCCACGAGCTCGATCTTCATCTGGTCGCTCCCTTGACGCACAGCGCGCGCGTCCTGGTCCGAAAACCTCGCTCAACGTGAGCGCCACAGCGCTCCTTTATGTCAAGAGGTGAGCGCTCATGCGCGTTGGCGAGTCGACGCCCCACTGGCGCACCCGGCTGCTGGATCTCATGTTTCCCCCGCGCTGTACAGGCTGCGATGAGGCGCTCTTAAGCGGCCTGCTGTGCGAGGCTTGCGCCCAAGCGCTGTGGCCCTTGCAGGGGCGCCGCTGCCCGCGCTGCGATCATCCGCTGCCTCAAGACCTGGTGCATCAGGACGGCCCAAGCCAGGATCAGTGCGCCGCGTGCGAGGCGCGCGCGCCGCGCTATGAGCGCGCCTTGGCGTGCTGGCGCTATGAGGGCAGCGCGTCGGTGATGATCCGGCGCGCCAAGTATGGCGGCGATGAGCTGCGCTGGCTGGCGCTGTTGCAGCTCGCGCGCCCCTGGCTGATGAGCGCGCGTGAGCAGCTGCTGCCCGCGCTCGACGCGGGCGCGATCTTGTGCGCCGTGCCGATGACGCGCCGCGCCCTCTTAAAGCGCGGCTTCAACCCGGCCGCGATGCTCGCGCGCGAGGCCTCGCGCCACTGGCGCACCAGCGCGGGGCTGCGCCCCACGCTCTCGCTTGAGCTGCTCAAGCGCACGCGCCATCGCAAGCAGGCGAGCCTGAGCGATGAGGCGCGGCGCGCGAACATGATGGGGGCATATCGCGGTGAGGGCAGCGCGCCGCCGAGTGTGATCCTGTTTGACGACGTGCTCACCACCGGCGCGACCGCAGACGCGTGCGCCGACGCGCTGCGCGCTATCGGCGCGCAGCGCGTGCTGGTGGTCGCGCTGGCGCGCGCTGTGCGCGAGGGCTAGCGCGCTGTGCGCGCGGCAGCGAGCGCGCGCACAGCGCGAGAGATTGTGAGCGTCGTGAGCGTGCGCTGCGAGAGGGCGCGCGCGCGCCTTGAGGCGCCGCTGGCGGATGGGTTCGTCTGATGTCAGCGGAAAGTTTCAGGTTCTAGAGAAATAAACGAGCGCGCGCTGCCCGTTGTGTGACTGTCCGCGGCGCAGGGTTAAACAGGCGGTGGCACACCTGACCTCTGCCCGCGGTGCTCCCTTCCACTGAGAGTGATGTCTCGCACGCTCGCGAGCCGCCCCACATGAGGCGGTGACGCTCCCAGCCAGGAGCGTCAGCGAGCGCTGGCGAGGTGCGAGCTTAACCTCGCGTGGCCTGCCCCGGCGCGCGCGGCCAGTCGCACAGGTGCAAGAACAATCGCGCGCTCATGAACACCCCCTCGTGGCGAGGGCCGAGCGCGTGGTCCGAAGCGTGGGGACCTCACCATGGAGTCTGCTTTACTGCTCAACGCGACCTATGAACCCATCAAGGTGATCTCCTGGAAGAAGGCGATCACGCTGATGATCCTCGGTAAGGCCGAGGTCATTGAGATGCAAGGCGCGCGCGTCCACTCGGCCGCCGCCGCCTTCCAGCTGCCCTCGGTGCTGCGCCTGCTTCAGCGCGTCCGCGTGCCTCAGAAGCCAGTGCAGTTCTCGCGAGCGAACATCTACCGCCGTGACGGTTACGTGTGCCAGTACTGCGCCCAGCGCTTCACGGCGAGCCACCTCACGTTCGATCACGTCTTGCCGCGCAGCCGAGGCGGCGCGACGACCTGGCTCAACATCGTGACGAGCTGCCAGTCCTGCAATCGGATCAAGGGTGATCGCACCCCCGATGAGGCCCAGATGCCCTTGCTCTACCAGCCGCGCGAGCCGCGCTGGTGGCCGTTCTCGCATGGCTGCGCCAACGTCGACAATCACCGCGATGATTGGCGTCCGTACCTGTGGCTCTGAGCGAAGCTCATGACCGCTGTGCCAGCGGACGCCTAGCGTCGCCCCCACGCGCATCTGATGATGAGGCGCGCGTGGGGGCGCGGGCCCCGCCCCAAAAAACAGGGGGGGGGCCGCGCGCGGTGTCGCGCGGGGCGCGCGCGCCGATTCAGAAGCCGCCGGCGCGCTTGCAGCCTCACTCGCCCCATCGGATCGTCCATGAGCCGCGTCGCCATCCTCGCTGACATCCACGCCAACCTCCCCGCCCTGGAGGCCGTCATCGAGGACATCGCCCAGCAGGGCGTCGATGAGGTCTTGGT
>CAYXWB010000404.1:0-4211 GCA_964468515.1 uncultured Bradymonadales bacterium | reverse complement strand
ATGCCAATCTACCCATTATAACATAACCTTTTTACATCTTCAACTTGACAGCGCACTATTTGAAGGCAAAGGGCGCTTGCATTGATACCGATGATGATTGATGTGTTGAGCGTAAAGATGTTACTGCTAAGGCGCGGTGTTATCATTATAATCAGTTTCCTTGAGCGGAGATAGAGTTGTGATGGTTCCTGACGTTTGCTAGAGTGGGTTGGCTCAGTTCAATGTGTCAGGCCTTTAAGGGCGACATGTTGGATTGAGCCAATATCAGTTAATATGACAAGCATTAATTAGGAGTTATTATGATGAAGATGAATCGGTCGGCGCGTATTATGATGCTCGTAATGTGCTTGAGCGTTGGGATGAGCTGCGGTGGGTGTGAAGAGGTTGACGGAGAGGAGCTGCAGATTGACCCTGATGCGTTATGTGAACCTCGGCCTGCTGAGGAGGTCGAAGATTGTGACATTCCTCTTGGTTCGCAGGATCTCCGTCTCTTTGAGATTGAAGATTTTGAGGTCTTGTGCGCGGCTACATGTAATCGTGTGAGGGGTGCGATTGTGGTGGGGCCAAAGATCTCTTCTTTGCGGCCTTTGAAAAATATCAAATACGTGGGCTATCTGAGTCTGAATGAGGCACGTCTTAGCCTTAAAGGGGAGTTAGAGTCGCTTGAGGCGATGGGTACTTTTAGTATGACAAGTAATGATAATATAAGAAGGATTGAAGGCCTGGATAAGGTGAGTTCGATCGGATGGATTAGTGTTGAGGCTAATACGGTCCTAGAACACTTCGATGCATTCTCATCTTTGGAGGAGATGGATGAGGCGTTTAATCTTATAGATAATCCCAATCTGAAGTACGCGAAGGTGCTCCCTTCGCTTAAAGAACATCGTAACGCTATCATTATTGCTGATAATCGCCGTCTGGAACGGCTTGAGGGGCTCAATGAACAGGCGTCTACGACGTACTTCGAGATTTTCAGTAATCGCAGCTTGACTGATATCTCAGGGTTGAAGTCGCCGCAGGCGATTGGAATGACGCTCAAGATTGAGCTGAATGAGCGCTTGCCCAAGTGCCAGGTCGACGCCTTCATCGATGGCATTGAACAGCGTCCTGAGTACAATTTTGTATCTGGCTTGGATGATAGCGCAACTTGCTCGCCGTAGGATGGTGCGTCATGTGGTTATGATGGTGAGTAGGCGTAGGATGCGAGTGCGGCGGCCTGCCCTGGCGATGATGATCGCAACGTGCTGCGGTGGCTCGGAGCGAGCGCATGAGGTGCTTGCCGAGCTGTGACGTCAGCATCACGCTTACTAGCATCTCACCACCCGCAAAATGCGCCTACTGTCGCGGCGCGTCAGGCCCTATCGGCGCATCGGCGCGTGGCGAGTGTTCAGTCGTTGACAGGGGCCGTCACCTTGACCGAGTGTGTGTGGGTCGGCAACCACCACACTCGCCCGACACCTCTCCCTCCCGCCCAGGCAGCGCGCACGATGACGACCCCGTCAACCACCCCCGAACCTGAGCTGAAGCTCGGCTCGCCCTCGCATGCGTCCAAGGTCGACGCGCCCAGCGTGAGCTCACCGCGCACGCTGCTGTTGCAGACCCTGATCGTGACCGCGATCATCATCGGGCTGGTCGCGCTGGCGGCGAAGTTCGCCTACGATCCGCTGACGCAGCTGGCGCAGTCGTTGGTCGAGCGCTTTGGGGTGGCGGGGATCTTGTTTGGGCTGTTCTTGTCTGACTCCATCGCGGTGCCAGTGCCCACGGATCTCTACTTGGCGCTGGCGGTGGCGAGTCAGGCGCCGCTGGTGCCGCTGACGGCGGCGATCTGCGTGGTCAGCATGATCGCGGGCACCATCGCCTTTAAGATCGGCCCAAACTTGCAGCGCATCGGCTTCATTCGCCGTCGCATTGAGGCGTTTCGGCCGCGCGGCGAGGTGATGTTCCAGAGGTTTGGGGTGTGGGCGGTGGCGATCGGGGCGTTGACGCCGCTGCCGTACTCGATCACGTGCTGGTTCGCGGGGATCTATGGGATGCCGACGCGGCGCTTCCTTTTGGCGAACTTCTTTCGCGCGCCGCGCATGATCATCTACATCGTGCTGATCGCGAATCAGTGGGTGGACCCTGCGGCGGTGGTCGAGGTCGCAGCGGAGCTCGCGCCCTGAGCGAGGCTTGGCGCTTGTGCTCCCCCACTTTCAAGCGATGCGGCGGCGCTGATGAGCAGCGTCGCTCACACGACCTCTCGCGCGGTGCGTCGTCGAGCTAGATTTTATGCGGGGATCGTCCAAGTCACGCCATCACTTGCATGCAGCGGGGGCGCGCGCTTTGGGGCCAAGCCTCGCTCAAGCGATGCGGCGCACGGCCTAAGCGGCCAGCGCAGCGAAGGCGCGGCGCATGGCCTCGTCGGGGCTGGTGCGGGGCAGCGTGGGCAGAAGCGCGCGCGCGTGCATCGGGTGCGTGTTTGGGATAGGTTGCTCGCACGATAGAGGGCGAACGGGCGCTTGGCAAGCGCACGCGCGAGGGTTTGGCCGCGTGCAACGCCTGTCAGGCTGTGGTGACGAGGTGAGGCAGATGTCAGGGTGGCGAGGGGTGTTGGGCGCGGCGTGGCTGGTGGGGCTGTTCGCGCTGGGGTTGAGCGATGAGGCGCGCGGCGCGTATGGGCGTGAGCCGTGGCTGTGGGGTTGCGTCTGGGCGGTGAGCGCGTGTGTGCTGGCGCTGGGCTTTGTGCCGCTGTCGCGCGCGTGGGGGTGGCTGCTGTCGCGCTCGTCGCGCTGGTGGGGGCTGGGGTTGATGGCGCTGGCGCTTGTGCTCACGGGGGCGTTCGCGGTGTGGCCGTTCGCGATGACGCCGCGCGTGCAAGATGAGATCAACTACGCGATGCAAGGCAAGCTGCTGGCGTCAGGCGCGCTCTGGATCACGTCACACCCGCTGGCGGACTTCTTTCACTATCGGTTCTTCGTCAATGATGGCCGCATGTACAGCCTGTTTCAACCGGGCTGGCCTGCGGCGCTAGCGCTCGGCCACCTGTTCGGAGCGCCGTGGCTGATGGGGCCGGTTGTGGCGAGCGCTGCGGCGGGCTTGATGTTGGGCGTGAGCAGGCGATTGATCGGGGAGGCGCAGGGGCGAGTGGCCGCGCTCCTGCTGGTGGTGAGCGCGGTGTTCGTGGTGCAGGGCGGCTCGATGATGGCGCACATGCTGGCCTGCGCGCTGGGGCTTGGCGCGCTGTATAGCGGGCTGCGCTTTCGCGAGGGGGGCGCGTCGTGGTGGCTGACGGTGGCGGGCGCGTGCTTGGGCTATATGTTCACCGTGCGCGCGGCGACGGCGGTGGCGCTGTCCTTGCCGATGATCGTAGCGGGTGTGTGGCTGATCGGGCGTCGTGAGGTATCAGCGCGCGCGCTCTTGTGGTTTGGGGCGGGCTTGGTGCCGGTGGGCAGCCTCCAGCTGATCCACAACGCGTTGATGACAGGCCACCCGCTGAGCTTCGCGCAGGATCATTACTTCGCGCTCACCGAACCTCGCCCGCGCTGTCATCGGCTGGGGATCGCGCCCGATATTGGCTGCCCGCGCGAGCATGGCCCCGATCTTGGGCCAGCGGGGCATTTCACTTGGGCGCAGGCGGTGGCGGTGACGCGGCTGCGTCTGGAGCATGTGCGCTGGGATCTGTTCGGGGTGGGTGTGGCGATCGGTGGGCTCGTGTTGCCGTGCTTGAGCGCGCGCGCGTGGCGCGTCAAGCTGCTGCTGGGGGCGCTGTCGCTGAGCTTGGTGGGGGTGTACTTCTTCTATTACTACCACGGCCAGCTGTACGGGGCGCGCTACTACTTCGAGGCGCTGCCGTACATGATGCTGCTGCTGGTGATGGGCGTGGATGAGGCGCGGCGCGGCGCTTTGGCGCTGCGCGCACCGCGCGCGAGGCGCGCGGTGATGGCGCTCGTGCTGGCCAGCGCGCTGGTGTGGCCAGCGTACAGCGTGACGCGTGATCTGCCCGAGAAGTGGGCGTATTACAGCGGCGGCTGGGGATGGCTCAAGGGCGCCTCTCAAGCGCTTGATGAGGCTGAGGTTGAGGGCGCGGTGGTCTTGGTGCCTGGCGGTGATCGTGATTTTTGGGCGGGCTTCTCACACAACAGCGCGCGCTTTGACGGGCCGATGATCATCGCGCGCGATCGAGGGCCGCGCATGAACGCGCAGCTGCGCGCGTATTATCCTGAGCGCGACTT
>CAYXWB010000403.1:0-4223 GCA_964468515.1 uncultured Bradymonadales bacterium | reverse complement strand
GTCCACGAGGTAGAGGCCGCACCGGACGCAGGACGCCACCGCGCCCCCCGGCCCACCCGCAACCCCCCGGTTGGGCCGCGCGAGGGGCGCGGCCCCGCCCGCGCGGGCGCCCCCGCCGCGCCCGCGTCCGCTGTCGCCCTCAACGCCGCTTGGCAGATCGAGCGCCAGCACGCGCTGCTGTCTGTTGAGGTGTGCGATCGCGCCAGCGAAGGGCGCTGACGGCGCTCGGTTTAAGCCTGTGCCCAAGAGGGCGTCGATCCACAACGCGCAGCGCCCCATCGCCTGGAGCTTGTCGGGCAGGTCGTCGCCCGCGTCGTGCAAGAAGTGCATCGGCAAGGCCAAGGCCTGCGCGGCCCGCATGTTGAGCGCAGCGTCGCCTTGGAGTGAGGCAGGATCAACGAGCAGCCCCAGCGCCACCTCCAGGCCGCGCTGCGACAGCAAGCGCGCCGTGGCGAGCCCGTCGCCGCCGTTGTTGCCGCCGCCGCACAGCACGCCTACGCGATCGCCCGGGCGAAGCGCGAAGCGCGACAGCGCCACCTCGACGGCCCCGAGCGCCGCGCGCTCCATCAGGATCACGCCAGGCAAGCCGAGCGTGTCGATCGTGGTGGCGTCCATCTGACGCATCTGCGCCGGGGTGACCAGTCTCACAAGGGCCTCACTGGGCTCAAGCTAGCGGGCCATCATGCGGCCTCGCTCCAACGCCTCGATCATCTCACGCACCGCGCGCTCTAAGCCGACCAGCGACGCGCGCGCGATGATGCTGTGGCCAATATTGAACTCCTCAAGCTCGCTGATGGCGGCGACCTCCAGCACGTTCTTATAGTCCAAGCCATGACCCGCCGCCATGATGAGCCCCAGCGCGCGCCCCTGCTTGGCGGCGACGCGCAGCCGCGCAAGCTCTGTCGCGCGGTCGCGATGCTCGCCCACGCGGTTGGTCCACGCGTCGAGCGCCTCACAGTAGTCGCCCGTGTGCAGCTCCACCAGCTCCACGCCCAGCGCGGCGCTGGCCTCAAGCTGCGCCTCATCAGGATCAATAAACAAGCTCACCACCGCGCCGCTGTCACGCAGGCGCTTGATGTAATCGCCGAGCACGGCGCGCTGGCCCACCACGTCGAGGCCGCCCTCGGTAGTGCGCTCCTCGCGCTTCTCGGGCACGAGCGTCACCATGTCAGGGCGCACCGCGATGGCGATCTGGAGCATTTCTTGGGTCGCGCCCATCTCCAAGTTCAGGCGCGTCTGCACCGTCTGACGCAGCAGCGCCACGTCCCGATCTTGGATGTGACGCCGATCCTCGCGCAGGTGCACGGTGATCTGATCGGCGCCCGCGAGCTCCGCGAGGGCTGCGGCGGTGACAGGATCAGGGTAGGTCGTGCCGCGCGCTTGGCGCAGCGTAGCGATATGATCCACGTTGACGCCCAGCCTTGGGCGCAAAGAAAGCTCAGGAAGCTCCTGCGACATCACACATCTCCTGTGACCGCGCGCCTGGGGTGACGCGCATCAATCCGACAAGCTCAAGCGCCGATGGCCTCGCGCAGCGCATCCGCCAAGCGCTTGGCCAGCGCGTTCACCAGCTCCTCATCAGGCCCCTCGACCATGACGCGCGCCTTGGGCTCCGTGCCGGAGTAGCGCACCAGCACGCGCCCGCTGTCGCCGAGCTGCTCCTCCACCTCGGCACACAGCGCCTGAAACTCAGGCAGCGTCTCCAGCGGTGGTTTCTCTTTGACCTTGAGGTTGATGAGGACCTGCGGATACAACCGCAGGATCTGACGCAGCTCGCTCAGCGGCTTGCCCGTGCGGCGCATGATCGCCAGCACCTGCAGCGCGGCGATGAGCCCATCACCCGTGGGCGAGTGATCCAAGAAGATCATGTGGCCCGACTGCTCGCCGCCAAAGTTGAGGTCGTGCTGACGCATCGCCTCGACGACGTAACGATCGCCCACCGCGCTTCGCACCATGCGGATGCCGCGCTCGCGCAGCGCCACCTCCATGCCGATGTTGCTCATCACGGTCGCGACCATGGTGTCGTGACGCAGCTGACCTGTCTCCTTGAGGTGCAGCGCGGCCAGCGCCATGAGGGTGTCGCCATCCACCACCTCGCCAGCCTCATCGATGAGGATCACGCGGTCAGCGTCGCCATCAAGCGTGATGCCCACATCGGCGCGCGTCTCGTGCAGCCGCTTGATCGCCGCCTGCGGATAGAGGCTGCCGCAGTCCTCATTGATGTTGAGGCCGCTGGGCTCCACGCCGATGGCGAAGACCTCCGCGCCAAGCTCGCGCAGCACCGCAGGCGCCACCTTGTAGGCCGCGCCATGCGCGCAGTCCACGACCACGCGCAGCCCGTCCAAGGTCAGATCGCGCGGGAAGGTGTTCTTGACGAACACGATGTAGCGGCCATCGGCATCGTCGATGCGGCGCGTGCGTCCCAGCTGACGGCCCGCCGCAGCGGGAAGATCGTCGCGGAACACGAGCGCCTCGATCTCAAGCTCCTCCTCATCGGGCAGCTTGTAGCCGTCGGGGCCGAAGATCTTGATGCCGTTGTCCATAAACGCGTTATGACTTGCCGAGATGACGATCCCACCATCGGCGCGCATGCCCGCCGTGAGGAACGAGATCCCTGGTGTAGGCAGCGGCCCCACCAGCTGCACGTCCACGCCCATGCTCGTGATGCCCGCGACGAGGCTGGCCTCAAACATGTAGCCTGACAGGCGCGTGTCCTTGCCGATCAGGATGCGCGCCCGCTGACCGGGCGCTTGGCTGCGTCGCAGCGGCTTGTGACGAAAGTGATGCGCGATCGCTTGGCCGAGCTTGACGGCCACCTCTGCGGTCATCGGATAAGTGTTCGCCACTCCACGGATGCCATCGGTCCCAAACAGCTTGCGTGACATGCTCCCTCGCGTGAGCGGATTGCGTGATGCGAGCGCCAGCGCGCGCGGCCCTCGGGGTTACTTCGCCCGCGTCAGCGCGTCAAGCGCCGCTCACGGCGCGCCGTCACTAGGCGCGCGAAGCTGCACAGTGAAGTCTGTGGGCTGGTGTGACACGATCGTGACCCCAGGCGGCAGGTTGCGGATCTGCACTTGGCGCTGAAAGGTGCCGGGCTGGCGCCCCTGCTCGTCAAGATCGACCAGCGCCAGCAGCGTGTCGGGGCGCAGCGCGTCGAGCGTCGCCTTGGGACCGCGTAGCACCAGGTCCACTTGCGTGGGGCGCACCTGCGCGCGCAAGGTCGTGTTGACCGCCACCACGGGCACATCGCGCAGCGCGCGCTCCACGCTCAAGGTCTGGAGCGCCACCTTCACCTTGACCAGCCCCTCCAAGCTGTCGCGCACATACGGGCTGTCATGGCGCAGCTGCACCCGCTCCTCGAAGCTCTGCATGCGCCCCGACACATCGACAGGCTCCGTCAGCACAAAGCGCGTGCGCTCGATCTGATCGCGCGGGCCGCTGATCTCTACCAGCGCAGGCTCCACCGCCACCTCGCCCAACACATGCCCCACCGCAGGCTCGCCCACCTGACGCACGCGCACAGGCACTTGACGCGTCAGGCGCGGCGCTAAGCTCACGCGGAAGAACGATGGCTGGATCGCCACCGCGCGCAGCCCTGAGGGCGTCTTCACCAGATCAGGCGTCAGCGTCACCACGTCATCTTCGATCGCGCCGGGATCCAGCACCACCAAGAGCGGCTCCAGCGAACGATTGCCAAAGGTCGAGATCGCGCCCCAACGCCCCGACAGTGTCACCTTGACACGATCCACGGCCGCCGAGGTCAACACCTGATCCTCTGGCACCACCACCCGCACGGGGGCGAACACGTCAAGCTCCGCCTCACGATCGCCGCGCACCCAGATGAACAGCACCGCCACCAGCGCTGCCGCCAGCAGCTTGTAGTAGATGTTCTCCCAGAACAGCCGAGTCAACCAGTCGCGCGGGCTGAACTTCATAGGCGCTCCTCGCCGCGCTTCACCCCTGTGGCCTTGCGACCCAGCCGCGCCACCACCTCGCGCAGCCCGTCGCGCTTGCTGCCTGAGCCGGGGCGCGACAAGAAGATGCTCTGCAGCAGCTCACGCAGCTCCGTGGCCTCCAGGTCGCGATATAGCTCGCCGCGATAAGCCACCGAGATGATCCCTGTCTCCTCGCTCACGATCGCGACCGCAGCGTCGGTGTCCTCGCTCAGGCCGATCGCCGCGCGGTGGCGCGTGCCAAAGGTCTTCTCGACGTTGGGGTTGTTC
>CAYXWB010000402.1:0-4264 GCA_964468515.1 uncultured Bradymonadales bacterium | reverse complement strand
AGACCGAGAGCCAAGGCCGCATCCACACCAGCGCCGTCACCGTCGCCATCTTGCCTGAGGTCGATGAGGTCGAGGTCCAGATCGATGAGTCGGACCTGCGCATTGATGTCTATCGCTCCAGCGGCGCGGGCGGCCAGCACGTCAACACCACCGACTCCGCCGTGCGCATCACTCACCTGCCCACTAAGGTCGTCACCCAGTGCCAGAGCGAGCGCTCACAGCATCAAAACAAGGCCACCGCCATGAAGATGCTGCGCGCCCTGCTGGCCGATCACCTCCTGCAGACCCAGCGCGACAGCGTCGCCGCCGACCGGCGTCAGCAGGTCGGCTCCGGCGACCGCTCCGAGCGCATTCGCACCTACAACTTCCCCCAATCACGCATCACCGATCACCGCATCAACTTCACCACCCACCGGCTCGCCCAAGTCCTCGAAGGCCAAGTCGAGGAGGTCATCGATCCCCTGCGCGCACACTTCCAAGCGGAGGCGCTCAAGGAGGCTTCTACCTGAGGCCGCGCCCTTGGGCTCCCCCACTTTTAAGCGATGCAGCGCGCTCGATAAGGGGCATCGCGACCGCACAACCTCGGGCGCGGTGCATCGTTGACCTAGATTTTATGCGCAGATCGTCCAAGTTACGCCATCACTCGCGCCCTGCGGGCGCCTCACACCTCCTCTCGCGTTGTGATCGTGACCGCTCCTGCCTCTTGTGCTTGGGTGAGCGCGCCCGCGCGCTCCTGCGCTGCGCTCGTGAGCTCTAACGCGCCTGGCGGCGCGTCGCTTGGGAGCTGCGCGCGCAGCTCGCCATAGGCGCGACGCGTGAGCGCTGCGCGCGCGCGTCGCGCGCTCGCCTCAGCGAAGATCACCGCCAGCAGCGTGAGCGCGAGCGCGAGCAGATAGAGGATGAGCCCTGGGACGTAGAGGATCAGGCCAAAAAGCCCGCCAACGTAGAGACAGTCGAACAGGGCGAGCGTGGGCACGAGCCCGTAGAGCACGCCCAAGATGGTCAAGAATACGCGCTCGTGACGTGACGACAGCGTGGCGCGCAGCGCGCCCGCCCTCGTGCGCTCGCTCAGCCGCAGCAGCGCGCGTGCTCGCAGCGGCTCTGTGGCTGCGTCGGGCAGCTCATCGTGGGGAGGGTGCATCAGCGGCTTAGACCTCGCGTCAGGGGTGGGGAGCGCTCACGCTGAGTTTAACGCAGGGATAGCGCGCGGGCGCTGAGAAAAAGATAAAAACGATTGACAGCGCCTCTCGCTCTCGCTAGAAGGCTCCTCCGTGAATGACGCAGCCATGGCGTCACGCGCGGGTCAGTAGCTCAATTTGGTAGAGCATCGGACTCTTAATCCGCTGGTTGAAGGTTCGAGTCCTTCCTGACCCACTCAAGAGAGCCGGACGTGCAGACGTTCGGCTCTCTTGTCTTTTGACGTGTGTGACACACATGCGTCAGACCGATTGACTGTATGACACGGCTCCGCTAGGGTTCCGCGTCGACAGCCAGCGGCGCGCTCTGGCGGGCCTGTTGGGTGAGCGAGAGTGGCGGAATTGGTAGACGCGCTGGGTTTAGGTTCCAGTGGGGCAACCTGTAGGGGTTCGAGTCCCCTCTCTCGCATGTGGCGCAAATCATCATCATCGCAGCAAGGCGCGCGCTTCAAGCGCGTCATGCGGCGCGCTGGGCGTCAGTGACGCCCAGCGCTAAGTCAAAAAGTGTATCAGGAGGAGCGGCTTCATGGCCTATCAGGTTGAGGTGACAGGGGAGTGCTCGCGTGTGGCAGCGGTGACGGTCACGGCAGAGTCGTTTCGTCGCACATACAACAAAGCGCTCAAGGATCTGTCGCAGCGCGTCAAGCTCTCGGGCTTTCGCAAGGGCCAAGTGCCTCTGTCCGTGATGAAGCGCAACTACGGCGCCTCCGTGATGCAGGACGTGGTCGAGAAGCTCGTCAACGAGCAGGTCGACCAGCTGCTCAATGAGCAGCAAGGTCAGGTCCTGTTCTTGGCGCAGCCCCGCTTTGAGGGCGCGCCCTCCGAGGACGCCGGGCTGTCGTTCAAGGTCGACTTCGAGCTGCGCCCCGAGCTGGACCCGGTCGGCTACATGGGCCTTGAGATCGAGCGCCCCGTCGTCGAGATCGCCGATGAGGCCGTCGACCAAGCCCTCGCCGAGCTCCAAGAGGAGCACGCCACCCTTGAGCCCGTCACCGATCGTGAGACGATCGTCAAGGGCGACACCGTGGAGCTTGACTTCAAGGCGCTGGGCGATGAGCCGGAGCTTGCGGATATGCGCGGCGAGGGGGTCGCGATCGAGGTGGGCAAGGGTCAGGCGCTGCCAGGCATTGAGGAGGCGCTTGAGGGCGCCGCCTCGCAGGGTGTCGTCATCGCCAAGGTCACCTTGGCTGACAACTTCCCCGTCGAGGCGCTGCGCGGTCAGGAGATCGAGCTTGAGCTTGACGTCAAGGGCGTCAAGACCCGCGTGCTGCCCGCGCTGGATGATGAGCTGGCCGTGGACTCGGGCAAGGCCGAGACGCTTGAGCAGCTCAAGACCGTGCTGCGCGATGAGCTGGCGGCGCAGCGCTTGGCTGAGGCCAACCGCTTGGCCGAGCAGAGCTTGATCAAGGCGCTCCTTGCGCAGAACAGCTTCGAGCTGCCGCCTCGCTTCCAGACGCAGCAGGCGCAGAACAGCGTCCAGCAGCAGCTTGAGCAGCTTGAGCAGCAGGGCATCAACGCGGCCCAGCTCGGGATTAACATCCAGGCGCTCGTTGAGGACACGCGCGTGCGCCAAGCAGACCAGCTCAAGTCAGAGTTCGTCCTGATGGCGATCGCTCAGAAGGAGAAGATCAAGGTCACGCCAGAGGACATGAAGGCGTACTTTGTGGCGCAGGCACCTCAGATGCGCGCGACCCCAGCGCAGCTTGAGCAGTTCATCCGCGCGGATCAGAACCGCATGGCCCAAGCGCAGGCCACGGTGATGCTCGATAAGACCGTCGCGCTCTTGCTCAAGGAGGCCTCCATCACGGAGATCCCCTGGCCCAGCGCCGCTGAGGACGAGGCTGAGGCTGCTCCTGCGGTCGAGGTGGCTGAGGTCAAGGCCGTGGAAGCGACCGAGCAGGCTGAGTGATCATGACGCGGGGCGCGCTTGAACGGCGCGCCCCGCGCCTGCTTCAGGAATGAGGGTCGCCAGCGGGGCGTTGTCCACAAAGTCTGGCGCGGCCCGTCAGTCGTGCGCGCGCGCCAGCGCATCACCTAAGAGGACGCCAAACTATGGGCTTCATCCCCAACATCGTCGAGCAGACCCATCGCGGTGAGCGCGGCTGGGACATCTACAGTCGCCTGCTCAAGGACCGGATCGTGTTCCTCGGGACACAGGTCACGGACACCGTCGCCAGCACCATCATCGCGCAGCTGTTGTTCTTGGAGAGCAGCGATCCTGAGAAGGAGATCTCGCTCTACATCAACTCCCCCGGCGGCAGCGTCACCGCAGGCCTCGCCATCTATGACACCATGCAGTATGTGCGCCCCCCGGTGGCGACCATCTGCTTGGGGCAGGCCGCGTCGATGGGCGCGCTGCTCTTGGCCGCCGGTGAGAAGGGCCGCCGCTTCGCGCTGCCCAACTCGCGCATCCTGATCCACCAGCCATGGAGCGGTGAGATCGGCGGTCAGGCGTCCGACATTGACATCCAAGCGCGCGAGATCCTGCGCATGCGTGAGAAGCTCAACCAGATCTTGGCTCGCCACACGGGCAAAGATATCGAGCAGATCGCCCGTGACACCGATCGCGATCGCTTCCTCGGCGGTGATGAGGCTGTAGCTTACGGCCTCATTGATGAGGTGCTCCCCCATCGCCCCGACAAGGGCGGCGCGTGAGCCCCTCGCTCGCCCAGCAGACAGCACGACTCAGGACGTTGAGGCCATGACGAAGAAAGGACCGGGCGGCGGGCACACCAACCTGTGTTGCTCGTTCTGCGGCAAGAGCCAGCGCGAAGTGCAGAAGCTCATCGCGGGGCCGACCGTATACATCTGCGATCAGTGCATCTCGCTCTGTGGCGGGATCATTGATCAAGAATTGGAGCGCGAGGACCTCGCCGCGGGCATCGCGAGCGTGCCCAAGCCCGCCGACATTAAGGTGGTGCTTGATGAGTACGTCATCGGCCAAGAGCGCGCCAAGAAGGTGCTCTCGGTGGCGGTGCATAACCACTACAAGCGCATTGAGAGTCACCTCGATCGCGGCGGTGACGTCGAGCTGCAGAAGTCGAACATCCTGCTGATCGGCCCCACCG
>CAYXWB010000401.1:0-4268 GCA_964468515.1 uncultured Bradymonadales bacterium | reverse complement strand
GGCGTGAGCGGCAGGAGCGAGCTCTTCGCCAGCGCGAGCGAGGGGCGCGCGGCCATGTCACCGAGCCGTCGCGTCGGGCGCTCGCTCAGCGCCTCGAATGAGCCATCGACCGCGCGCAGCGTCCATGAGCCGCATGGCGAGAGGGTCGAGATGACCACTCGCTTGCCGCGCTGCGCGACGCCGTGGACGAACTGATCGAGGTAGGGCAGCTGCGGCATGACCTGATCCTTGTCGAGCCGCACGAGGCCGTGCGCCAGCGCCTCGGGGGTGAAGCGCACGCTCGTCTCGGGCACCTCAAAGCGCTGCGGGCGATTGTAGCCCGTGGCGATCTGATCGAGGGGCACGGCGAGGCGCCAGCGGTAGCCATCAACCTCGACTTGGGCGATCGCCACATCGCGGGCGGTGATGACCACGCCCGGCTGCAAGCGAATGGGGCGCGCGCCTTCGAGCGTGAGCTCTTCTTGACGACGCAGCACAGGCACGAGCGCGTCGCGACGCACGAACAGGCGCAGCCGCGCGGCCTCTAGGCCGATGAGCGGGCCTAGCCAGCAGTGTTGGGCGCCCTCCTCCGCGGTGAGCGTCTCAACCTCAGCCCACTGAGCGTCATGCCAGCGCACGAGCCGCAGCGCCATGTAATCGCGGCGCGGATCGGCCAGCGGCGCGGCCTCGGCCTCGCGCTCGCGCTGACGCACGATGCGCGTCGCCGCCGCGCGACGCTGGCGCGCCGCGCGCTCACGCGCGCGCGTCGCCGCCGCGCGACGCTGCGCGGCCGACAGCTTCTTCTTCGCGCGCTTCTTCTTCTGGCGAGGCTTCTTCTTCGCGCGCTTCTTCTGCGCTCGCGCTGTGCGCTCGCGCTTGAGCGCGTCCTCGCGCTCAAGCGCGAGGGCCGCGGCCTCAGCGTCTGCGCGCGCTCGCGCGAGCTCCTCAGGGGAGCGCCACACCAGCAGCGGCGCGTCATCGTCGGGGGAGCGGTACAGAGCCGCGCCCCGCGCCGCCACGACGAAGGTGGGCGGTGGCTCAGGCGACAGCTCGGGCGGGGGCGATGAGGCGGCCAGTCGCTGCGCATCGCTGGGCGAGGACGCCGCCTGTGGCGGCGCCACCGTGGCGCTTGGGGCGCAGCTCGCGAGCGCCATGGTGAGCGCGCAGGTGAGCAGCCGCGCGCGCGCTTGAGCGCGCATCACTGCCCCCCGTGGGCGGCCTCGGGCGTCATGGGGCCATCGCCACCATACAGCGTGATCACCTCATCGGACAGATCGCGCGTGCCAGCGATCTGGCCCAAGACCTCCGCGCCGAGGGTGGAGGCGCGCTCGTAGCTGTTGAGATCGACGCTGAACAGGCCAAACTTCGGCTCATAACCCTCAGCCCACTCGAAGTTGTCCATCAAGCTCCAGTGATAATAGCCGCGCACGTCCACCCCCTCATCGCGCACGGCCTTGATCTGCTGGAGCGTGCGCACGATGTGCTCAGCGCGCCGCGCGCCGACCTCCGTGGCGATGCCCGACTCCGTGATCACGAGCGGCAGCTCAGGATAGCGCGCGCCAAATTGACGCATGATCTTGCCCATGCCAGGCGCCCAGAACTCATAGCCCATGGCGGGTACAAAGTGCGTGGGATCTTCGGGGGGCAGACAGGAGCCCAAGTCAAAGGTGCCAAAGCAGATCGTGGCGTCAACGACGGGGATGAGCTTGACGCGGCTCGTGACGCCCGCGCGAAAGTAGTACTGCAGGCCGAGCCAGTCGAGCTTGCCCAGCCAGTCAGGGTGGGACTCATCGCCGCGCTGATCGAGGTCGCTGTCGAACTGGCCCTGCGTGAGCGCGTCGATGAACAAGAAGTGATAGACGTAAGAGACCGCCTCAGCGGCGCGCACATCCTCAGGCAGTGAGCTTGGGCGATTCCTGTTGGCGGGCACCCAGTCCGCGATCGACAGGCTCAAGCCCACTGACGCGGCCTGCCCATCGCCATCCGCGTCGATCAGATCGTTGGCCTTGATGGCGTCGTACATGGCCACATGGGCGCGCAGATAGAACCTGAAGATGTTCACCAGCCGGTCAAACTCACCGAGCAGGAAGCGCTGGCCCGGCGGGAACACCGCCGCGCCGTAGCTGGCGATGAGGTAGTTGATCGGCTCATTGAGGGTGCACCACTCATCGACGCGGTCCCCATACGCGCGCGCCAACAGCGCCGCGTGCTTGGCCAGCGCCTCAATGATCAGCTCGCCGCCTTGAGGGTGGCCCCAGCCGCACAGGTTCTCGTCGCTGGGCGTGGCGTCATCGGGGCATGGCGGCTGGCGAAAGTCATCGACCCAGATGGGACTAGAGAAGTGATGCAGCGTGATCATGGGGCGGATGTTCGCCGCCACCAGCGCGTCAAGCTGCGCGCTGTAATGGTCCAGCCCCGCTTGGCTGATGACGCCACGCTCAGGCTCAATGCGCGACCAGTCCACGCTGAAGCGGTAGGCCTCCAGGTTGGCCTGCGTCAGCAGGCCGACATCCTCCACAGCGCGCGTGGCGCCTTGCACCGCTTGGCCCACGGGCTCGCTCTGACCCCGGCCGCCTTGAGCCTCGGGCAAGGTCCAGAAGTACCAGTCGTTGCGATCGAGGCCGTCCTCGATCTGAGCGGCGGCGGTGGCCGCGCCGAAGCGAAAGCTGCCGCGCCCTTCGGGGAGCGACAGCGAGCCCATCGGTGTGAAGGTGGGCGCGGGTGGCGCCACCTCGCGCGGCTCATCGCGACACGAGCCCATCATCAGCGCCACCATGACCAAGCTCAGCACTCTCCCCCACGCTCGCCACGGCTGCATCACGCTGACTCCTGTTAGCACGCGGTGTCGCTCAAGCGACGCGCGCGCGCGCGCTGCTGTCCATCAGCGCGCAGGATAGCCGCCCCCAGCGCCAAGCGCAACGCGCGAGGGCCATCGCGCGCGCGCAGGCTCAGCCCGCCTCAGCCAGCTTGTCGGGCAGATCAAAGCGCGCGGGCACGCCGCCTAAGCCAACCGCTACGGACCAGTCCCAGTAGCGCTGCCCCGCACGCGCGAACGCCTCTTGGCCGCCCGGCAGATGACGCAAGCGCCCTACAGCCGCGACGCTGTGACGCAGTGAGCGCACGGCCAAGTGCGCGGCCACGCTGCGCTCCAAGCCGAGCGCGTCAGCGATGGTGTCACCGAGCATCAAGCGCACCATCTCTTGCTGAAACGCCTCGCGCACCTCGCGCGCGCGCGCTGACTCATGGGCTGGCGCCTGCGACTGAATGAACGCGCGCACCAGCGCACGCGCGTCCTCGTCGGGCGGCCCCTGCGTCGCCCGAATCGCCGCCATATAGCGCTTGGCCTCCTCTAATGTGGCGGGCGCCACCTGGGCTGAGACGCCGATCACGTGCCCTACATAACGCCACAGCTGGAGCAGCTCGCGCGCTTGAGGCTCGGGCAGCGGCGCGCCAAAGATCGCCATCCCCTCCATCCACACCAGCGAGAACAGCATGATGGTAGCCATCATGTCGTGCTGGTTGATCGGCACGCCCCACGCCCCCTCATCCCAGCGCCCGCTGCGCAGGATCATCATCCGCACGCGCGCGTGCATCAGGCGCACGCGCACCGTGATGTTGAAGCCTTGCGCGCCGGGCCGCATCCCCCCAGGCTGACACACCGCCTGGACAAAACGCGCCGTCTCCGCGATGCGCCGGTGCGCGTGCGCGTTGAGCCTGCCCGAGAACGCCAGCGGCTTGTTACCCCCTGGCGCGATGTAGCCCATCAGCAGCGAGCGCGCCCCTAACACCACCCCCCCTGGTAAGCCCGCCTCAATCATCGCTTGGCCGCCGCGATCAAAGCCCCCCCAGTCAACCCAGGCGGGCGGCTGTTCGAGCGACTCAAGCAGCGCGACCAGCGCCGCTGGTGCCGCGCTACGATCACCCGCAAGCGCCGCGTCTAAGATGCGGCTCGCGCTCGGGCCGCTCAAGGCCTCTACCGCCGCATCGGCCAGCGGGTCGCCGCAGGACAACGCCGCGCCGAGCGCATCGATCAGCGGATCACCATGCTGCGCGCGCGCCCGCGCCTCGTGAACCAGTCGCGTTGGGAATGTCGTGCTTCGCATAGGGTCACCTCAGTCTCGCCAGTGGTGAGATAAGGTAACGCGCTAAGCGACCTCACTCATCCTCGACCGCGCCATTGTCAATCCAAGCCTTGATATCATTGAGCTCCGCCGGTCGAAGCCGACGCGCGCCCAGCAGCGGATCGATCGGCATGAGCTGACCGACGATGCTCGGATCATCGATGAGCT
>CAYXWB010000400.1:0-4292 GCA_964468515.1 uncultured Bradymonadales bacterium | reverse complement strand
TGGCCATGTCAGCGCGCCGCTATTGGCTCTTTAAGAGCGAGCCCGACGCCTTCTCATTCGATGATCTGCGCGCCTGCCCTGAGCAGACCTCGTGGTGGGACGGCGTGCGCAACTATCAAGCGCGCAACCTCATGCGCGATGAAGTGCAGGTGGGCGATCTGGTGCTGTTCTACCACTCCAACGACAAGCCGCCGCATGTGGTGGGGTTGGCCGAGATCGTGGCCAGCGCCGAGCCCGATCACAGCGCGCTCGATCCCGCCTCCGATTACTTTGATCCGCGCGCCAGCGAGGCGAAGAACCCGTGGGTGGTCGTCGGCGTGCGCGCGCTGCGCGCGCTGCCCGAGCGCGTGACGCTCGCGCAGCTCAAGGAGGCGCCCAGCTTGAGCGACATGCTGGTCGTCAAGCGTGGCCAGCGATTGAGCGTGCAGCCCGTGTCAGCTGAACACTTTAAGCAAGTGTGCGCGATGGGCGGTGACAGCGCCCCTGAGGTTGATCCTTGAGCAGCCCGCTCCGCTTTAGCGCATCACAGGCTACGCTCAGGGCTTGACCACGCCGCGACGCACCGCCGTCGCGTACGACGCCCCATAGACGTTAATCTTGGCGTCGAGCTTGGCCAACAAGCCCTTGATGGCGCTCAGCACGCGCAGATACAGCAGCGCCTCGGGCGGCGGCACCAAACCCCAGAAGGTGGGATGACCGAGCATCCACGCCTTGCCCTCCATCGCAGGCTTCCAGCTGGCGAAGTCGAACGCCTCATCACGCATGAAGGGCGCCAGGATGATGTCGTGATACTCGGCCAAGAGCTTCGGGTCGAGGCTGTCGAAGTCCATCCCCGCGCGCCCAAAGCCGAGCTTCTTGTAGACCGGGATGGCGCGCGCATGGTCGTCATCCCAGATGCAAGCCAGGATCTCTAACATGCCGTCCGTGAAGGCGGGCTCGTAGTCGCGCACGCAGCCGAAGTCGAGCACGATCAGCTCCCCCGCGTCGTTGAGCAGGAAGTTGCCCGGGTGCGGATCGGCGTGCAGCGCGTTGGCCTCGTGGAACATCCAGGCGTAGAGGTCCACCCAGCGCGCCAAGATGGGCGCGCGCTCTTGCGGGGTCATCGTCTCAAGCGCCTCGTCGAGCTTGCGGCCCGCGACATACTCCATCACCAGCACCTGCGGCGCGGTCCACTGCAAGTAGGGCTTGGGCGCGCGCACGCCCTCGCGACCCTCCTGAAGCAGCGCGCTGAAGCGCTCCAGGTTGCGCGCCTCCAGCGTGTAGTCAGCCTCTTGGCGCAGCGAGGCGCCGATCTCCTCAAAGTAATGGTCGAGGCGCTGGCGATCGATCAGCGTGCGCCCCGCGGTGAGCATCGACTTGAGCGTCTTGAGGTCGCTCTCCAGCGACTCAGCCACGCCGGGGTATTGCACCTTCACCGCCACATCCTCACCGCTCTCCAGACGCGCTCGATGCACCTGCCCGATGCTCGCCGCCCCCAAAGGCTCAGGATCAAACCACGCGAACACCGTCTCCATGGGGCGCTCCAAGGCGGCCTCGATCTGGGCCTTGACGGTGGCGTAGGTCATGGGCGGCGCGTCGCGCTGGAGCGCGGTCATGCCCTGTGAGAACTCCGGCGGCAGCAGCTCCGGATCTGCGGAGAGGATCTGGCCGATCTTCATCGACGCGCCCTTGAGCTGGCCCATGACCTGCACCAAGCGCTGCGCGTTCTTGCGGTGGATGGCCTGCGCGTCTTCTTGCTCGCCAGTGATAGCGCTCTTGACCTTGCCCGCCAGCGAGGACGCGGCTACGCCCGCGCCCACGGAGCCCAGGCGCCACATCCGCTTGAGGCGGCTCGTCGTCACGCGCTCGCCACGCTCGCCAGCGAGCTTCTCCCAGTCCTCACTCATCGTCCTCACCTCGTGCAGCCCCAGCGCCCAAGCACCTAGCGCTTATACTCTGTCTGCGCGCGCGCTGATAGCCGCGACGGCGCGTCTCGGGCGGTGAGCGTGTGGGCGGGAAGGTGTCAATTCGACTCAGCGCCCCACACGCGTTTCAAGTACCCCGCGCGCCCTGACCCCACCCGATAGCGCTCATAATGACCAGCGTTGGTCTTGTAATAGTCCTGATGATAGTCCTCAGCGACCCAGAAGTCGCCCGCGTCTTTAATGGGCACGATGATCGGCTTGTCAAAGCGCCCGCTCTGCGCCAGCGCCTCCTTGGAGGACTGCGCCGCTTGGCGCTGGACGTCATCATGGACGAAGATCCCAGGCCGATACTGCGCGCCGCGATCGCCGAACTGGCCGTCCGCGTCGGTGGGATCCATGCTGCGCCAGTACGCGTCGAGCAGCGCCTCATAGCGCACCGTGGCAGGATCATAATAGACGAGCACGGCCTCCGTGTGACCCGTGCGCCCCGAGGAGACCTGCTTGTAGGATGGCCCCCGCTCAGGCCCATCGGTGTAGCCCGATAACACCGCGCGCACGCCCTCGATCTGCTCAAACGGCCCCTCCATGCACCAGAAGCAGCCGCCCGCAAACGTGGCGAGCGCCTCGCCATCGCGCGGCGCGGGCGCCAGAGGGCTGCCCCCCTCAGCGCCCTCGGTGGCGCGCTCAACAGGCGCGCGCTCGGATGAGGCGCTCGGCGCGCCGGGCGCCTCATGCGTGGCGGGCGCCTGCGCGTCGGGCGCGCTGGGGTTGCGTTGGCAGGCGCTCATGGTGAGCAGGAGCATCAGCAGCGCTGAGATGAGCTTTCGCATGGGGTGTCGCTCGCGGGGCGAAGGGGAGGGGAGCAGCGTCGCAGCTAAGATGCAACGCGCGCGCGTTGGGGCGCGCGTGATCATCTGATGGCGCGCTCGTGGCTTAGCATAAGGTGAGCACCGATCGCCTCAGCAGGCCCATGAGACGCATCAGCGCCATAGAGCTGTCGGCCGCCCTCACGCTCACAAGCGCGTCATCGGCGCTCGTCACCATCCATCAGCCCCGCTGAGCCGCGCTTGGCGCTGGTGAGCGTGAGGGCGTCGGCGCCGCGCGCGTTGCGCTCGCTGGCGCCGTGCCTAACTTTGCGGGGCGGCGCCGCCTAGGTGTGCTGCAGATCCTCTGAGGAGATACGATGCAAAGTGAGCGAGAGAGCCGCCTCGAGATCAGGCTGCTCCACCCTGATGATTACGACGCCGTGGTCGCCCTCCAGCGCGCCTGCTTCCCCACCATGGCTCCCTGGCGACAGTCCCACTTTCGCGCCCAGATCAAGACCTTCCCTGAGGGGCAGATCGGCGTGGAGCTGGACGGCGAGCTGGTGGCCACCTCCAGCGCGATGATCGTGATGGGGGAGGACTGGGAGGGGCCGCATAACTTTAAGGAGCTGACCGACGATGGCTCGATCAAGGGGCATGACCCCGAGGGTGACACGCTCTATGGGATTGACATCGCGGTCAGCCCTGACTATCGCGGGATGCGCCTCGCGCGCCGGATCTATGAGCAGCGCAAGGAGCTGATGCGCCGCCTCAACCTGCGCCGCATGTTCATCGCGGGGCGGCTGCCAGGGCTGCATGAGCACACCGAGCTCACCCCTGAAGAGTACGTCCGCGAGGTCTTAAACAAGACGCTCATCGACGACACGCTCACCGCGCAGGTCGCGCAAGGCTTCTATCTGCGCCGCGTCCTGCACAAGTACCTGCCCTCCGATCGCCCCTCGCGCGGCTGCGCCGTGCTGATGGAGTGGATCAACCCCGAGTGGTTGCCCCAGGAGGACTACTCCGTGCGCGCTTACGCGCGCGTGGCCGCGGTCCAGTACCGGATGCGCCCGGCGGAGTCGTTTGTGGACTTCGCCTCACAGTGCGGCTATTACGCGGATTTGGCCTCGGACATGCGCTGTGATTTCTTGCTGTTCCCGGAGCTGCTCACCAACCAGCTCTTGCCGCTGGTGGAGCCGCTGCGCCCCGCGCTGCGCGTGCGCAGCTTGGATCAGTTCACCGCGCGCTACGTCGCGATGTTCAGCGATCTGGCCATCAAATATAACGTCAACATCATCGGCGGCACCCACCTGGTGGTCGAGGATGACGTGCTCTACAACGTGGCGTATCTGTTCCACCGCAACGGGCGCGTGGACAAGCAGTACAAGCTGCACATCACGCCCGCAGAGTCGCGCTGGTGGGGCGTCTCACAGGGCGATCAGCTGAAGGTGTTTGACACCGACTGCGGCAAGATCGCGATCCTGATCTGCTACGACGTGGAGTTCCCCGAGCTGGCCCGCATGGCGCGCGCCAAGGGCGCGAACGCGCTGTTCGTGCCTTATAATACGGACCTGCGCTCGGGCCA
>CAYXWB010000399.1:0-4386 GCA_964468515.1 uncultured Bradymonadales bacterium | reverse complement strand
TGGGAGGTAGGCTCGAAGGCGCTGTGGCTAACCTACCGAGAGAAAATTCAGGTCGCTTGAGCCTGCTGCAGATACTCGGGACACACCCGGAGCTCCCATGTCAAGCCTCAAGCCACTGGATGATGGCACCACCTTCAATCTCAAAGCGCTGATCGCCGAGCTGCGCACGCTCGAACCCTACACGCGCACAGGTCACACAGCCCGCGCGCTGATTCACACCGACGATTTGAGGTTGGTGTTGGTCGTGATGAGGCGCGGCGCGCAGATGGGCGACCATGACGCGGACGCCACCGTGACGGTGCAGGTGCTCGACGGGGCGCTCAAGCTGCAGCTGCCTGATCGCGAGGTCGAGGTCGCCACAGGGCGCGTGCTCGCCATGGCGTCAGGCCTGCGACACGACGTGGAGGCGCTCGCTGATAGCGCCTTCTTGCTCACCCTCGGCTGGACCCAGCCCAAGGGGACCTGACCACCTGTGCGCCGCTGCTGAGACGGCTTGAGACGAGCCCCACATCAGGACAACGATGAGACGCGATCCCAACCTTCAAGACCTCAGCCGTGATCACCACCACGCGCTCGTCTTGGCGCGCCGCGCGGTGAGGGCGGCGACAGATGGCTCGGATGCTGAGGTGGCCTTGATGTGGGGCTCGATCGCCGCCGCGTTCAGCGCCGAGCTTGAACCTCACTTCGAGATCGAGGAGCGCCTCCTGCTCCCACCGCTGGAGGCGGCTGGCGCGGATGAGGTGGCGCGCCGCACACGCGCTGACCATCAGCAGCTTCGCGCTCTCTTGATGGTGGGAGACGACGCCAGAGGGCAGCTGCGACGGTTCGGTGAGCTGCTTCGCGATCACGTGCGCTTTGAAGAGGCTGAGCTGTTCCCAGCGGCTGAGCAGCTGTTAGGCCCCGCTGAGCTCGCGGCGGTGGCGCTGGCGAGCGCCGCTACGGGCGCCTCGCTGCGCAGGGCGTCCGAGCGCGCAGACCGGCTGGAGGGCTCCGATCCATAGCGCGGCTTGAGCGGTGTCCTTAAGCTCGCACGGACACTCCCCACTCGCCGCTCAAACCGCTGCGCTTCATCAGCTCAAACCGCATCACTGCGCTTATCCCCACAAGAGGTTGAGATGTCCGCATCACGTCGTGCGAGGCGACCCAAAGCGCGCGCCCGCTGGAGCGCCAAGCGCAAGATCGACCTCGTCATGCAGCTCTTGCGCGGTGAGCGGACGGCCGCTGAGGCTGCCCACACGCACGGGCTCCTGTTGAGCGAGGTTGAGCTGTGGCGTGACCAATTCTTGGCCGCTGGCGAGCGGGAGCTGCTCGAT
The DNA here is from genome assembly GCA_964468515.1 of uncultured Bradymonadales bacterium. Taxonomy (GTDB): domain Bacteria; phylum Myxococcota_A; class Bradymonadia; order Bradymonadales; family Bradymonadaceae; genus CAYXWB01. Next base: position 3,073 of record CAYXWB010000399.1, on the reverse strand, counting down.
CCTCCCACCAGCGCCGAGCTGCGCCAACAAGAGCGTGAGCGCGCGCGCTTGCACGCGCAGCTCCATGAGCTCTCCGCAGAGGTTGAGGTCTTGCAAACCGCCTTCAAGGTGCTCGGCCTACAAGCGCCCCCCTTGCCAGATCGCGACGCATCCGAGTAGAGCTGATCCCTCACCACGCGCGATGCAGCGGCGGCTGCCATGCCCGCGCGCTCGCCACCAGCCTCAGAGATCGACTGATGAGAGCACGCTCAGTGATTCATGTGGACGGCCCCGAAGGCGTCGGCAAGACCGCGTTCATCGAGCGCCTCATCGAGGCCAAGCTCGCCACCACGGCCTGCATACGCGCCGAGCGCGCCCCCCAAGGACGACTCGCCTTTGTCTCGCAGACGAAGCACGACGCGGAGCTAAAGCGTTATCGGCGCGCGGGATCGAGCACGGTCGGCTCGTATCGGTTTGAGGTGCAAGATTGGGACAAGTTCTACGGGCTCGCCATCATGCAAGAGTATTCGACAGCCGTGCTCATTGAGGGCGACTGCCCCATCAGCCACGTCGAGCTGCGGGTCTTCATCGCCCCACCGCCGCTTGAGGGCCAGGGGCTGCTTCGGCGCGTCCAGCGCAACGCTTACGAGCTGAGACAGATCGCGCATGAGCGCCTCCTGCAAAAGTTCGAATCCTCTCCAGACTCTGCGCAGCTGCTTGAAGAGCTAGGACGACCGCTGCGACCACCCACTCCACCCTCACCCGCTGCGCTGCTCGCCATGCCCACGTCACAGCATTGGGCGCTAGCGCCACGCTATGAGGGCATCGAGCGCGCCCAGCTCATCGTGATCAACGCGCGCACCGACGAGGAGCGCAGCGCCAGCGAGCGACTCCTCCCCGACATCAAGCGCCTGCGCTCAGATCCAGAGGTCTTCAATGACGTCATCGGTCACTACGGTAAAAAGCTGCCCGTCACCGCCGTCGTCGCCGACCTCAGTGACCTCAAAGATCCCGGCCTCAAGAAGGCGTTCGCGAAGATCAAGCGCGCCTTGAAGAAGCACGCCTCTTGGTGAGCGTCCAAGCTCGCGCCTCTGCCCGACCCCGACCCCGACGATCCCCGCTGAGCGGGGCCTAAGACGCTCGTGAGGTGTTCACGTCTCGCGACGCTTTACTTTTATCAAGACTGGTCTATTATGACCCATCGAAGCGTCGTAACACAGGAGCTCCGCGATGATCGACAGCGCAGCGAGCAAGGGGGAGCAGACCAAGCAGCGGATGGTAGAGGCGGCCGCCGCGCTCATTGAAGCGCAGGGCTACCACGCCACGGGCCTCAACCAGCTGATCGCCGCCAGCGGCGCGCCGCGCGGCTCACTCTACTATCACTTCCCAGGCGGCAAGGAGGCGCTGGCGGCGGCCGCCATCCGCTGGCGCGCGGGGGAGCTTGAGACCTCGCTTCGCGCCGCGCTTGAGGCCGCGCCTGACACACAAGCGGCGATGCGCCTGGTCATTGAGGCGCTGACCACGCGGCTCGAAGGCTCCCAGTGGACCAAGGGCTGCCCGGTGGCGACCGTGGCGCTGGAGGTCAGCGACCAGGAGCCCACCCTGCGCGAGGCCTGTCGCGAAGCCTACGCGGCGTGGCAAGCGCGCCTCGCCGAGGCCCTCATCGCTGAGGGGGTGCAGCCTGAGCGCGCCGACACATGCGCCGAGTTCATGATCGAGGCGCTTGAGGGCGCGCTCTTGTTCGCTAGGCTCCAGCGACGGCGCGACCCGCTCGACAGGCTGCGCGACGCCCTGCCCGCCCTGCTCGCGCACCGTTAACCCTCGCGTTTAGTCACCTTCACACACCGCGCGCGTTGGCGTGTGGTTTCATATGGAGATTAAATATGAAGACCGGTCTAATTAAAAACCCAGACAGCCTCGTCACTGGCGCCACGGGCCTCATCGGCCGCTGGCTGGTGCCTGAGCTGACGCGCCGAGGCCGCCACGTCGCGGTCGCCCTGCGCGATGCCGAGCGGCGCGCCGACAGCTACCGCGCCTGGGTCGCCCAGCGCGGCGGCGCGCCCGAGCGGCTCGTCTTCGTGGAGCACGACCTGACCCACCCCGCCGAGCTGGACTGGCCGCTTGACCAAGTGCGCGACGTCTACCACTTGGCGGCGCTGTTTCGCTGGCACCTGCCGCTGGAGCAAGCGCGCGAGGCCAACGTGGCAGGCGCGCTGCGCGTGCTGCGCTGGGCCGCGCAGCGCCCCCAGCTTCGCCGCTTCGTGCAGGTCAGCGGCTACCGCGTCAGCGTGCCAGGCAAAAGCCCGCTGGCCGGAGGTTATGAGCGCTCCAAGCGCGAGGCCCACGACGCCATCCTCACCACCGCCGCGCAGCTGAACGTGCCGCTCACGGTGCTGAACCCAGCGAGCGTCATTGGCGACAGCGCGACCGGCCAGACCACACAGCTGCTGGGTCTTGGCGAGATGTTAGCCCAGCTCGCCGCAGGCAAGCTCCCCCTCGCCCCAGGCGACGCGTCCACCTTCATCCCGCTGGTGCCCGTGGACGTGGTCGCGAGCTTTGCGGCGAGCGTGGTGGAGCGCCCGGAGGCCGCAGGCCGGCAGTATTGGCTGCTCGATGAGCAGACGCCCACGCTCAAAGCGCTGCTCCAGCAAGCCGCGCGCCAGCTCGACGTCAAGCCACCCACGCGCTCAGCGCCCGTCTGGCTGCTACGCCACCTCCCGGAGCGCCTCTTAGGCAGCCCCCGCGAGACGCTGGAGTTCGTCACCAGCGACCGCTACGACACCACCGCCACCCGCGCCCTCGCCAACACCATGAAGGTCGCCTGGCCCCCCATCGCCCAAGCCTGGCCCCGCTGGCTCCACCACCTCGCCAGCGCCCAGTTCGACCCAGCACGCCTCTCGCAAGGCGGATGATCGCCGATGTGGCGCGATGATTGATTCAAAACAGGCTGATTCAAAATAGGCGCTCATTCACTCGACTTTAGCCTCTCGCATCCTCTACATCGTGGCTCATACTGGCGCTCACATTGGCACCAAAGCTGCAGGGCAATCGCACTCCTCAAAATCGATGAGAGAGCGTGAGGACTCTGGGGAGG
>CAYXWB010000398.1:0-4438 GCA_964468515.1 uncultured Bradymonadales bacterium | reverse complement strand
TCGGAGCTTGGCAAGATCAGCTCGATGAGATCGACGCCGTGGGTGGCGAGCGCGCTCATGGCGTCGAGCGTGGCATCAGGGTGAGGATCGCCAGCGACGAGGGCGGCCATCAAGAGCTTGTGGCCTGTAGCGCTGCGCGCCATAGCGGCTTGCATCCTGGGGGTCATCTCACACCTCGTGTTCGAGCAGCGCGTCCAAGCACCCCATGTCGCGCGCGCCATGGCCCGAGGCGCCGATGAGCACGTGCTGATCTTTGGCGAGCGAGGGCGCGAGCTGGAGCGCATGAGCCAGCGCGTAGCCGCTCTCCAGCGCGAGCACGATCCCCTCTTGTCTGGCGAGCCGATCGATGGCACGCGCGGCGTCGAGATCCGTGTGCGCGTGATAGCGCACCTTTTCTTGGCTCGCCCACCACGCGTGCTGAGGCCCGACGTTCGCCATACACATCCCGGCGGCGGCGCAGTGAGGCCAAGGCACCAAGCCCTCAGCATCTTGGAGGGTGAGGCTCAAGGTGCCATGGAGCACGCCAGGGCGACCTCGCAAAAGCGGCGCGCCGCCCTTGTGGTGGGCGGGGTCTCCGAGCGCTTGGACGCCGATCAGCGCGACCTCGGGGGTGTCCATAAAGGGGGCCAGCAGCCCGGCAGCGAAGCCGCCGCTGCCTACGGGCGCGATGAGATGCGACGGCGCGACCTGGAGGCGACGCAGCTGCGCGCGCGCCTCAGCGCCGATCACGCGCAAGGCCCGCGCGATGAGGGTGGGATAAGGATCGGGGCTGGCGAGCATGCTGGTGACATAGAGCGTGTCATGGTGACAGCCAAGCCAATAGCGCATGGCCTCCGCGCACGCGCCGCGCCGCCCTCGCCCAGGCGCGTCCACGGAGATCAGCTCGACACCCAAGCGTTGCATCCAGCGCGCCTGAGCGGGCTCGCGCTGAAGATCCTCACGGCTCATGTAGACGCGCACATGCAAGCCAAGCCACGCCCCAGCAGCGCCGAGCGCGACGCCGAAGTCGCCCGTCGCAGACTCCGTGACGAGGCCCGCGCGGCCCATGCGCTTGGCGATTAATGCCATGTAGAGGGCGAGGCTTGAGCAGAAGGAGCCGCCCTCGCCCAGGTCCTCGCGTTTGAGCCAGAGGGTGGCGCCGCCAAGCGATGCGCTCAGCCGCGGCAGGGCCACGAGCGGGGTAGGACGCGCGCCTCGGGCGCCGAGCGCGTGGTCATACTGAGCCCAGAAGTCATCGTCGCGCGAGGCCTGCTCGTGCGCTTGGGCGAGGGCTTCGAGCGGCCCCCACAGCGCCTCGCTGACGTGGCGCCCGCCAAACTGGCCGCTGCTGGCTGAAGCGCTCACGCTTTGGCGTTGAGCAGAGCGCTCGAACGATCGAGGAACGTGTTGATCCCCTGCTGCACCTCACGCGCCACGATCGGCTTGAACACGCGCGCCAGCAGCGCGGGGATAGGCAGATCAGGCGCCATCGTCTCCTCATAGACGACCTCCGTCTCAGCCTCAGACAGCGCGCGCGCGCGCACCAAGCCGCTGGTGCGCATGTTGCCGCAGACCGTCTCCCAGCGCACGACGCCCTGCTCCTCGCGCGAGTAACGCACGTCATAGACGCCTTGGAACGTGATCCCCTTCTCAGACTTGGCCTTGAGCGTGAAGCGCCATGTGCCAGGGGCGCTCTCGACGAGCGACTCCACCTCAGCGTTGGCGTCGCGAAACTGTTCAGGATCGCTGAAGTAAGTGAGCACGCGCTCTGGTGACGCAGAGACGACGAAGGTGCGGGACTGGGCGCCCTCGATAAATGCCATCGTGTCGCTCCTAGAGAGAAGTGGCCCACAGCCAGCGCGCGTGACGCGCTGTGTGATATGGCCGAAACCCCACGCGCCCATCAAGCGGTGCGTTGAGCCTGTCGTTCTAACGCCGCGCGCGCTCGCGCGCAAGCGCGGCGAAGCAGGCAGCACATCACCGCAGGCAGCACATCACCGGCAGGAGCGATCTCGCGCGCCGCAGCGGAAGCGGATATGCCAGTGATCGTCATGACCTCGCACGTGGCGGATGACGCTCGTGGAGGAAGAGACGGGGTTGGGATACTGGATCAGCGGCGCCAGCTCCTCAGGCGTATAACCGATCGCCAGGGCGTACTGATACAGCACCTTCTGCAGACCATAGTCCACGAAGATGTACTCGACCTCGCCCGTGTCGATGAGCATCTTGAAGATGTGCCAGTTCTTGACGGGATCGAAGCCATCCTCGTCGAGGGCGCGAAACTCAGGCAGCTGCACGTTGCCGCGATGGTAGTAGCTCAGATCAGCGTCTCGCCCTGACTGGTGGCTCTTGTGGCGCTTGATGCGCCCGCCCTGACGGTAGCTGATATCACCGAGCACCAAGTGAGCGGTCTCAGGCCAGCGCGCCTTGACGTCGGCCGCCGCAGCGCGCAACAGGTTGACCACGCGGCGCGTCCCATAAGCGTTAGAGACCATGCGCACCCGCAGCCCAGGGCCTGACTCCAGCGGGACGCCATTATAGAGGCGGCCACGGTTGGGGGTGCCATATGAAGCCGAGCGACCGTTGCGCGGCTGCGAGACGTGCAGCTGCAAGGTCTGCCCCACGCTCAAGCGCGACGGCTTCACCTTGCGGTTCCACTTCTTGAGCTGATCGGGGCTGACACCATACTTCTTCGCGATCATGAGGAACGTCTCCCCGCGCTTGACGCGATGCGTCACAGGCAGCGGCGCCTTGGGGGGCGGGGGCGGCATATCGCGCTTGACCAGCAGCGCGACGCCAGGGGGCAGCTGAAGATCAGGCAGCGCGTTCCACTGACGCAGCTGCTCAGGATCGACGCGATACTTGAGCGCGACCGAGCCTACCGTCTCATCAGGCTGGACGATGTGGCGCACGATCGTGACCGCGTCCTCGGGCGCGGCGTCATCTTGCGCGTCCTGGCTGTGAGCGAGCGCGTCCTCGACCTCCTCATCCGTCACATCCTCATGCGCCTGCTCCGCCTCAGCGCCCTCCTCCTCGGAGGCGTGGGCGTCATCCAGATCATGCTCCTCATGATCATGGTCATGCTCGATCAGCTCGCTGGGCGCGTTGAGCACGGCGAGCTCCTCGATCTCGCGCGAGGCGACCTGGCGCGTCTGCACGACATCAGGCTCCACCAGCACCGTCGTCTGATGCTTGATGCGGCGCTTCACGTACTTGCTGTTGCGCCGCGCTGACGCATGCTGCGCAGGCACTGCCAAGCGCAGCTTGGCGCCGAGGCGCAGGCTGGTGGGGTTGACGCCCTTGTTCCAGCGCTGAATCTGAGTCACCGTGACGTTATGCTTCTTGGCGATCTCAGAGAGCGTGTCGCCCTTCTTGATCACATAAGTGATGGTCTTGAGCTTCGCTTCAGCGGGCGATGGCGCGAGCATCCAAGGGATGAACACAAGCAGCGACATCAAACACAGCAGCTTGAGACGTGTCATAGGCTAGCTCGACAGCGAAGGGGAGCGATGGTGTCGCGACACCAGCAGATCACGGTGGTAGAAGACCCAGGAGACATTGTCAAGCGCGCCGCCCCTCCCATGGCGAGCAAGCGCACCAAGAAGCTGACAAATCTTGCTCAAGCCCCCCCTCGGGGGTGGCGTGGCCCACGAGGTGAAGTCTATGTCGAGCGCCTCATCACGACGCGCTAGCGCGCTGCTGGCGCTGCTGACATGCGCGCCAGCGAGCGCGCACGCGCAACAGCAGCTCGCGCTTGAGCTGCACGTGGGCCGCACCTTGGGCGCGACCCCCTACCATCGCGACGTGGTCTATCTGGAGGACACCCCCGCGCCCGATCCTGGCAGCTCAGGCGCCACGCTCGCGCGCCCCTACTTGGCCGATGAGCAGCTCAGCGGCGGCCTGTTCGCCGCTCTTGGCTTGTTCATCCCACCCTTTGAGGTGACGCTCCAAGCCCAGTGGTACGCGCGCGAGGTCTTGACCTTGCATCATGAGAGCGAGGGCGCGCTCATCTCGCGCGGGCGGGTGCGCGGCGACAACTCCGTTGATGATGGCGGGGTGCGCTACAAGCCCCTTGAGCCCGCGCGCGCGGTGCGCTTGAGCCAAGAGGGGCGAGGCGATCTGCTGGTGGCCTCTTTGAGCGCGGGCTACCGGTTTGACTGGACCTTCACACCTAAGGTCTCCCTGTTCACGACGCCAGGGGCGGGCTTGGCGCTGACTAAGATCGGCGACACGGGCCAGCCTTATGTCGCCGGGGTCCAGCTCCAGCTGCATAACGGTGCGATCTGGCGCTTTGGCGAGCGCGCGTCGCTGATGTTAGGTTTGCGCCTGTATGGGACGATGACGCCAACTTATGGCCGCGCCGACGACGCGGCGCGGCGCGCGCAGTGGTCCGGCGGCTCAACCCTCAGCGCGGCGACCAGCGCGAGCTTGCAGCTCGCGCTGAGCACGGGGCTGGTCT
>CAYXWB010000397.1:0-4463 GCA_964468515.1 uncultured Bradymonadales bacterium | reverse complement strand
TATTACCACCACCCTCCCCGCCCGGGGGGGGGGGGGGGGGCGCGCGGCCGCCCCCCCCCCCCCCCCAACCCCACCACCGTTGAAGGGGCGCGTGTGATTAGGTAGCTTGGCGCGCGAGGATCGCCTTGAAGGCCATGGCGTAGAACTTCATCTGCTTGACCATCGCCGCAAGCCCGTTGGCGCGGTTCATGGTCAAGTGCTCGCCAAGATCGAGCGCCTGGATGAACTCAGGCGGCGTGGCGAGGATCTCGTCGGGGGTGGCGTCATCGTAGGCGCGCACCAAGAGGGCCACGAGGCCGCGCACGATCTGGGCCTCACTGTCGGCCACAAAGCGCACGCGCCCGTCTTCGAGCGTGGCGTGCAACCAGACGCGGTTCTGGCAGCCCTTGACGATGTTCTCGTCGGTGCGGTGCGCCTCGGGGAAGGCGGGCAGCGCGCGGCCCACCTCGATGATCTTTCGGTAACGATCCTTCCAATCACCGATGCCTGATAGCTCGCTGACGATCGCCGCTTGGCGCGCTTGTAGCTCACTCATGATGCTCTTCTCTGGGGTGCAAACAGCAGCGGATCATCGCGCTCACGCGTGGCGCGAGCGCGTCTCACATCACACGGTGATGACCTCAATGTCGGGATCGACCTCCATCTGGATGATGTTCTCGATCGCCATGAGGGTGCCGCTGAGCGATGACGGACAGGTGCCGCAGGCGCCTTGGTAGCGGATCATCAGGCGGTTCTCGACGAACGCCAGCAGCTCCAGGCCGCCCCCATCGCTGGCCAAGAACGGCAGGATGTGCAGCTCCAGCGCCTCTTGGATCATGGGCACGCGCGGGTCATCGAGGCCGTCGCCGGGCGTAGCGCCGGGGATGCCCGCTTGCACGGCGGCCGCGTCATCGACCGCCGCGTCCTCGGGGGTGGCGGCGCGGATGGGCTTGGCGAGCTCGCGAAGCAGCTCGGGCCAGTCGGCGGTGCCGTCTTGCGTGACCGTGATGTAGCGATCGGCGAAGAACACCGACAGCACGCGATCAATGGCCATCAGGTGCTGCGCCAGCGGCACCCCGTCGGCGCCCTCCATGCTGGTGAAGGAGCGCGTGTTGCCCATCTGCGTGAGCGGCTCCTTGAGCACGAACTTCACGGCGTTGGGGTTGGGCGTGTACTCAATCTCTGCGATCTTCATGACTTCAACCTCAGCCACACAGGTCTTTGACGATGGCTAGACCCTCGACGAGGGCGTCGATGTCTCGTGTGTTGTTGTAGAGCGCGAACGAGGCGCGCGCGGTCGCGTGCACCCCGAGCCTGTGCATCACGGGCTCCGCGCAGTGCTGCCCCGCGCGAATCGCCACGCCATGCCCATCCAAGATGGTCCCGATGTCGTTGGGGTGGACCCCCTCCAGATCAAATGACAGCACGGCGGCCTTGTGCGCGGCGCGCCCGAAGAACCGCACGCCGCCTAAAGCCTCAAGCGCCGCAGTGGCTCGCGTCAAGAGCGCGGCCTCGCGCGCGGCGATGTGATGCATCCCGATGCGTTGCAAGTAGTCGATGGCCGCGCCGAGCGCCACCGCTGCGGCGATCGAGGGGGTGCCCGCCTCGAACTTGTACGGCAGCGTGTTGAAGGTCGTGCCCTGCTCAAAGCTCACTGAGGCGATCATGTCGCCGCCGCCCATAAACGGCGGCATCGCCTCAAGGAGCGCCTCCTTGCCATACAGCACGCCGATGCCCGTGGGGCCGAGCATCTTGTGGCCCGAGAACACATAGAAGTCGGCGTCGAGCGCGCGCACGTCCAGCGCCAGGTGCGGCGCCGCTTGGCAGCCGTCGATGAGCGCCACCGCGCCGCGCGCGTGCGCCATGTCGATGAGCTGCTTGACGGGGTTTATCGTGCCCAGCGCGTTGGACACATGCACCACGCCCACGAGCTTCACCTTTGCCCCAATGAGCGCGTCGGCCGCCTCCATATCAAGCTCACCACGATCGTTCATCGGGATGACCTTGAGCGAGGCGCCTACTTGGCGACACAAGAGCTGCCACGGCACGATGTTGGAGTGATGCTCCATCAGCGACACCACGACCTCATCGCCGGGGCCGATGTGCGTGCGGCCCCAGGCGTGCGCCACGAGGTTGATGCCCTCAGTCGCACCCCGCACGAAGATGCACTCGCGCGTGGACGCCGCGTTGATGAAGCCGCGCACGCGCTCACGCGCGCCCTCAAACGCGTCGGTCGCGCGCTGGCTGAGCGTGTGGACGCCGCGATGCACGTTCGCGTGCACGCGGCTGTGATAGTCCACCAGCGCGTCGATCACGGGCTGCGGCATCTGGCTCGACGCCGCGCTGTCCAGATACACCAGCGGCCGCCCGTTCACCTGCTGCTGCAAGATCGGGAAGTCTGCGCGCACCGCGTCCCAGTCGGGCGCGGGCGTCGTCACGACGTCAGGGTTGAGGATCAGCTCAGAGGCCATGGTCAGGCGCTCCATCGTGCGAGGGAGCGGACACGCCAAGCGCGTCCGCCGTAACGATAAAAGGGGTCAGCGACTCAGCCCGCGACGCGGCTCGCCACGAGCGCTTGCAGCGCCTCGCGCACAGACGCCATCGGCACGCGCTCGACGACCTCCCCTGCGAACGCGAACGTCAGCAGCGCGCGCGCCTGTTGCGCGGGGATACCGCGCGAGGCCAGATAGAACACCTGATCCTCATCGAGCTGGCCGATGGTCGCGCCGTGCGAGCACTTCACGTCATCGGCGAAGATCTCAAGCTGTGGCTTGGTGTCGATCTTGGCGTGGCCGCTCAACAGCAGGTTGCGGTTGAGCTGGAACGCGTTGATCTGCTGCGCCTGCTGGCGCACCACGATCTTACCATTGAACACCGCGTGCGCGCGCTCCCCGATCACGCACTTGTGCAGCTGATCGCTGAGCGCGTGCGGGTGCGCGTGGTTCATCGCGGAGTGCGTGTCGCTGACCTGCTGGCCCGCGATGAGCGTGAGGCCATGCAGCGCGCAGGTGGTGTTGCCGCCCACGATGTCGGCGAAGATGTCCTGGCGCGACAGCGACGCGCCTGTGTGGACGGTGACCGACGCATAGTGCGAACCATGCGACAGGTGGGCGCTTGCGCGCGCGATGTGCGTCGCGCTCAGGCCGTCACGCTGCAGCTTCACATGGTCCAAGCGCGCGTTGTCCTCAAGGTGAACATGCACGAGCGCGTTGACCCAATAAGGCGCGTCACCGAGCGTCACATGATCCTCGATGACGCGCAGCGCGCTGCCGCGCCCCACGCGCACCTCCACGCGAGGATGCCACGACAGCGCGGCCTCATCGGCGCGCCCCGAGGCGATCGACAGCACGTGCACCGCCGCCTCGACGGCCTGATCCGCGCCCACGCTGATCATCACGCCGCCCGTGCAAGCTGCCGCGTTGAGCGTCGCGAAGAAGTCCTCAGTCATTGAGCCGTGAGGCACCTCACGCGGCCCTGCCTCGATGACCTCCACGCGCACAGGCGCGTCAGGCATCACCGACAGATCAGCGCGCAGGCGACCATCCACGAGCACCAGCAGCGCGGGGGCCTCGTCAAAGCGCATCGGCGCGAGCTGCGCGGCGCTGACCTCGGCCACAGGCGCTTGGTCAGCGGGCACAAACGCGGTGTCAGCCAGCTCGCGCAGGCGCACTGAGCGCCACGCCTCCTCCTTGCGCGAGGGGAACGCCAAGCGCGCCAGGCGCGCCCCTGGCCCCTCGCTCGCCGCAAACGCTGGCGCCCAAGCCGCTAGCGCCGCCACCTCCGTATGAGCGGTCATCGCGCCTCCTGGACGGCCGAGTCGCCGATCTCCTCAAGGAGCCAGTCGTAGCCGCGCTCCTCAAGCTCAAGCGCCAGCTCCCTCGGCCCTGACTTGACGATGCGCCCCTGCACCATGACGTGCACCACGTCGGGCGTGATGTAGTCGAGCAGGCGCTGATAGTGCGTCACCAGCACGATGGCGCGATCGGCCGCGCGCAGCGCGTTGACGCCCTCGCTCACCGTGCGCAGCGCGTCGATGTCTAGGCCCGAGTCCGTCTCATCCAGCAGCGCGACGGTCGGCTTGAGCACGGCCATCTGCAGGATCTCATTGCGCTTCTTCTCACCGCCGGAGAAGTCCACGTTGACGCTGCGGCTCAAGAACTTCGGGTCCATGTGGACGAGCTTGAGCTGGTCATGCACATAATCTTCGAACTCCAGCGGATCAAGCTCGTCCTCACCGCGCGCGGCGCAGGCGCTGTTGTAGGCCTGGCGCAAGAACGCGAGGTTGGAGACGCCGGGCAGCTCCACCGGATATTGAAAGGCCAAGAACAGGCCCGCGCGAGCGCGCTCGTCGGCCTCAAGCTCCAGCAGATCTTGGCCCAAGTACTCGACCGAGCCGGAGGTCGCCTCGTAGTGAGGGTGGCCGGCGAGGATCTTGGCGAGGGTGGACTTGCCGCTGCCGTTGGGGCCCATGATGGCGTGGACCT
>CAYXWB010000396.1:0-4475 GCA_964468515.1 uncultured Bradymonadales bacterium | reverse complement strand
CGCGTCGTCAGCGGCGCGCCGCTGCGCCATCCACTGCGACGCCTCCAAGCGCGCGCCCAGGCCGATCTTCTTCTTGGCCTGAGGCGGCGAGCTGGGCGTTGCGGTGGACCAGCTCCTTCATGGCGCGCAGGTCGTCGAGGACCTTGTAGTCTAGGTGGCGCTTATACAAGAAGGGCTCCAGCGCCCCGAGCAAGCGCTCGCCCATCTCCAGCGCGCCCGCGACCGCGCGCGCGCGCAAGAAGGCGCTGCGCTCCCAGGTGCGCCCCCAGGACAGGTAATAGTCGAGCATGGCGTCGGGGCATTGCACCAGCAGGCCGCGCGCGCCCTCGGGGCGCAGGCGCAGGTCCACGCGAAAGACGTAGCCGTCGGCGGTGGCCTCCTCCATGAGCGCGATCATCAGGCGCACGACCTCCTCAGCGCGCGCGCGTGACTCATGCGAGGTGAAGAGCACATCGGAGCACAGCACGATGAGATCGACATCCGAGCTGTAGTTCAGCTCCTCGCCGCCGAGCTTGCCCATGCCGATGACGCAGATCTGGTCAAGCAGCTCAAGCGCGCGGCACAGGCGCGCGGCCTGCTCAAGCGCGACCTGCAAGCAGGCCTGCGCCACACGCGAGATCCCGGCGGTGGTGGCGCGGATGCCGCGCTCCCCTTCCACCTCCAGCAGATACAGCGCGAGCGTCTCGCGACGCTTCATGTGACGCAGACAGCGCATCACCTCAGCGCGCGTGGGGCGCTCGCCATACACCGCGCGCAGTTCTTGGCGCAGCGCGTCGACGCGCTGCGCGGCGGTGCGCTCCTGGACATGGAGCGCGTCGAGCACCTCGGCGGCGAGCTGGGGCTGGGCGGTGAGGGCGCGCCTGGGATAGTCGCCTTGGCCCAACAGGCGCCCTAAGCGCGCTAACCCGTGCGGCTGACGCAGCGCCTGCGCGCCCTCAGGCGCGCAGGCCAAGTTGAGCAGCGCGCGCGTCAGCGCCTGCGGCGCGTCGGCGCAGTCGCGCGCGCGCGCCCACGCCTCGCGAAAGCGGACAGGATCCTCAGGCGCGCACAGCGCGAGCGCCTGCGTCAGCGCGGCGCTGTCATCATCATCATGCACAAGCTCAGTCAAGGCGTCTCTCGCAGCACGATTGACGTGTGATCGTGGTTCGGCGCACAGCGTGTTCGGCCCTGGTGACCATAGCCACGCTCCTGTTGAAGACAAAGCGCAGGTGACCATGTGTCACCTGCGCTTTGTCCTCAGCGCAACGCGCGCGCCAGCGCGCGCTGATGTGCTCAGCGGCTGGTGCCCTGCGCCTCTTGGATCTTCTTATACTCGCTGTTGTACATGATGAGATAGTCCAACACGATCGCGATGTTGCGCTCATTGGCGTCGTTATCGGGGTGCTCATCATGCAGCTCGCGCATCTGGAGCGCGATCTCATAGAGCTCATCGCACAGCACGGTGAGGCGCTTGAGGTCGCGGGTGGCGCGGTTCTGACCGGCGAAGTGCTCGCGGTAGGCGGCGAACACGTCGTTGGCGGCGCCGCCGAGCTGACCGGCGCGATCCTCGGGCGAGGTGGACTGGTGCGCCTTGCGGATCTCTTGGAGTTCTTGGCGATAGACCTTCATGTTCTGCTGCACGATGCCGATGTTCTTGGCGTTGTGCTCGCTGCGATAGCCCTTGCTGTTGAGCAAGCGCATGTCGTGGAGGATGTCATCGAGGTTGTTGATGACGCGCTCCAGCAGCGCGGGGCGGCGCGTGGGGCGACCGCGGCCTGCGAACTGGTCTTGATAGACGCGGAACTGCTCATTGGCGGCGAGCGCCAGCGCGCCGGACTGCTCATCGCGCGTGCCTGTCTTGCGGGCGTCGCGGATGGCCTTCAGCTCGCCATCGTACATCTCCAGGTTGGAGCGCACGGCCTGGAGGTCTTGACGCACGCTGTCCATGTCATGATCGGCCAACAGCGCGACCATGTCTTCTTGGATGGCGCCAAGCTCAGCGACCATCTCCTCCATGCGGCCTAAGTCGCGCGTGGCGCGCGCTTGGCCTGCGAAGTGACGGTTGTACTCGTCGAACACGAAGTTGGCCCAAGTGGCCAGCTGCGCGGCCTCGACCACATGCGGCCCCTCGCCCTGGAGGTTGACGATCTGCTCGCGCTCAGCGCGATACAGCTCAATGTTGTTGCGAGCGACGTCCAGCGCGGCGTTCTGCTCGGCGCTGTCAGCGCCGTGTGGCTGCTGGAGCAGATCCTCCAGGCCATGGATGATCTCATCCAGCTCTTTCACGCTGCGGGTCGCGCGGGGCTTGCCCGCGAAGCTCGCGTCATAGCGCTGGGAAAGCGCGTTGATCTCCTCGCTCAGCTGCTCCACGCTCTTGGCCATGATCTCGCATCCTGTCTTGTATAGGGTGTGGCGCCGCCGTGATGATAGCGCGCGCCTTGAGGGTTGGGCGTCGCCTTGGTGTAGCCTGTTGTGATGCGCCGATCAACGACCAATCGCACCCGCGCGCGCCGCGCGCCTGCGGCACAGCGCACCTGGATAGCGAGCCCGCGCATCTTGAGCGCGCCACAGCGCGCGGACGCTCGACCCAAGCGCCCTGCCCCACCTCGTCGCCAGAGAGCCGCCATGAGCCTGCCTAAGCTTCGCCTGAACCTCGTCAACGCCGCGCCGCTTCGCCCTGAGCGCGCGTTCGTGCTGTATTGGATGATCGCCAGCCGTCGCCTCCACCACAGCTTCGCGCTGGAGCGCGCCGTGGCGCTGGCCCAAGAACTTGGCAAGCCGCTGGTCATCTTTGAGCCGCTGCGCTGTGATTACACCTGGGCCAGCGACCGCTTCCACCGCTTCGCGATCGACGCGATGGCCGAGCATCGCGACGCGCTCAAAGCAAGCCCCGTGACCTACTACCCTTACGTCGAGCGCGCCGTAGCCCAAGGCAAGGGCCTGCTCGCCGCGCTCGCCGCTCAGGCGGCGGTCGTGGTGACCGATGAGTGGCCTTGCAGCTTCATGCCCGCCATGGTGCGCGCCGCAGGCGCGCGCCTTGATGTGCGCTTGGAGCAGGTCGATGGCTGCGGCATCTTGCCGCTGCGCGCGTTCGAGCGGACCTTCACCACCGCTTACTCCTTTCGCCGCGCCATCCACAAGACGCTGCCCGCGCGCTTGGATGATAAACCTGTCGCTGACCCGCTTGACAGGCTGCCCAAGCACGCGCTGCCCGCCGACGCGCTGGCGCCGATCCTCGCCAGATGGCCTGCGGCTGATGATCTGTTCGCGCGCGATGCATCGCTCAAGGCGCTGCCCATCGACCATCGCGTCGGCCCAGTCGAGGCGCGCGGCGGTGAGGCGCCCGCGCGGTCGCTGCTTGAGCGGTTCTTAGACGAGAGGCTCGATCGCTACCATGAGGAGCGCAACGACGTCGAAGACAGCGCCGCCAGCGGCTTATCGCCCGCGCTGCACTGGGGCTTCATCAGCGCCCATCAGGTGCTGTGGGCCGCGCTCGATCGCGAGGGTTGGACCAGCGACAGGCTCGACGCAAAGCCCACCGGCCAGCGCGAGGGCTGGTGGCACACGAGCCCAGGCGTGGAGTCATTCGTCGATGAGCTGATCACCTGGCGCGAGCTTGGCTTCAACATGGCTCACCTACAGCCCGACGCCTACCACAGCTATGACAGCCTCCCCGACTGGGCCTTGACCACGATCGCCATCCACGCTGACGACCCGCGCCCCACCCTCTATGACCGCCAGACGCTTGATCGCGCCAAGACCCATGATCCCATCTGGAACGCCGCTCAGGCCGAGCTGGTCACCACCGGCACGATGCACAACTACCTGCGCATGCTGTGGGCCAAGAAAGTGGTGGAGTGGTCCGCCTCACCCCGCGAGGCGCTGGAGCACTTGATCGACCTCAACAACCGCTACGCGCTTGATGGCCGCGACCCCAACTCCTACAGCGGGATCTTCTGGACGCTGGGCCGCTATGACCGCGCCTGGACCGAGCGCGAGATCACCGGGAAGCTGCGCTACATGAGCAGCGATTCTACGCGCAAGAAGCTGAAGCTGTCGCACTACCTCAAGCGCTACGGCGACATCGCCAAGGCGCTCTGAGCGCGCATAAGAGGTGCGCAGCGCTGCAAGTGAGGGCGTGACTTGGACGATCCCCGCTTGGCATCAGGCGCCGCGACGCACCGCGCGGGAGGTCGTGTGTGAGCGATGCTGATGGGAGGCGCGCCGGATCGCTTGAATTAACGTGAGTTCTGAGTTTGGAAGCATCAAGCGTTGAGTAAGAAGTGAGCGGTTTGAAAGCGAGCTTGTACGTCAGGCGCGTGGCGACCTCACCCCCTAGCCCCCTCTCCATGAATGGCAGAGGGGGAACCGAACAGGATGGATGTCTTTCAAAATCAACAGCTTACTTCAACAAGCGAAGGCACCTCATCCGCAAGCTAACCCCAATCTTACCAAGGAGTCACCTCCTCTCCATTTATGGAGAGGGGGCCGGGGGG
>CAYXWB010000395.1:0-4524 GCA_964468515.1 uncultured Bradymonadales bacterium | reverse complement strand
AGCCGTCATCGGCTGCGCGGCCCTCGCCGCGCTCGCTCGCATGGGCGGCGCGCCATCTCAGCGCGCCGCGCGATGCAGGATCATCAGAGGGCGCGGAACGCCATGACGACTGAGGTGCGATCGTCGCCGCCCATGTTGGCGGTGAGGCCGACCTTGGGGGGCGTCGGGATCTGGTAGTCGCCGCACTGACCCTTCATCTGACGATAGACCTCAAGCACCTGCTTGATGCCGGTCGCGCCGACCGGGTGGCCGAACGCGATGAGGCCGCCGCCCGTGTTGACGGGGATCTTGCCAGTGATGGCGGTGTCGCCATTCTTGGCGAGGGTGGCGCCTTGGCCGGGCTCGGCGAAGCCGAGCGCCTCGGTCATCAGCAGCTCCGTCACGGCGAAGCAGTCGTGGACCTCACACACCTGGACCTCAGCGGGCTTGATGCCTGCGGAGGCGTAGGCCTCTTGGGCTGCCTTGGCGGTGGTGTCGAGCGTGGTGTAGTCCTTGACCTGGCCGAGGCCGTTGGTGGCGACGCCGTAGCCTACAAGCTCGATGCAGTCCGCGGGGGACTTGCCGAGCTGCTTGAGGCCCTCCTCAGTGGCGAGGATCAGGGCGGCCGCGCCGTCGCTGACCTGCGAGCAGTCGGTGACCTTGAGGTGGCCGCGCAGCTCCTCATTTTTGAGGAAGTTGGGGTTGGTGTCGCTGGCGGTGGAGGCGTGCTCCAGGTTCACCTCGACGGCGCGCATGTGCGCGTAGGGGTTCTTGTTGGCGTTGCCGTAGGCCTTGACCACGACGTGCGCGATGTCACCATCGGTGACATCGAACGCCTCTTTATAGTGCTTGGCGCGGCGCGCGAACATAGCGGGGAAGGTGAACTCATCAATCTCGCGCTCGCTCTCCCAGTGAGAGGCGCGCGCGAGGAAGCCGGCGCCCTCGCGTGCGGAGACGCTCGTCTGCATCTCGCTGCCGACGGCCATGACGATGTCGAGGCCCGCCTGAAGCGCCTCCACGGCGCCGACCACGGCCAAGCCGCCGGAGGCGCAGGCGCCCTCGACGCGGATGAACGGGGTGCCCGCGAGGCCCTCGTCAGCGCGCACAGCGAGGGCGCCCATGTGACCCTGGTTGGAGAACAGCTCGCCAGCGAAGTTGCCGACGTAGCCGCGCTGGATCTGCTCGGCCTTGACGCCGGTCTTCTCAAGCGCGCTGCTGATCGCCTGCGTGGTGAGCTGCTCCAGCGTGGGGTTCTCCCGCTTGCCAAAGTCAGGGTGCTTCTTCCAGATGAAGTCAGGGTGGCTCTTACCGATAAAGGTGGTGATGTCGCCACCGACGACAAAGACTCGACGATTGGGCTTCATAGCGTGAGACTCCTTGAGGGCGCGGCTTTCGCGCGCCGACCATGAGGACAGGCGATCCTTCGCGCCCAGTGATAATGGATCTGGGCGCGCAGGTCTACCCCCCAGCGCGAGCGGTGGGAGGTGGCGACAGGATCATGGGGACAAGCGCTGACACTTCCAGTCAGAATCGGCGTCAGGGCGCGTGAACACGAAGCGGTCATGCAAGCGCGCATCACCCGCCTGCCACAGCTCCATGCGCAGCGGCGTCAAGCACAGGCCTGACCAGTGCGGCGGCCTCGTGACGGGTTTATCCGCAAAGCGCGCGCGGATGGCCTCGACCTCATCGAGCAGTTCTTGGCGGCTCTCAATGGGCTGGCTCTGGTGCGAGGCCCACGCGCCCAGCTGGCTGTCGCGCGGGCGCGTGGCGAAGTAGGCGTCGGCGCGCGCGTCGCTGACCTGGGCGATCGTGCCCTCAACGCGGATCTGACGCCCCATATCGCGCCAGAACAAGGTCATGGCCGCGCGCCCTGCGCCGAGCGCCTCGCGGCCCTTGCGGCTGGTGAGGTTGGTGTAGATCACGAAGCCGTCGCGATCCCACTCCTTTAAGAGGACGATGCGCAGCGAGGGCAGCCCGTTTGGGTCGACCGTGGCCAGTGACACGGCGTTAGGATCGACCATGCCCGTCTGGCGCGCCTCGTCAAACCAAGCGCCAAACCAGTCGAAGGGATCATCAAAGGGAGGGCGCTCCATCATGGCAACCTTGGGAGTGATACGTTAAAGGAAGACAAGCGCCGCAGTGTGCACAGATTGATGTCGCACCTGCGGCCTGCGGTGCGCGACGCGCGCCGCACTCAGGGTGTCAGTGCAGCGGCCATCACTCGCCACGCGAGCTACAAGATGGCCATGATGAGCGTGATCGAGCGAGAGCGCAAAGACCGAAGAGAGGCTGATCGTGAGCACCAAGCGCGACCGTGAGCTGGAAGGCGACGTCGTCACCAAGAAAAAAGAGAAGACCAAGAAGCCCCGCCTCTACAAGGTCATCTTCCACAACGACGACTACACCTCCATGGAGTTTGTGGTGCACGTCTTGGAGGTGATCTTTCACAAGACAGGCCCCGAGGCGACCATGATCATGCTCAACGTGCACCGCTCCGGGGCCGGTATCGCGGGCATCTATCCGCACAGCGTGGCCGAGACGAAGGTTGAGCTGACGCGTGAGATGGCGAGCCGTGAGGGCCACCCGCTGATGGTCACGATGGAGCCCGAGTGAGCGTCGCGCGCGGGATGAATTCATCGCGGTGATTCGTTGTGCTCCTCAGCGGCAGCCGCCCCCTCTCGCGCTCTTGAGCCGCATGAGCGGGCGCCCTGCACACACACCCTCTTGGCTCGCCACTGCGGCGAGCGATGGATGAGGCCCATGATTCAAAAAGATCTCGAGGTCGCCCTCTATGCGGCGGTGCGCGAGGCGCAGCGCCGCCGTCACGAGTACATCACCCTAGAGCACCTGCTCTATACATTGTGCTTTGACAAGACCAGCGCCAAGATCCTCAAGCAGAGCGGCGCCAACGTCGATCGCCTCAAGAAGCAGCTCGAAGCCTTCCTTGATGAGGAGCTGGAGCAGCTGCCCGAGGGGCAATACATTGAGCCGATGCAGACCATCGCCTTTCAGCGCGTCATGCAGCGCGCCATCTACCATGTGCGCTCTTCTGGCAAAGAGGAGGTCGACGGCGGCAACGTGCTCGTCGCCCTGTTCAGCGAGCCTGACTCGCACGCCGCTTACTTCCTCAAAGAGCAAGGCCTCGAGCGCCTCGACGTGGTGAGCTACATCTCGCATGGCGTCTCCAAGGTCAAGGAGGCCAGCATGGAGGGCGCTGGTGAGCCGCGTAAGAAGCGCGCGTGGCAGGACTCCGGCGAGGATGATGAGGAGGAGGAGCAGGTCGAGAGCCCGCTTGAGACCTTCTGCACTGATCTGGTCGAGCGCGCCAGTCAGGGCAAGATCGATCCCGTGATCGGGCGCAGCGCGGAGCTTGAGCGCACCGTCCAGATCCTGTGTCGGCGACGCAAGAACAACCCGATCCTCGTGGGTGATCCTGGCGTTGGCAAGACCGCGATCGCTGAAGGGTTAGCGCTGCGCATCTTCGAGGGCGACGTGCCTGGCCCGCTCAAGAACGCCACGCTGTGGTCGCTGGATCTTGGCGGCTTGCTCGCGGGCACCAAGTTTCGCGGCCAGTTTGAGGAGCGGCTCAAGGCCGTGATGAAGGCGCTGCAAGAGGAGGAGAACGCGATCTTGTTCATCGACGAGATCCACACCATCGTGGGCGCAGGCGCCACCAGCGGCGGCACGATGGACGCGTCCAACATCCTCAAGCCCGCCCTCGCTTCGGGGGAGCTGCGCTGCATCGGCTCCACGACGCATGAGGAGTTCAAGCGCAGCTTTGAGCGCGATCGCGCGCTGAGTCGCCGCTTCCAGCGCATCGACGTGCTGGAGCCTTCCGTCGAGGAGGCGCGTCAGATCCTCATGGGCTTGAAGAAGCACTATGAGGCGTTCCACGATGTGACCTACACCGAGGCCGCCATTGAGGCGGCCGCCACGCTCTCGTTCAAGTACCTGCGCGAGCTGCGCCTGCCGGACAAGGCGATCGATCTCATTGATGAGGCTGGCGCGCGTCACAGGCTCGCGATCCAGAAGGCGCGCGATGAGGGCACCGAGGAGCCGGAGCCTGTGATCGACGTGGTGCAGATCCAAGAGGTCATCGCCAAGATCGCGCGCATCCCGGCGTTTACGGTTGAGGGCGACGATCGCAGCAAGCTCAAGGCGCTGGAGCCGACCTTAAAGGCGGGCGTGTTTGGTCAGGATCGGGCCATCGGCGAGGTGGTGCATGCGGTGAAGATGGGCCGCGCGGGGCTGACGCGACCGGACAAGCCGGTGGGCTGCTTCGTGTTCGCAGGCCCCACGGGCGTGGGCAAGACGGAGGTGGCCAAGCAATTGGCGGCGGCGCTAGGCGTGGACTTCCTGCGCTTTGACATGTCGGAGTACATGGAGCGCCACGCGGTCAGCCGCCTCATCGGCGCGCCTCCGGGCTATGTGGGCTTTGACCAAGGCGGCCTGCTCACCGAGCGCGTGCGCAAGTCACCCCACTGCGTGCTGCTGCTCGATGAGATCGAGAAGGCGCACCCGGACATCTTCAACATCCTGTTGCAG
>CAYXWB010000394.1:0-4561 GCA_964468515.1 uncultured Bradymonadales bacterium | reverse complement strand
GCGAAGACATCTCACCTTCAAGCCAACCTCAATCTTACCAAGGCGTCACCCCCTCTCCATTGATGGAGAGGGGGCCGGGGGGTGAGGTCTGCGGCGCGCGTCACACCATGCCAACACATCACCTAAGCTATTGAATTTATTTGATATAAACTCAGAACTCACGTGGCATTATCTGGATTGGCTCCCGCGCGCGTGATGTTATCTCTGTCTTAATGACACAAAGGCTCATCAAGCGCTCATTCTCACGAGGACACGATGACCATCTTGCGCGCGATACAAGCCGACATCACCACCCTGGAGGTGGACGCGATCGTCAACGCGGCGAACAGCTCGCTGCTCGGCGGCGGTGGCGTCGATGGCGCGATCCACCGCGCCGCAGGGCCGGAGCTGCTCCACGCGTGTCGCCTGCTGGGCGGCTGCAAGACGGGGCAAGCCAAGCGCACGCTCGGCTACAGCCTGCCAGCCAAGCACATCATCCACACGGTGGGGCCGGTGTGGGGCGGCGGCGCGCATGGCGAGCCTGCGCTGCTGGCGTCGTGCTATCGCGAGTCATTGGCGCGCGCGATCGAGGCGCAGGCATCCACCATCGCGTTCCCTTCCATCAGCACTGGCGTCTACGGCTACCCGCTCGCTCAAGCTGCGCCGCTGGCCATCGCGACCGTGCGTGAGGTGTTAGAGGCGCCGAGCTGCATCGAAGAGGTCATCTTCTGCTGTTTCAGCGCCGAGGATCTCGCCATCTACCAAGACGCGCTCAGTGAGGCTGCGTCAGCTTGAGCGACCTCACTCAAGTGAGCCGCGCGCGCAGCTCGGCGCACGCGCGCTCCAGCGAGGGCGGGGCGGGCGCGCGTAGCGCGCTCGCTTGGCACATGGCGTGGAGCGTCGCGATCATTGGCGCACATCCGCTCTCTAGCTCAAGTTTAGGAGAGGAGGTCGTCTCATCGACCTCATCACCGCTTAAATAGGCGAGCCATGTCTCAATGTTGCGTGCTGGGATGATGTGCAAGATGCGCTCGTCTTGCGCGCGCGCGTCGAGTGACGCCTCGTCAAGCGAGCGTGTGAGCTGCGCTTTGCGCTTGCTCATGGCTCCCATCCCCGCGCGATGAGCTCAGACAGGCTCAGCGCGGGCGGCCTTTTGCGAGCAGCCGCTCTTCTTGGATGCGAGCGAGTCGCTGACTCTCATGGTGCTCAATGACTAAACGATAGCTGAAGCTGTCTGCGCCAAGCGTGATCTCAAGCTCGAACACTTGCCGCGCGCTGTCACGCCATCTCGTGCGTGTGGCGCCAGGGAAGATATCAGGCGCGATCAGCTTCGCTTGGCCACTGAGCAGTCCTCAGCGCGCCAAGAGCACATCTAAGACCGCTGATTTGCCGACACCATTGGCCCCGACGAGCAGGTTAAGCACGCCTAACCTCAGCTCGAAGCTGGTGAGGCATTTGTAGTTATCGATGTAGATCCTGCGTATCAATGCCGCTCCTTATGGTGTGGTCATTTGCCCTCAGCGGGCATCCTCAAGGTCTGCAATGGGCTCACCGCGCCGCGCTGATTGTATCCCCATTCGCACGTGAGCTGTCGCGCATCGCGCTAGCCTTGGCGAATGGGCAGGCTCTGGGCGTAGATGGGAGCGATGTAGTCGATGAACGCGCGCACGCGCGCGCTCAAGAAGGGGGCTGGCGTGTAGGCGGCGTAGATGTGGATGGGGTGGACCGAGAAGCCGTCGAGCACGGTCATCAACCTGCCTTGATCTAGCTCGGGTTGGGCGAGCCAGCGGGGGATCATGGCGACGCCTAAGTGGGCGAGCATGGCCTCGCGCAAGGCCTCGGAGCTGTTGGTGCGGAAGCGGCCTGAGACGGGCACTTGCAGGGGTTCCCCCTCCTCCTCAAAGCGCCACGCGTCGGGACGCTCAAACGGCGTGTATAAGACGCACTGGTGGCTGACCAGCTCGCTGGGGTGCTGAGGGATCCCCGCGCGCTCGAAATACTCTGGCGTGCCGATCACATGCGCGCTGCTGGAGCCCAGCTTGCGCACGATCAGGTTCGGGTCGATCAGCCGCCCGATCCGGATCGCCAGATCGATGCCTTGGGCGACCAGATCCACGAACGCGTCTGAGAGTACAAGCTCCACTTGCAGGTGCTCGTGGCGCGCGAGGAATGCGGGCAGATGAGGCATCACGTGCACGCGGCCAAACACCGTGGGGCACGCCAAGCGCAGCAAGCCGCGCGGCTCCGCTTCGCCGCGCAGATCATCCTCCGCGCGCTCGACCATGGCGAGGATGTGGCGGCAGTGATCGTAGAAGCGCGCGCCCGCGTCGGTCAGCGTCATGGTGCGTGAGGTGCGTCGCAACAGGTTCGCCCCAAGATCGCGCTCCAGCGCAGCGATCTGCTTGCTGATGGTCGGCTGAGAGACGCCAAGCTCGCGCGCGACCTCAGAGAAGGAGCCGCGCTCCACGACGCGCGAGAAGGCTTGCATGGCGGCTAATCGGTCCATAAGACGCGCTCACTTGGGCACAGGTTCAGGTCATCCAGAGGATCAGCGGGACGCCGACCAGCAGCGCGCCGAGCGTCGAGATGACGCCAAAGCGCAGATACTCCCAGAAGCCCAGATCATAGCGCTCGCGGGCCCGCTCGGCCACGATGAGGTTCGCCACCGAGCCCACCAGCGTCAGGTTGCCCGCGATCGTGGCGACGAACGCCAGCAGCGCCCAGCCGCGCGTTGAGCTGCCGAGGGCGTCGAGGTGAGGGCCGGTCATGAGCACCATCGGCACGTTCGAGATGAGGTTTGAGCCGACCACCAGCGCCGCGCTGAACCACAGCACACCCGCGCCCTGATCGAGCTGGAACTTTGGCGCCAGCGCCTGCCACGCCTGCGCGATAAGCCCCGTGTGCTCCAAGCCCGCGACCACGATGAACAGCGCGCTGAAGAACAACAAGAGCGTCCACTCAACCTTCGCGAAGACCTCGTGCGGCTCGCGACGATCGAGGATCATCAGCGCCGCCGCGCCCGCGAGCGCCGCATAGCCCAAGTGCGCGCCCGCGAAGAACGCGCCCACCACCGCCAGCGTGATGATGAGCGTGCGCGTCGCGTCTGGCGCGAGCGCTTCATGTGCAGTGTCAGGCTCCACGGCGCGCGTCGCCTCATCGCGCCAGACGCGCCGATACATCAGCCACAACAAGAGCGAGTTGACGACCATCGCGGCCAGCGTCGCGGGGCCGCAGATGCCCAAGAACGTCGCGAACGGGATGTCGCTCATGGTGCCGATGAGCATGTTCTGCGGGTTGCCCACGAGCGTCGCCGCGCTGCCGATGTTGGCGCTCGTCGCCAGCGCGATGAGCGGCGGCCCCATCGCCACGTTGCGCCTGTGGCACAGCGCCACCAGCGCGGGCGTGAGGAACAAGCACACCGTGTCGTTGACCAAGAACGCCGACAAGATCGCCGCGATCCAGGCCGTCGCCAGCGTGATCCCCATGCCGCTCTTGGCGCGCGACAGCGTCATGGCGATGCCGCGTGTCAGCAGGCCCGAGCGCTCTAGGTAGACGCTCAAGATCATCATCCCCAGCAGCAGCGCGAGGGTGCTGTGATCGATGGCGGCGAAGCTCTGCGCGGGCGTCAGCGCGCCGGTGGCGACCATCAGCACCGCGCCGATGAGCGCGCCTGCGGGGCGGCCCACGGGCAGCAGGCGCAGCCTGCGCGAGGCGATCAGCGCGTAGGTGAGCGTGAAGATCAGGACCGTGACGCTGGTGCTCATCGCTTTAAGGGTGTCGCGGCTGCGCGCACAAGCCGCTGATCACGACCTCGCGATCATGGCTGCGCGCGTCAAGGTGTCATGCGGGTCAGCGCCAGGGCAGGGCGCGCGATGCAGGTTCTAGCGCGTGGCGATGAGCGTGAGCGCGTGCAGCGTGCAGGTGAACTGGCGCCCATAAAAATACGTGTCAATCGCGTCACTCAAGTAGCGCAGCACCGGCTCACGCTCGCCGGAGCGGATGACGCTGAGCCAGTGGGTCATGAGCGTCTCGCGGATGAGCGGCGAGTAGACGGCCTCACGGCCGGTGGCGAAGCTGACGTGCCAGCTGACGTGTTGGACGTCGAGGTCGTGCAGGCCGAGCTCGCGGGCGAGCACGACCAGAGAGGACTCGCGCACGAGCAGCTCGCGCTGCTCGATGAGGCGCGCGGCGGCGTCGTCCAGGCGCGCGGCGCGCAGCGCCTCGTGCAGCAGATCCTCCAGCTCAGGGAAGCAGCGCGCGGCGGGGCTGGCGATCATCAGGCGGCCGCCGCGCTGGGTGACGCGCGCCAGCTCCTTGAGGCCGTCACGAAGCTGCGTGGCGCTGTTGAGGCCGTGGACGCACAGCGCGCCAGCGAACACGTCGGCGGCATAGGACAGCGCGTTGACCTGCTGAGGCACGAAGAACAAGCGACGCTGGAGGTCCTCATCGATCCGGGCGCGGGCCTGATCGAGCATGGCGCGCGAGGGATCGAGCGCGATGATGCGGGTGGCCTCGCCGAGCTGCCCACTCCAGCGCTGCGGGGCGTAGCCGCAGCGCGCCTCCGCGACGAGCACGGAGGTGG
>CAYXWB010000393.1:0-4586 GCA_964468515.1 uncultured Bradymonadales bacterium | reverse complement strand
GACGAGGAGAAGATGGCGTCCTCGCTGCGATCGATCTGCTGCTCGAAGGTGATCCGAGCGCCGCCTGCGACGTGGACTTGGCTGAGCGTCTCAAAGGACTGACGCAGCCGCTCCGTCGCCGCTTGGCTCAAGCGCGCGTCGGGATCAGTCTGAGGCAGCGGCTTGACCTCGTCAGTGCGCTCCTCCAGCGCCACGTTGGAGATGGTCTTGAGCACCTCCCAGTCCACCTCCGAGACCGCGTCCAGCGCCTCGACCTCCAGCAGCTCCGCCTGGGATGCGTACGCGAGGGTGTCATGCACTGAGGTCGTCGGCGCCGGGGCGACCGCGCGCGCGAAGATGGAGCCAGACTGATCTGACCACGACGCCAGCGGATCATCCGCGGGGCTCACAGGGGGGGCGGCACCTTGGCCATCGCGCTCATCGCTCATCGCACCTGCTCACACCGCGCCACCATGGCATCAAAGCGCGACGCGCTCGCCAAATAGCAGCTCGACCAGCCACCTCACGCACAGACACCTGTCTCTTATGCCAGAGGTCGCCCCAAAGCATCAACGCATGAGATGATGCGACGCGCAGCCCCTGCCTGCCCTCGTCGCAGAGGACAGGCGCGGCCAGGTGAGCTAAGTTGCCCTCCTCATCTGACGCGCGCGACCTGGGCGCTCTCGTCCAAGCCAACGCGCCAGCTCCCCCCCTCACCCCCCGGAGGCCATCGTGACGCGCTCACGCGAGGAGATCGCCCAGCTCATTGACGCGCTAGACACCGCCGACGGCCCGCAACAAAACCAAGCCATCGCCACGCTGGTGGAGGTTGGCGAGGCGGCGGTCGACCCGCTGGTGGCGAGCTTAGGGCTCGTCAACGCGCGCACACGCCAAGGCGTCGCGCGCGCGCTGGCGCAGCTGGCAAGCCCCCACGCCCTGCTGGCGCTGATGCGGCGCGTGTTCGACACGCGCGGGCGCATTGATGAGCGCGACACGCGCGGCCTGCTCATGCAAGCCATCATGCGCACGGCCCAGCCCGAGCACGCGCAGCGGCTGTTCGACTTCTTGATGGACATGCGCCAAGACGCCGACCCCTTCGTGCGCGGCTACGCCATTGAGACGCTCGCGCGCTTAGGCGATCGGCGCGTCACGGCGATCGTGCAAGAGGCGACGCAAGACGCCGAGCCCTTCGTGCGCGAGCGCGCCCAAGCCGCGCTCGCGCATCTGCAATCGCATGAGGATCAAGACACGCTGCGCTGTCAGCTCGACGATGAGGCGCTGCTCCAGCGCCTCCGAGGCGCCCCCAGCAGCGGCGCGCGCGCCTATTATATGGACGCGCTGCGCGAGCGCGAGGCGGCCTTCACGCTCGCCGCGCAGCTCGCCAGCGAGGGCGGCAAGCTCACCACCCTCGGGCTGCAGATCATGCAGCAGCTCGACGACCCGCGCGCGCGCCAAGTGGCCACGCAGCTCATGGCGCGCGCGCCAGAGCCGACGCCGCTGGCCATCAGCCTGCGCCTGCTCGCCAGACACCTCAACCACGACGCCAGCGACGAGGAGCTGCGCCTGATCACGCAGCACCTGAGCCACCCAGACACGTTCGTGAGCTTGGCGGCGCTGGCCGCCGCTGGCGCCAGCGGCGCGCCCGCGCTGATGCGCCGCGCCTTGGCGCGAGCGCGCGATGGCCACGGCGTCGAGGCCGCTGAGGCCGCCGAGGCCATCGCGCGCGGCGTCAGCCCCGGGCGCTTGGAGCTTTTGGCTGAGCTGTGCGACGCGCTGCGCGCGGCGCAGCTGCGCAGGCGCGGCCTGCCAAGCGACGCCCACGTGGAGGCGGAGGCGCACCTGCTCGGCGCGCTCACCACCTTGTGTCAGCCCCCACGCCCCTCACAGCCCGATGAGCTTGAGCGCTTGGCGCTGGCCTCGCTGCAGGACGCGCAGGAGCGCTGGCCGATCCTCGTGAGCGCCCTGCGCCTGCTGCGCGAGCTTGACGCCGCGCACGCTCCAGACCAAGCACGGGCCGCATGGACCAGCGCCCAGTGCGCGCCGCTCGTGGCGCTGCTGGGCCATGATGAGCCGCGCGTGCGGCTGCGCGCCTTGGCGCTGCTCAGCGCGCGCTGCCCTCCAGGCATGCCCGGCGCGCTTGACGCCCTAGAGGGCGCGCTGCATGGCGATCCTGAGGTCGTCGCGCGCCTCGTCGTGCCGCTGCTACGACGCCTCGACACCGATCGCGCGCGTCAGCGCCTAGAGGCGCTCAGCGACCACGCGGACGAGCAGATCAGCGTCGCCGCGCGCGACGCGTTGCGCGCGGACCGCAACGCGCGCCCCATCCTGGAGGCCCGCTTCACGCGGCCGCCCGATTGAGGTTGTGCATCACCTTTGAGATGCAGCGCGCGTTTTGATACAACTTCACGGCTGCGCCAGCGCCCCTCACATCGAAAGGGCGCTGGCGCGTTTAACCCTGCCCCGTGAGGATCCTCCATGAAGCTCAAGACGCTCGCCACCCCGCTGGTGCTCTCGCTGCTGCTCGCCGCTTGCAGTGATGAGCCCGATCGCCAGCCCAATACGACCAACACCAACAACACGACTAATACGACCAACACCAACAACACCAACAACACCAACAACACCACCACCCCACCGACTGGCTCCGGCGCCGACGTGGATGAGATCGAGCCCAACGACGACTACGACACCACCACCGCGTTTGAGGTCGGCCAGAGCATCGGCGGATACATTGAGCGCGGCAGCGGCCAGAACACAGACTTCGACCTCTACCGCGTCAGCTTGGAGGGCGGGACCGTGTTCGAGTGGGAGTTCACCCACACGGGCGCTGGCGTCAGCGACAGCGGCATGGTCGCCTTCTTGGAGGATGAGACGGGCGAGCTGTTCCGCGTGCTGGCGCAGGCCAATGGGAGCAAGCGCCAAGCGTTCATCCCGACCTCGGGCGACTACGACCTGATCGTGTATGATGGGATCGCAGACCAAGACACCATCCCCACCCACGGCGGCGCCACCGCCACCTATGTCATTGAGACGCGCTCGCTCGCGCTCACCGCCACCGACGCCGCGCTCGACGCCACGATCGAGGGCGATCTCAACGAGGGGCAGGTCAACGCCTACAACCTCACCGCCCCCCAGACGACCGTCCTCACCGCTGAGATCTTCGCCGCGCGCGCCCCAGGCTTGAGCGAGCTGGATCCGGTCCTCTATGTGTGGGACACCGTGGCCGGCGAGGTGGTCGCCTTCAACGACAACATCAATGAGGACGCGCAGCTGTACGACGCCTTCCTCAGCGCGCCGATGCAGGCCAACACCCGCTATCAGCTCATCGTCGATGCCATCGACAACACCAGCGACGCCGCCTACAGCGTCCAGCTCGGCCAAGACGACGACGACTTCTCACTGCCCAGCGCGCTGACGCTCGACACGGCCGCCACGGGCAGCATCGACGCCCGCGCTGGCGAGCGCTTTGATACGGACTACTTCTCGATCTCGCTGGCCCCTGGCGAGACGGTCAAGGTCATGGCCTCGGCCGATGCGGCCAGCCCCTTGCAGCCCACCCTCTACGCTTACGTCGATCTGGGCGAGGGCTTTGAGGATCTGTTCGAGGCCATCCCCGTCGAGGGCGCCGCTGCGTTTACGCTCCATCACCCCGCCAGCGCCACCGAGGACGCGGATTACATCATCTTGATCGATGACATCCGCAACATTGAAGGTGAGGAGGGCGACCCTATCGTGGGCGATGACACCCACACCTACAGCATCTTGGCCACCGCGAGCGCCATCATCGCCGACACCGCCACCGCGCCGTTCGAGCTTCAAACCTCGCTCCCGCTCGGTGAGTACCTGTGGTTTGACTTCACGATCCAGCCGGAGACGTTCTTCGCGCTCAGCGCCACCTCGCCCAGCGGCGATCCCGTCATCGTCGGTTATGATGATGAGGCAGGCATCAGCGGCGGCACCGGCACCCTCATGTTCCGCGCAGCTGAGCTGGATGAGCAGCGCTTTGGCGTGCGCGACAACACCTTCAAAGGCGAGCACCTGAGCAGTGATTACAACGTCCAGATCAACGCGCTCACCATGAGCGTCGCGGGCGTCGAGTTCACCCCCGCCTCACAGAACCCTGGCAACAACAGCCCCGCTGACGCGCAGACCATCACCGCGCCCGCCGTCATCACGGGCGCAGCGAGCGTCGCTGAGGAGGTCGCCGTCAAGGATCACTACAAGATCACGCTGAGCGCCGGTGAGACGCTGCTGGCCTACACCAGCGCCCTCGCCGCGGACGATGAGACGGACACCATCATCACCGTGATCGGCCCCGACGGCACCACCGTCATCACCAACGATGACTACAACGCCGACGACGCCTTCAGCGCCACGCTCATCCGCGCCACCGAAGCGGGCGATTACCTGATCATCGTCGAGCCCTACTATATGGACTTCGGCTTGGGCGTCGCTGACGGCAGCGGCCCCTACCTGCTGCACGTCCACACCGCCACGACCACGCGCCCTGCGCTGTGATGCGAGGGCCTGAGCCGCGCGAAGCGCGCGGCTCAGGCCGCCCAAGCGCGGAGCAGACGCGAAGCGGGGCCGCTGCCTTTTAGGCAGCG
>CAYXWB010000392.1:0-4586 GCA_964468515.1 uncultured Bradymonadales bacterium | reverse complement strand
GCGCGGCCTTAAACCACGGCGTCCACCCGGCGATCGGCTCGCTGGCGAACCCCTCTAACAGGCCGGACAGGTCATCATCGTGGACCCAGCGCGGCTCAAAGCGCACCCGCACGCGATCGCGCGCTGGCTCCGACTGCGCCGTGCGCATCGCGTCGTGCCACCACATCCAAGGCGACGGATCGCGCCCCTCAGACAGCGCGCGACAGCGCGCGATGAGGCGTAATAACACCTTGGGGCTGTGCCCCTGCTTGACCCGGTTGACCATCGGGCGCGCGAACAGCCCCAGCGCAGGATCGCGCGCGGCCAAGACCTCCAAGCGCTCGGCGGCGACGATAGGATCGGGGTGCAAGGTGAGCCAGTCGAAGAAGCGACGGCGCAACAGCGCGCCTTGCTTGGCGCGCTCCACCAGGCCCGCATCGCGCGGCACCGCGACCTGATACGAGCCCTCGCGGTAGCGCACAAGCCCCAGCGCGCGCAAGATCACAAAGTCCACCGCCAGCGACGGCAGATCGCCCTCGCCCACATACCTGGCGAGCGCCACCAGGTGGCGCTCACCATCGCGCCACGCGGGCGACGCGTCATCGATCGCCGGATGCACGTGGGTCAGGCGCAGGTTGCGGATCGACGGATCGGGGCTGGACAGCCGCAGGCGCTGCCAGTCCTCAGCCAGCCGCTCCAGCACGGCCAGCCCGAACCGCCCCACGCCGAGCACGATGGTCGGCGATGGATAAATCAAGCTCTGCGTCATGATCCTCAGACCGCCTAGGGAGCAAGAAAGCAGGACAGATCAACGCCCGCGCACGAGCCCCCCCTCTCAAGGGCGGCTCGTGCCACGACGATCAACCCTCGCCGCCCGCGTCGCTCGCCTCATCAAACACGCCATTGTGCAGCCACTCCAGCGTGTCGTTGAGCTCCTTCTCTTCGAGGGGGCGGAACAGGCCACGGAAGGTCTGCGGCACGTTCTTGCTCTCCTCCGGGTGCTCCAGCGCGCGCCAGCTCTCGTTGAAGCCGCGCAGGATGTCGATGCTCTGGCGCATGTTATGCGCGACCTCCAGCTCGCTTAAGCCCACGCCGTTGGCGCTGAAGTCACCGCCGATGGTCTTGCGCTCCTTCTCATCATTGCGCAGCTTGTCGAGCAGACCGTCAAGCGCCTCTTGCAAGCGATAGAACGACTCATTGTAGTCGCGCAGCTTGATCTGCTGATCTGGCGAGGGGCTGGCGCCATATTGTGTGCGCAGCTCGTCGCGGTTCTTGCGCCACTGGAACGGCAGCTTCACGACCTCACGCAAGATCTGAGGCGCCAAGCCCGAGCGCACCGCGTTGAGCAGCTGCTGAAACGGCAGATACTTGACCTTCTCGGCCTCCATCACCTGCGGCAGCCGCTCGATGGACGCGGCCAGCGTGGTGCCAAGCGCGCTCATCCCATCCAGCTCGCCGCCGCTGACCTGCCCGCGCTGCGCGGCCATATGAGGCGCGCGCAGGAAGTAGACGCCCTCGCGGCGCACGATGTAGCCCTGATTGTTGAAGAACGGATCGCGGATGGTCAGCAGCGCGCCAAAGTTGATGATGTGCTGGCGCACCAGGCCCTGACGATGCTTCTCCTGCGCCGTGTCAGGATCAAGATCCGGCAGCGAGTCCTCCCAGTTCTTGTCCGTGTGCAAGACCTTGGAGCGCTTGGCCATGTGCTTGAAGCGATAATAATAGTCCTTCATCTCATCCATGCGCCCGAACACGTAGAGCGGGACGTTGAGCACGGCGCGATAGAACACGATCTGCTGCGGGTTGTTCCAGTTATCCTTGATCCAAGACAGCCCAGCGATGTCAGCGCCTTCAAGCGCCTCCTCAATGTTCGAGTTCTTGAAGTCGCTGTCAATGGCGGCCAAGAAGACATGATTGGGGCGCACGCCGCCGTGCTGATCGCGTGAGTCATCGTAGCTGCACAAGAGGCTGGCCTTCTCCTTGACGACGCGCTTGATCTTGTCGCGCAGGTAGTCCTGATGGAGCGGATCGGAGGTGACCAATTGCAGCTCGCGCGACTGCGCGCGATAGCGCGCGAGGATGGCGCGGATGGCCTGACCGCCGCCCGCGCGCACATCATCAATGCTGCTCATATAGAGCGCGCGGTAGAGCACCTCTAATTCGAGCGCGTCAGACAGCGTGAGCCCTTGGCGGCGCGCCTTCTCGACGGCCTTGGGATCACCGCCGATGTGGCGCTGCAAGAAGGTCTGGGCGTACTTGCGCAGCGCGTCGAACAGCCGCTCTAGGCTCGCGGTGGTGCCGCCGCCTTGGCGCATGCTCAGCTCACGCACGGTGCCGCTGAGCTCCGCCTGCACGCGCGGGTTGCTCAGGCCAAGCTCGGGCAGGTTCGAGACGCGATCATAATAGAAGAAGTCCCACATGCGCCGGCCGTTCTCGATCTGCAGGGCCTCGGCGTCGAGGACGAACTGATTGGCCGCGTCGCAGCCCTGCTCGCGCAGCCGCTCAAGCTGCTTTGAGCGCTCGCGCTCGAACGTGTCAAAGCCCATCTCCAGCGCGCGCGATACCTCCGCATACGCGCCCAACCTGTCACGCAGCGTCGCGCGCATCTCAATGAACGCGCGCTGCACCTCACCGAGCGCCTTCTTCTTGGCCTGATCCATCAGGGCCTCAATGATCACGGGCGCGTCCTTCTCGCGCACGCGGTCATCGTCCTTCTGCTCGGGCAGATCGAAGCCCTCAAAGGGCTTCGGGTCGGGCATCTCGGCCTTGAGCTCCTCGCGGATGGCGAGCACGGCGAAGCGTTTGGCGGCGAGGCTGACCTCGGCGGTCTCATCCTCCAAGAACTTCAGATCGAGCAGGACCTCCATGCCGGGGAAGTTGATCCCCTGGCGCGCGTAGCCTTGCTCCAGGCGACGCATGCCCTGGCGCTTGAAGTCCTCGGCCCAGCCTGCGGCCTTGCTCTTCCACTCACGCACGAGGGTGCGGTCCGTGATCGGCACATCACCGGAGAGCCTGCGCTCGTAGGCCTCAAGCTCGCGCCCCACCGCTTGGAGCAGGCCGGGCATCCCGCGCCCGCCCTCACCAGCGACGGCGTCGAGCACGAGGGCGCCGATGGAATAGTTCATGCCACGATCGGCGAGCTGCTCGGCGGCGCGACTCAGCAAGGACTCCTCGCGACGCCAGGTGCCCTGCTCAGCGGGGACCTCGGCCATGCGATGGCCGTGGCGGAACATCTCCATGAAGCGCCCGTCGAGGCCTTGATCGTACTCACATCTGGCGAGCAGGCGGACGCGCTTGGCGAAGAGGCGATCGCGCAGGGTCTTGCGCACGCCCTCCTCTTTCTTGATGAAGTCGGCCACATGCAGGGGCCTGGCGCCCTCATCATCATGCTCGCTGACCTCAAAGAAGGGCTCAGGGTTGGCGCGCAGCGAGCCATAGACGGGATCACCGGGGATATCGCCTAAGAAGCTCGCGCGCATGAGATCGAGCGCGGCGGCCTGAGCGCCGTATTGGACCAACCCCTCGGTAGGGACCAAGAGCACGGCGGCGCCGAACGAGCCAAAGAACTGAGTGAAGCCCGCGATGCCCTTACCTTCAAAGTCATGTGGGACCAAGAAGCGTTGGTGTTGAGTATAATTATCATAATCGCCGGCCTGCACGCCGTAGAGCGGCGAGAAGAATTGCAGATAGAGGCCATCGGCCGCGGCGCTGACGACGTCCGAGATGCTGAAGTTCTCGGGCTTGTCGATGACGTACATAAACTCGAAAGGCTTGTCCTTCACGCGGCGCTTGGACTCATCGCTGGGATCATAATGAAACTCCAGCCCGTCCATGGGATAGAAGCGCGACTCTGGGGAGCCGAGGCGCATGAGGTGCTCGGCCTCCTTGAGCGAGGCGTAGCCGTTGGCGAAGGTGCCATCTTTGTTGGCGCCGGTCTTGTCCTCGAACACGGCGGGCAAGACGCTGACGCCGATCATGGAGGCCTTACCGAGCGCGCGCGCCTGATCGCGCAGCATGTAGGCCAAGGTGAGGAAGCTGCCCGCGCCGGTGCCGCCCGCGACGGAGAAGCACAGCACGATGCGGATCTCGCGGCTGTCCAGGCGCCGATGGCCGTGCTCGTGGGACTTCAGGCTCTCCAAGAGCCTTCGAAAGCGGGGCACAAAGTCGGAGTGCTTCATCTGATAGTAGCAGCCCAGGCGCGACTCAATGCGGATCTGGCCTGCGCCAGCGGTGTCACCGGCCCTGAATCGGTAGTCTTGGGGGACCCACTGGGTGAAGTAGGGGTCAGCCTCGACGAACTTCATGCCGGAGGCGAAGCTGGCGTACTCCTCCTTCTCGAAGTCGCTGATGAGGAAGGTCTCATCGGCCTCCTCGCGGTAGCTCTCGAGGTCATTGATGTTGGTGTCCACCAGCGCGAACTTGACGAGGTCGCGGTAGCGCTCGGCGTAGTCATGGCGGCGCTTGAGGTGGCGCGCCACGCGCACGGCGATGCGACAGCCGCAGCCGCCCAGGCCCACGAACAGCGTGGGCGAGACCGCGCTCGGCTTGGTCAACAACTCTTCAATGACGAGCTTCTCTTCGATGGCCATGCAAACTCCCTCATCGAG
>CAYXWB010000391.1:0-4587 GCA_964468515.1 uncultured Bradymonadales bacterium | reverse complement strand
TTCTTGGAGGCGGAGCGGCTGTATCGCGAGCGCGATGAGGCGCCCGGCGTGGTGCGCGCCAAGTACTTCGCGTTCATGGCACACTTGGCCCGCAAGGACGCGCTGCGCGCCTATGAGGAGGCGACCAACGCGCTGGAGCTTGCCACGGAGCTGCGCGACTATGGTTCGGCGCAGCGTCTGTATGAGCGCATGGCCTCGATCTACCTGACGCTCGATCCTGCCGCGTCACCGGAGGCGTTCATCCCGATCGCCACGCGCACGCTGACGTGGGCGTTTGAGGCCAACATGGCAGCAGGCGATCTGGCGCGCGCGAGCGAGTCCTTGTTCTCGATCGGCAACTTCCTGTTCCGCGCGGGGCAAGGGCGCGACGCGCAGGCGGTGTTCCAAAAAGCGGTCATCTACGCCCTACGCACCGCCCGCTTCGACGTGGCCGCCCTGTGTCACCTCACCCTCGCCCTGCTCGCCCGCGCCGAGGGCGACCAAGAGAGCGCCCGCACCGAGCTAGAGCGCGCGCGCGCCATGGCCAAGCTCGCCAAAGATCCTTCGGTCTCGGAGACGATCGAGCGCACCATTGATGGCAACACGACTGAGGCTCAGGATGCCCCGCTGGACACCAAGCTGCTCTGAGCCCGCGCCCATGCTCGCTTGCCACCCCAAGCACGTCACGCGCGTCTGGGGTGGCCGCGCGCTGTTCGAGGTGTTAGGCCAGCGCCCCACGCTCAATGGCCCCGTGGGCGAGTCTTGGGAGGTCGCTGACTTGCCCGAGGGGTGCAGCGTGGTGAGCGCGCGTGAGGAGGAGGCCGTCACACTCGACGCGCTTCGCCGCGCCTGGGGACGCGCCCTCACCGGACGCGCCGATGATGACGCGCCCTTCCCGCTCTTGGTCAAACACCTCGACGCCTGCGACGACCTGAGCGTGCAGGTTCACCCTGGGCCTGAGCATGTGGGCGCGCTGCCACGCGCGCGCGCCAAAGATGAGGCGTGGGTGATCCTCGACGCCGCGCCCGGCGCGTGCGTCTTGCACGGCCTGCGCGATCCCACCATCACGCCCGCCGACCTGCGCGCCGCCATTGAGACAGGCCGCGCGGTGGAGACGCTGCGTCGCGTGGAGGTCCAACCCGGCGACGTGCTGCACGTGCCACCCGGCACGCTGCACGCCATCTGCGCGGGGGTCTTGCTCTTAGAGATCCAGCAGCCCAGCGACACGACCTACCGCGTCTATGACTACGATCGCCCGGGCCTCGACGGCGCGCCTCGCCCGCTGCACTTAGAGGAGGCGATGCAGGTCACGCGCTTTGGCCCGCAACCCCCCGAGCGCTTGAGCGGACACGCCCACCCGAGCGAGCCCTGGCGCGAGGTGTTCCTGGACGCAGGCCCCTACACGCTAGAGCGCTGGCACCTCGACACCGCGCGCGCCCTACCCTGCGACGGCGCGCCGTGGGTGATCTGCGTCGAGACAGGCGCCATCACGATCCACGACCACCACGGCGCGCTGACGCGCGCCCGTGGCGAGGTCACGCTCGCGCCTGCGGCGCGAGGCGCCGTCACGCTCTCCCCCCACGATGCCCAAGCGCGCGTCATCGTCACCCGCGCCAACCCCTGATTTGATATTCATGACGGCGGCGCTGCGAAGCAGCGCCGCCCAGCCAAGAGAGGCGCGCGGGCCTTTAGGCCCGCGCCCTCTCTTGGCTGCGTGATGTGTATTGTTCTGGTCAGTTGGGAAGATCGATGAGGAAGGCCGCACCACGGCGATTGCTACCAAGCTGGTATCGCGGCGCGCCCACAGCGATGCGGCCTGAGTCCACAGAGATCGAAGTACCAAAGCCAGTCAAAACATTGACCGGGGGACGAATGAGCGCCCTCCCCTCCCAATCCCAACCCATCCCATCAATCGCTTTCTTTATACGCATCACCGCACCAACACCAACGATCGCTTCGAAGTTATACCCCAACCCACTCAAAAACAACTCACCCTCGAAAATATCGAAACTATAGCTCCAAAGCGCATTACGCTGCGACGGAGGCAAAAAAGATTGCAAAAGTGTTCCATTCAAGTCAAAAGCAAACATTGCACCGCTAAGATTCTGATAACCAATAGCGCCAACCAAAACAGTATCCTCCTTAATGAGCAATCCAGCCCCAAAGCCCATGTCTGTGTTCCCCGCAAAATTTGGATTCAAAACAACCGTCGGCCCTGGCCCGTAAAGATAAACCCTACCCTTAGTTGAATTATTTTGAAACTGAGCCAATGCACCGTTGGCAGAAACAGCCATATAATCACCATCTATACTAATAAAACCACCATAGCCTGCGCCAGCTTCTAAATCATCTATCTCGGAATTTTGTGGCCTTGAAAATCTATTATCACAAACAATCCCGTCCCACTGACAATTGAAAGTTGCCCCAACGCCATCCTTACCCTCTAAATCATAGTGACTTACACCAAAAACAATCCTACTGTACCTACGATTATAAGCCACTGTAGTGCCAAAATAGATATTAGCCTGCGCATTTTCCGGCCGAACATCGATAGTATCTGAGAGCGTCCAAACATCCGCATTAAGCACGTAAACATACACTCGCCCGACATTAGAAACCCCGTCAACATCAGCCCTTGGGGCGCTGATGATGATCGTTGAATCATCTAACATCGTCAAATTTGAACCAAACTCATCATCGGCCACAAAAGAGGTACCCTTAAGTTGCTGGTGCAAAGACCAGCTACCACCTGTCTCTTTATAAATATCAACTCGCCCTTGGCGGCCGCCACCATCCGCCACGACGCTGCGAGCGCTCACAAACAACCAATGCCCGCTCAGCTTCACCTTGTATCCATAATCCTCAAAAACCTCATTTCCAGGATCAAACTGCCGCCAACATTGAGATGGGGTCGCGTCACTGCATGCCCATAGCGGCTCAAGCTGGCATGTGCTCGAACATCCATCCCCATCGCGAGGCGGCACTTGGCCATCATCGCACTGCTCGCCATCATCAATCACGCCGTTGCCGCATGGCGTGCAGGCAGTGGTGCAGCCGTCGGTGTCGTCGTCGTTGCCGTCATCGCACTGCTCGCCGTCATCGACCACGGCATCGCCGCATGCGGCCGCCTCACACGAGGTGCGGCACGCGTCCGGCGCCTCATCCGAGTTCTGCGCGCCCTCGTCGCACTGCTCCTCGCCGCTGACGATGCTGTCGCCACACACCGCAGGCCCACCACAGGTGCTCATGGTGAGGTCACACAGGCATCCTTGGGCTGCGCGTACATTGTCAGGATCAGACCATCCCTGCGCGCATTCATACCCACAGACGCCCTCCTCACATCGCGCGCTGGCGTTGGGCTGCTGGGCGCACGGGCGCGCGTCATCGCAAGCGACGGGAACGATTGGAGGAGGCGCATCAAGCGCCTCATCAGCGGTCATATCGGGCTCAATGAAGACCGCTGCGCGCGGGGCATTGCAGCCCCACGCCACGGTCATTAACAAGAGCAGCAGGCTTATCGGCAGGCGTCGCATCGTGTCCTCTCGGTTCAGGTTCATCGTCCCAGACGTGGGAGCTTCCCCTCTGTTATCGGCCGCGCGGTGAGTCTACGTGCGTCGCGTCGCAAAAAAAAGAGGCGCGGGCCTTTGGCCCGCGCCTCTTTTTTCAAACTTTTATCGCTTCAAAATGGCAAGCAAGTGCCGCCAATACACATGAGGAGATGAAAGAAATTACCTGGGTCGAAGCCAGGGCACTGTTGAGGAGCAGTGCAACCATCACAGAAGAAGCCATTGCATGTGAGCCCTCCGTCGCAGGTGCAATCAGCATTGCACAAGCCGCACCCGAACCCACCACCACCACCTAAACCTTCGCACTGGTTAGTCGCAGGGTTGCAGGACTGCAAGTCAGGACAGCTGAACGGATCGTTTTGATCACATGGCTGCCCGCCAGCCTGCGCTGTACAGGCACCAGCCTGACACTCATAACCTGCGGGACAAACGGTCGGATCGACAGAGCAATCCGGCGGAGTACCACAGAAGCCGTCAATACAAACCTGGCCTGGGCAGTCGGCCGCGCCCACACACTCGGAGCAGCAGCCGTTCAGACAGTAAGGTGCGTTGTTGGCGCCACTACACGAGCCAGGCATGTCAGCCGCACAGGGGGTGCACTGCTGTGTGGTGCACTGACCGTTGCTGTTGCAGCGCTGACCAGCACCGCAGTGGGTGTCGTCGATGCACTGAGCGCACTCGCAGAAGGTGGGGTTCAGGTGCGGTGTAGCGCCGACGCAGGAGGCGGGGTCCCTGTTGGGGCACTGGTTTTGAGCGCACTGACCGGTGGCCATGTTGCAGACCTGGCCGGCGCCGCAGCTGTCGGCGGTGCAGCCCGCTACGCAGTCTAAGGTGGTGCTGTCACAGTACTGGCCGACGGGGCAGTTGACCTCGGCGCAGGAGGTGACGGTCGACATCTCACACAGGCCCGAGCCGTTGCAGCGCTCGCCAGTGGGGCACTTGCTGCTGTCACAGGCGCACTGGTTGTCGGCGCCGCAGGTCTGGAAAGCGGCGCAGGAGGTGCTGTCGCGGCAGCCATCGGTGCAGACCTGCTGCTCCGTCT
>CAYXWB010000390.1:0-4610 GCA_964468515.1 uncultured Bradymonadales bacterium | reverse complement strand
CTCAGTTGAAGGTGGCGCCAGCGAGGATCTCCTCTAAGCGCGGGGCATACTGCTCACGCTGCTCGCGGGGGAACATGCCGATGATGAGCCAGGCGCCTTGCTTGCGATAGGCTTGCAAGACGACCATCTGGTAGAGATCGCCGCGCGAGCTGACCTCATAGAGCGAGGCCTCCGCCTCGCTGAAGCCCTCGATGGTGCGGTCCTCGCTGATGCGCACGCCAGAGGGTGGGGGGCAGGTGGGGGGCTTGACGACGCGCCGAGTCTCAGCGTCATCAAGTATGACAGGGGGAGGGAGCTCGTGCCAGCGACAGGGGGTGAACCCCATCTTCTTGAGGCTCATGTGAAAGGAGTCAAAGAAGCGCGCCCGAGTCTCAGGCTTGACGTTGGGGGTGTACTTCAGCTCAATGTGGCTGCTGTTATCGCCAGCGAGCTTGTAGAGCAGGAGGGAGCCCTCCGGGGGCGACTCCGCGACCCAACCCTCGGGTCGTGGCAGCGTGACGCGCTCGTTAGCGATCGAGGCGGTGATCACGTCGGCGCGGGGGGGCGGTTCTTGCGCGTAGACGAGCCACCCGGCTGAGACGAGCACGAGGCTGAGGAGCGCGAGGAGGCGACGCAGCGGGTGAGCCATGAGGAGGGTCTCCATGGGCGACAGAGCGGCACAGGCCGCCGAGGCGGCCTGTGCGACAGGGAGCGATGAGGCGACCGCGCGGGTCAGCCCTCCTTAAAGGTCATGGTCTCGATGACCTTCTCGAAGTCGGGGGCGAACTTGTCCTTCTCGGACTCTTGCATGTAGCCGACGACGAGCCAGGCGTTGTTGCCCTTGATGAACTGGAAGATCACGACCTCCAGGGTGACACCGGAGTGCGTGAACTTGTAGCTGGTGCGGGTGCCCTTGTGGCCATTGATGGTGGCCTCTTGCGCGCCCTTCTCCTCAAAGTTGGACTCCTTGAGGGTCTTGTGGAAGGTCTTAAAGAAGACATCAGCGACGTCAACGGTCATCAGCTTGGTGCCGACGATCTCGATCTGGCTCTGCGAGGCGGCGTGCTTGAAGTTCGCGACGGCCTTGTCATTGCCAGGGACGGTCTCCCACTTAGCGGGGGGCGTGATGGTGACGCCGAACTCCTCGTTTTGGATGGGCTTGGCATCTTGCGCGAGGGCGATCGAGGAGAAGGACAGCGTGGTGAGCAGCGCCACGAGCAGAAGAGACAAACGCATGGGGAGAACTCCTGTGAGGTATCACGCCGCTCACAAGCGTAACGCGTGTGAGCGAGAGATGGCCTTAAAATGACACTTCCAGCCCGTGATTCTGACACAAGCGGCGTGCGATGGGCAACAGAGACGAGCGCCCACGCCCGGGGCCGACCAGGGCAAGGATAGCGATGAGACGACGTCGCGCCAAGAAGATTTAACGCGCTGTGTCGCGCGACGCGCCGCTGACGCGCCAGTGACGTTGCCACACCAGTGGCGTTGCCGCCGCGCAGCACTTGTGGGAGAACAGAGCGCCCTGAAACCCTGAGACGTCAGCGCGGTCGCGAGAGGGAGTGAGATAGTCATGAGATGCTGCGGTCCCAGTCGTCGCCTGCGCTTGCTCGCGTTAGCCTTGATGATGGCGTTGAGCGGATGCGAGGGCATGACGCTGCCGTCGATCCCTGGCTTGCCCACAATCCCCGAGCTGCAGCCAGCGCGCGCTAACAACGCGCCCGCTGGCACGACCCCAGGCGCCACGACCCCAGCTGCCGCGCCCGCCGGGGAGCAAGCGTCAGCGCCCCCCGCGACGACGCCCGCTGCGCCGCCCGCTGCGCCGCCCGAGAGGGCCGAGGCACCAACGACCGTAGGGGAGACGGTGAGCGGCGCGCTGCCGCGCGCCGATATGAGCAGCCACGTGGGGATGGCGAGGCGAGAGCTGCAGCGCAACTTCATGGGGTTCTTGCGCCGCGACAGCTTGGGCTTTGACGCGACGCTGTGGGCGCACACGGTGCAGGACGCGCAGCGCGCGCCGAGCGAGCTGGCGCGCTTCACGCGCGAGCTCGACGCGCGCGGCCCGCTCAGCGCGATGATGACGCTGTTCCCCACGCTGATCATCTTAGCGGCGCTGGCGCTGCTGATGCTCATGGACGCGCAGATGATGCGCTTGGCGCATCGCTGGCAAGTGCGCGTGCACATCGCGCGCGCGCCATGGAGCACGCGCGCGCTGCGCGTGGGCTTGCTGCTGAGCGGCGCCTTGCTCGCGCCGACGCTGGTGTTAGCGCTGAGCTACTTCCCCGTGCGCGCGATCTTTGGGGAGCGCGTGTGGACCGTGGCGCTGACGGATCTGCTCTGGGCGGTGCTGGCCTATCGTGCGCTTCGACGCGGCGCGCAGGCCGCGTTCGGGCTGATGACGCCCTGGCTGGCCGATAAGCACGCCGAGGCGCTGATGCGCTCATTACGTCACATCGCGGTCATGGTGATGGGCGTGGCGGTGCCAATGATCCTCATTGAGAGCGCCGCGGTGAGCCCGGAGGTGGGCGCCTCCTACGCGGAGGGCAAGGCGTTCGCCGGGTGGATGCTGCGCGTCGCGCTCGCTTGCGCGCCGCTGCTGCTGTTCAACCGCCGCGATGACGTGATGGCGCTGATGCCGCCGCATGGCGAGGGTCAGCTTTATGACACCTTGCGCAACGCGCTCAAGCGCAACTTCCGCTGGGTGCTCGTCGTCACCGCGCTCTTGTTGATGATGCACGCCTTTGGCTACCGTCAAGCGTCGAGCTTCTTGCTGTGGCGCGGCTATGGCTTGTTCTTCTTGTTGCTGGCGGGCATCCGACTCGTCGGCCTCACGCGCCGCGCCATTGAGACGCGCGCGGCCAAGATCGAGGGCAGCCCG
Organism: uncultured Bradymonadales bacterium; assembly: GCA_964468515.1. Taxonomy (GTDB): domain Bacteria; phylum Myxococcota_A; class Bradymonadia; order Bradymonadales; family Bradymonadaceae; genus CAYXWB01. Next base: position 1,753 of record CAYXWB010000390.1, on the reverse strand, counting down.
CTGGAGGCGGAGCTGTTGTTGAGCACGCGGGGGCTGATCACCGTCGCGCTGGTCTTGCTCATCGCCACGAGCGCGCTGAAGCTCTTGACGCTCTATGAGCCGCTCATCTTGCTCTTAAAAGCGCCGCTGCTGTCGATCCGCACGGTCGACTTCTCGATCTTCAACGTGCTGAGCGCGATCACGCTGGTGGCCGTGAGCGCGCTGATCTCGAAGCTGCTGCGCATCGGGCTCAGCTCAAGCGTCTACCCGAAGCTCAGCGTGGACATGGGCGTCGCCTATGCGGTCAACACGCTGGTCAACTACCTGATCGTGGTGATCGGGTTCTTCATGGTGCTGGTGGCGCTGGGCGTGAACCTCGGCGCGCTCACGGTGGTGGCGGCCTCATTATCCGTGGGCATCGGCTTTGGCTTGCAGACGCTCACCGAGAACCTGATCTCGGGCTTCATCATCTTGTTCGGGCGCGCGGTGCGAAAGGGCGACTATGTGACCGTGAACGAGGTCTACGGGCGCATTGAGGCGGTAGGCGCGCGCAGCGTGGTGGTGCGCACGCCCGACAACTACGACCTGCTGATCCCGAGCAAGGAGATCATCGGCGGCACGATCATCAACTGGACCTATCGCGACTCCATCGTGCGCCTGCGGGTGCCCGTGAGAGTGAGCTATGAGGCGGCCCCCCACGAGGTCGAGCAGGTCCTGCTCAAGGCGGCAGCGCAGCACCCGGAGGTACGCGCCCAGCCTGCCCCTGAAGTGTGGTTTGTGGGCTTTGATGGCAGCGCCATTAACTTCCAGGTCTTGGTCCACTTTGACTGCGCGCGCATCACCTCGGACAAGCTCATCGGGCGGCTCAACTACCTCATCTGGGACGAGCTCAAGGCGGCGAAGATCGAGATCCCGTACCATCAGCGCGATCTGCACATCCGCAGCGCGGCGGCGATGCCCGAGATCACCGAGGCGCTGCGCCACATTCAGCGCGAGCGCAGCGCGCGTCAAGGAGCACAACCTCGCGACGAGGCGCGCGCGCCTCATGACGCAGTGGCGCCTGATGAGGAGCGCGAGCAGCCCCCAGGGGCCGCTCAGAGGTCAGCGACCTCATCAAGTGACTGACGCACGCGCTGGGCGAAGCTGCCCAAGCGATCGAGCAGCTCAGGACCTCGCCCCTCCACGATCCAGATAAACGCGGAGCCGATCAGCACGCCTTGGGCGCGCTGGGCGACCTGAGCCGCTTGCGCTGGCTCGCTGATCTGGGCGGAGGCGAGGACAGGGGCGCGCCCAGGCGCGAGCGCCTGGAGCGCGTCAAGCGCGCGCGCGCGATCGCCAAGCTCATTGCCAATGTGGCCCGCCCAGATGCAGAACGCAGGCGCCGCGTCGCGGATCATGGCCGCCCGCGCAGGCGGCGTCTCCGCCGCGATGGCAGGGGCGAAGCTCAGGTCATAGGGCGCGAGCGCGGCCTGAACCTCAGCCGCGCCCTCAAAGGTGCGATCCGTGATCATGAGCCCGTCGCCACCGCTCGCGGCGAGCTGTGAGGCGACCGCCTCAAAGCCATGGGCGAGCAGGCGGTTGGTGTAGCTAGAGAGGCAGATGGGGGTAGCGTGCTGCGCGCGAAACCGGGCGATCAGCTCCATCACATCAGCCATCGTGATGCGCTCACGCAAGGCGCGCGCCATGGCGCGCTGGATCACGGGCCCATGAAAGGTGGGATCGGAGCTTGGCAAGATCAGCTCGATGAGATCGACGCCGTGGGTGGCGAGCGCGC
>CAYXWB010000389.1:0-4632 GCA_964468515.1 uncultured Bradymonadales bacterium | reverse complement strand
CGTCGGTGATGCGGATGCCGTGGTGGACCTCGTAGCGCTCCTTGAGGCCGCGCAAGATGGAGATGGCGTCCTCGACGCTGGGCTCCTCGACGAGCACGGGCTGGAAGCGACGCTCCAGGGCGGCGTCCTTCTCAATGTACTTGCGGTACTCATTGAGCGTGGTGGCCCCAATACAGCGCAGGTCACCGCGCGCGAGCGCGGGCTTGAGCATGTTGGAGGCGTCCATGCTGCCCTCGGCGGCGCCCGCGCCGACGAGCGTGTGCAGCTCATCGATGAACAGGATCACCTGCCCTTGCGCGGCGTCGATCTCGGCCAGCACGGCCTTCAAGCGCTCCTCAAACTCACCGCGAAACTTGGCGCCTGCCACGAGCGCGCCCAGATCCAGCGACAGGATGCGCTGGCCCTTGAGGCTCTCGGGGATGTCGCCGGAGGCGATGCGCTGGGCGATGCCCTCGACGATGGCGGTCTTACCGACGCCGGGCTCACCGATGAGCACGGGGTTGTTCTTGCGGCGACGGCTCAGCACTTGGAGGGCGCGTCGCACCTCCTCATCGCGCCCGATCACGGGATCGAGCTTGCCCTGTCTGGCGAGCGCGGTGAGGTCGCGGGTGTAGCGCTCCAGCGCCTGATACTTGCCCTCGGGGTCCTCGTCGGTGACGCGCTGTGCGCCGCGCACCTCGGTCATGGCCTGACGCACGGCGTCTTCGGTGGCGCCGAACTGGCTGAGCAGCTCGCGGGCGTCATCGCGCACCTTCACCAAGCCGAGCAGCAGGTGCTCCACGGAGACGTACTCATCGCGCAGGGCCTCGGCCTCGCGCTGGGCCTGCGTGACGACCTCTTGGAGGTTGTGCGACAGGCCGAGCTGGCCGCCCTGGACGCGCGACATGCGGTCAAGCTGGGCGCGCGCCGCGCGGCGCAGCGCGTCGAGGTTGACGCCGACCTTGGTGAGCATCGCGGGGGCGACGCCGCGCTCTTGATCCAGCAGCGCGTCGAGCAGGTGAAGGGCGCGCACCTCGGGGTTTTGACGGCGCATGGCGCGATCTTGGGCCTCGGCCATCGCCTCGCGTGACTTGATGGTCATCTTGTCAAATCGCATGGCAGCTCTCCTCGTGGCTCAAGGTCGGGGTCATCGCGTGAGCCGACGCGCGCGTCACGGCTGTGGCGCGTCGAGGACCCCTCATCATGGTGGGATGGCGCGCGTGCGCGCCGTCGCGAGAGAAGCTGGGCACGATTCTTGCCCGGTCAAGCGTCAAGGCCTCCCCTGACCGGGCGACCCCCAAGCTCAAGGCAGCGCGTCGAGCACCGCTTGCAGGTGCGTCAGCCACTGCGTGACCAGCTCGCCGCTTGCGCCATTGGTCTCCTCATAGTGGCTGCCCGGCACCTCACCGCTGGGGCGATATTGGTAGTCGTAAGGCGGCACCATGTAGCCCAAGAAATCTTGCCCCAGGCCGATGAAGAAGGGGCGCTGCTGCGCGCCGACGCGCTCATACCCATAAGGGCCATCAGGGGCGCGAGAGAAGTCTGGGGGGTTTTCTTGATCGCCGCGCACGATGCAGGGCTGATCGCCGTCATCTTGGGGTGTTGGCAAACCCTGCGCGTCGCAGGTGGGGGGCGCGCGGCGGCCCTCCACATCACCGATCACGGGCGACTGCACGCTGTACTTGCCGGGATAGCCGCCCACCAGCAGCTCAGGGAAGACCTCACCCGGCGCGGTGAAGATCGTCACATCGCCCAAGCGCACCGCCGCGACCTCGGACATCGTCTGAGGATCGCCGGGCACGAAGGCGGCCACGCCGCGCCCGGCCGCGTTATAGATGTCGCGATGAAACAGCTTCAGCAGGAAGGCGGCGAGCTGGAAGACGCGGTTGGAGATGGGGGTGAGGAAGGGGCGATGGGCGAAGCTCAAGGTGGGCGCGTCGAGCGCGACAAGCTCACCGCGCGCCGACGCCTCTAAGATGCGGCTCGCCAGGGTCTGGCCCACGGCGTCGGCGAGCGCGTAGCCCACCTCATCGACCGGCTCCCCGGCGTAGGTCTTGGCGCCGCCTCGGCCTGGGTTGATGAGCCCGCCGACCGCGCCCGCGAACATCACGGGCACACCGCCAAGACCGGCCAGCGCGGGCTTGAGTTCTTGGCCTTGGGCGTCAAGCACAGCGGGCAGCCCCTGGCGCACGTACTTGCGCGCGAAGTGGAACAGGTCCGAGGAGATGTAGGGGTTGCGGCTCCACAGCGCCTCGGCGTGGTTGGCGAAGCTGAACATCGTGGCGATCGACTGCCCATCCTCGCTGCCCACGAGGTGGATCACGGGGACGTTGTCATCGAAGATGTAAGGGGGGCGGCTGTCAGCGATGGCGAGGCCATCAACGCCGACGTTGAGGATCGCGACGCGCGCTTGTGCGGGGCGCAGCGCGGCGACGGCCTCCACGATGCCCGCCACGGTCTGCTCGCGCACGAACCGCATCCAGCGCGGGTCTTTGCCAGTTGACGCAGGCGCGAGGGTGCCAGGGCCCCACTGGCCGGCGCTGTCAGGGCCCTCGTGATTGTGCGTCGCCGCCATCACCAGCAGGTCCACGCCAGCCTCGGGCGGCAGCGCCTCTCGGATCGCCTCGATCTCATCGCGGAACAGCCCCACGGTGTCGAGCGCGGCGAACGCGACCGTCACGCCGCCCTGGCGCACCACCGCGATCTGCACGAGGATGTCATCATGAGCGAGCTTTGAGACGCAGCACTCCGGGCCGTCACAGCCGATCAAGGCGTCGGGGCAATATTGGGCGGGGCGCCCATGGCCAAACCCCGCCAGCCACACCCCCTGCAACACGCCATCCCCCTCACCCTCATCCGGCCCCAGGTAGCCGTCATCCTCAGGGCAGAGGCCGTCGAGGCCGCAGTCATTCCAGAGTTCGGGGGACGCTGGTGGGTTGAAGTTGAGCTGATTGCCATCGGTCAAGCCCTCAGGCTTGACCGTCTCAAAGCCGCGCGGCGTGACGATCTTGCTGACCGCCGCCGCCTCTAAGCCGCCGCTGCGCGCTGGCGAGCAGTCGGGGCCGCCGGGGCAGGCGCGCACGGCGAGCGTGGCGGGGTCGAGCATGCAGACGCCCGTCTGATTAAAGCGCTCACACGTCTCCTGTGCGCGACAGTCCGCATCGGAGGCGCAGCTGCGATTGAGCGGCGCCTCGCACTCACACACGGCGTTAAACGCGTAGCCGCGCGCGCAAGGCGGCGCGTCAGGACATGGCGAGGGCAGCTCGGGGAGCGCATCCGCGACCTCATCGGGCGGATCAGGCAGATCAGGCGCGCTGTCTGATGCGTCGGCGGGCAGATCCTGAGGGGCATCCTCCTCGGGGGGTGCGGGAGGGGCAGGATCGGAGCAGGCCACGCACAGCGCGAGGCCGCTCAACAAGATCAGGAGCGCGCGTCTCATCAGGAGGGCTCTCGGCTTGGCTGCGACTTCAAGCGCAGGCGTCATCATCTAGGGCTGACGCCACCCTAGCAAAATCCCCCGCGATTGAGAACGCCACACCATCCACCCACAGCGCGCATGGTCCCCCGCCAAGCGGGGTCCAGGGATTTTACTGATGGCCCTGATGGGTAAGGGGCGAGGGCCGCAAGCGCGCCCTCACCCAAGCGCCAGTCAGCCCCAAACCTGCAAGCGACCGCGTGACTTGGACGATCTCCGCCCCACATCAGCCTCATCGACGCACCGCGCCAGAGGTTGTGTGTGAACGATGCTGCTCAGAGATGACGCAGGATCGCTCAAATGAGACCTCCCCAAGCGACCCTCCCTGCTGACTGACCCCCCCAAGAAACGCCAACGCGACCTCGAAGGTCGCGTTGATCGCGCTGGCTTAAAAACCAGCGCGCGGCGCACGCGCTGTGTGCCCGCTCAGTAGGTGGTGGTCGTGGTCGTGGTGCGGCCACCGCCGCGCACGGGCGCGCGGCTCGACGTCTCCAAGCATTGATTAAAGTCGCTGCTAAAGCGCGTCGCCTGGCCGCAAGCGTTGACGATGCCGATCGCGTCCCCTTGGATCATCAACGCGCGTGACAGGCAGCCTGCCAGCTCCGTTGAGAAGGAGGTGTGGGCCGAGCAGGCGCGCACCAGCTGCGAGGGCTCATAGGGGAACGCCATCGCCGCGCCGACGCACTTGCGCAGATCCGAGCTAAAGCGGGTGGTCGTCGCGCAAGCGCGGACCGCCTCGGCGGGGTTGTAGCGACCTCGCGAGGACTGCGTCTCACCCAAGCACGCCAGCAGATCACTGTTAAACGAGGAGGTCCCCCCACAGGCGCGCACGACATCACCCGCGAAGCGCGGATCAAGCTGCTGGGCCGCTGCCAAGCAGCTGTTAAAGTCCGAGTCAAAGCGCGTGTGCGCGCGGCAGCTCTGGATCAGCTCAGCGCGGTTGTCGATCACCACAGGGCGCACGGGCTGCCCAGGGCGCACGGGCTGCACAGGGCGCACAGGCTCCACGGGGCGCACAGGCTCCACGGGGCCAGGGCCATGCGCGCGGCTGATCACCAGCCGCAGCCGACGCTCCACCTGATCGCCTAAGCTCAAGCGTCCCAGCGACGCGCGCCCGTTCTCGCCCAGGACCTCGATCTCGACGGTCTGAGCGGCGCGCAGATCCACGCTGGTCGGGT
>CAYXWB010000388.1:0-4669 GCA_964468515.1 uncultured Bradymonadales bacterium | reverse complement strand
GGGGTCACAGCGCGCGCTCATCAGTGGCGGTCACACGTCGCGTCGCTCACGACGCTGCGCGCACACCCTACACGCGCGCGCGCAGGTGAGCTAGCGCGCGTGAGCGCGTTCGCCTCGCGAGACGCATCGCACAGTCGTTACACTGAGCGGCTGCGAGCACGCCCAAACGACGTGCGCGTGCCCGTGAGCAACCGCGCCATGGCAGCGGTCGTCGCCTAGCGGCTCAGCTACACCGCCGACGCCTCGCCTGATGAGGTCCCCTGCGAGGTCCGCTCTACGCCGACGCCTTGAGCGCGTCGGCCGTAGCTCAGCTTGTGACACGCACACCGCTGGGCTAGGCGCTGAGCGCCTGACGCTTCGCGTCAGGCGCGTCATCTCTCCCCTTACAGCGTGTGAGCGGTCCCGATGCATGATGTCGTCAAAGCCTATTATGGTGAGCAGCTTCAGTCCTCGCAAGAGCTCAAGACCTCGGCCTGCTGCGACGTGTCGCAGGTTCCCGCTTGGCTTAAGCCGCTGCTGGCGAACAGCCACCCCGATGTGCTCTCCAAGCATTATGGCTGCGGCCTCGTCGCGCCCGCGCTGCTCGAAGGCTTGCGCGTGCTCGACTTGGGCTGCGGCGCGGGCCGCGACGTCTACGCGCTGGCGCAGCGCGTCGGCGCTCAAGGCCATGTTGTTGGCGTGGACATGACCGCAGCCCAGCTCGCCACCGCGCGCGCCACGCAGGCCTCTCACCTCCGCGTCGTGCCACTTCGGGAGCTTCGAGGGCTGCGGCGTCGCCTCGCCCTATACAGCCGCCAGCGCTGCCACGTCCGCCGCGCCTTGCTGCTAGCGCGATGAGGCTTCTCGTCGCGTGAGGATTGCGTCATCGTGTCGATCCTCGCGTGACGCGCTGATGCGTCACGCCTTGAAGCGAGCTAAGGAGCCACCTGCGATGAATCATCACCTCACCCACCGCGCGACGCGCGCGCTCTTGCTGTCATTCGCCCTGATCCTGGGCGCCTGTTCGGATGATGCGCCCAGCGATCCTCCCGCTGACATGAGCCCAGACACGAGCCCAGACAGCGCGCCCGATCTGGTCGATGTCCCTGACGCGACGCCTGATGGGCCGATCGACGCGCCCGATGACGCCGACATGGACGCCACGCCGGATGCCGTGTGCGGCGACGGCGTGGTGGCTGGCGCTGAGCAGTGCGACGCGCCAGGGGCCGATCAATCGTGCGCCTATGGACAGATGCGCTGCGAGGTCTGCGACGCGAGCTGTCAGCTGGTGGCTGGCGTGGTCGTCGGCTATTGCGGCGATGACGTGGTGCAGGGCGATGATGGCGAGCGGTGCGACGGCGCGCTTGACGAGGAGACGTCGCGCTGCCCATCAGGTCAGGTGGGGCAGGTGCGCTGTGACGCGTCATGCGCGCTTGACGCCTCATCTTGCGCGCCGCTCAGCGCCCGAGTGGTCACGGGGGCGTCGCACACATGCGCCTTGAGCGCCACAGGCGCAGTAGCGTGCTGGGGCGCCAACGATCAAGGGCAGCTCGGCGATAACACCAACACGCAGCGCACCGCGCCCACCCCTGTCGTCGGCTTGTCCGAGATCACGGCGCTTACCGCAGGCGCGGGCCACACCTGCGCGCTGACCACGGAGGGCCGCGTCTGGTGCTGGGGGCGCAACTTCTACGGCCAGCTCGGTGACGCGACCACGACGCAGCGTCGGGTGCCGTCGCTGGTCACGGGGCTTGGCGGCGCGGCGCGCGCCATCGTGGCGGGCGCCGATCACACCTGCGCGCTGCTGACCACGGGGGCGGTGCGTTGCTGGGGGCACAATCAGTCGGGCCAGCTCGGTGACAGCTCGACGACGCAGCGCGCCTTGCCCGTGTCAGCCTCGGGGGTGAGCGACGCGACCGCGCTCGCCGCAGGCGCTTCCCACACCTGCGCGCTGCGCGCGGGCGGAGCGGTGAGCTGCTGGGGTGACAATGGTCAGGGGCAGCTCGGCGATGACACCACCACCTCGCGCGCCACGCCGGGCGCGGTCACCAGCGTGAGCGACGCGACCGCGATCACCACAGGCGCCGAGCACACCTGCGCGCTGCGCGCCACAGGTGAGGCGGTCTGCTGGGGGAGCAACGGCGCGGGCCAGCTCGGCGATGGGACCACGATGGCGCGCGCCTTGCCCACGGCCGTGATGGGCGCGGGCGGCGCCATCGCCAAGCTCAGCGCCGGAGGGACGCACACCTGCGCCCTGCGAACCTCAGGTGAGGCGGTCTGCTGGGGCGCTAACCAAGCGGGTCAGCTCGGTGACGATACGCGCGATGCGCGCTCAACCCCCGCGCCAGTGAGCGGCTTGAGCGGCGTCACCGCCGTGAGCGCGGGTGGCTCGCACACCTGCGCTGAGCTGCAGGCAGGCGGCGTGATGTGCTGGGGCGCTAACGCAGCAGGTCAGCTCGGCGATGGGACGCTGCAGGAGCGCCGCCTACCCGTCGCCGTGATGGGGCTTTGACATCTCCCCGCCCTGAAGGACGGGGATTCTTGAAGTCACCTCCAAGAACTCCTACTTCGTCCGAGCGTTTGGCTCGGCGCAACGAGACGACTTAGGTATAGCAAACAGCGCAAGCTGTTCACCATGTCCCGCGGTCCTCTCTCCATAGGCTGAGACTGCAAGCCCTGCAGCCTTGGCGACGTTGATCGCCGCGTTCACATCGCGGTCGTGGCGCTCACCGCAGCTGGGACAAGTCCACGCTCGCACGCTCAAAGCCAGCGCGTCGAGCTTGTGCTCGCAGCAAGAGCAGGTCTTGGAGGATGGGAACCAGCGGTCGATGGACCTCAACTCCCTGCCAAACCACGCGCATTTGTAGGCGAGCATCGTCAAGAACTGGCCCCATCCGTCGTCCGATATCGCGCGAGACAAGCACCTGTTGCGAATCATCCCTGACACATTGAGCGATTCCACGGCCAGCGCTTGGTCTTCGCGGGCCAGCCGTGTGCTCAACTTGTGTAGGAAGTCCGCGCGTTTGTCTGCGATGCGGGCCTGAATGCGGGCCACCTTGCGCCTGGCCTTGTGTCGGCTCTTCGAGCCTCGCTTCTTTCGGGACAGCGCGCGCTGGGCTTTGGCCAAGCGCGCGAGATATGTTGCAAGTGGCGTGGGTTGTTGAGCTTCTGACCGTCGCTCAGCACAGCGAAGTGCGTCAGCCCTAGGTCGATGCCCACCACCTTATTAACGCTCGGCAGCGCCTGAGGCTCAAGCGCCACGACGAAGCTCACGAAATAGCGGCCCGCCGCGTCACGGGTCACGGTGCAGCCCGTCGGCGCGCTTGGCAGCGCACGGCGCCAGCGAAGCTCAAGCGGTTCTTTCCTCAAGCGGTTCTTTCATCCTCCCAAGCGTAAAACTTTGCCCTTTAAGCGTGAAGCCGCGCTGGGTGGTGTAGCAGATGGACTGCTTGGCCTGCTTCTTCTTGAACGAGGGCGCTTTGGCTCGCTTGCCAAAGAAGTTAGTCCAGGCGCAGCCCAAATCGCGCAGCGCTTGTTGCAACGGGACGCACGACGCCTCAGCCAGCCACGTGTGCTTGGGGTCTTTCTTGAGCTGGGTGAGTGCTCGGCCTAGCTCAGGGATGCTTGGCGGCTTTAATCCCGCACGGCGGGCCTCGCGCTGGGTGGCGAGCGCCCAATTATAGGCAAAGCGCGCACAACCCATCGTTCTCGCGAGCACCTGGGCTTGCGCAGGGGTCGGATAACACCGGTAAGTGTAGCGCGCCTTCTTCATGCCCGATAGAATAATGCTATATCTATGTTCAGTCAAGCGCTGAGCCATAAAATCAAGCGTAGAATGGAGGCTTGGTTGAGCTGGCCTTTGCGCGTGGCTGCCTAGGCGCTCACACCTCAAGCGTTGATGCGACCTCGGCGTGTTTGCTCCCCGGCCTCAAGTCCGGGGCCTCCACATGCCTGTTTGGTGATCGCGCTCAACTGTGCGCGTCAGCTCCGATGACGATGACCTCGCCCCCAGGCGCCGCAGCCGCCGCGCTCGCCGCGAGGTCGTCAACGCGCTGAAACAGCTCAGGCAGCTGCTCGATCATGGCGCGCGCCATGATGCCTTGCACGCACAGCAGGTAGCTGCCGACCAAGAACTGGAAGTGATCCTCGTGGGCCTGCGTGGAGCGCCGCGCCAGCGGCGCGGCGGCCTCGCTGACGCGCTGGCGCAGCTTGCCCAAGAGGTCTGCGGCGGCGACTTGGGCCGCGACCTCATCGCGCTGTTTGGACGCGCTCGTGAGCGCGTCCGCGTCGCCGCGCGCCATCGCGCCGAGCGCGTCAAAGCGCGGATCAGGGCAGGCCAACTCAAAGCGCGTGACCAGCGCGTCAGGGGAGGCGTCGAGCGCGTCGCCCTCAGGCCCCTCCACGAGCGCTACGAGCATGCGCAGCATGGTGGCGCTCGTGCGCGCGAGCGCTGCATCGTAGCTGGCGAGGTCTGAGGCGGGCGCATAGTGGGCTTGGATGAGGGTCAGCAGGCTGCCATCCAGGGCGGCGTTGTGCTGCATCAAGCAGGTGAGCGTCCAGGGGCGCCCGTGACGCTGCTCGCAGGCATCAATGAGGCCAAACAGCAGCGCGGCGCGCGGGTCGGCGCGAAAGCCAAGGTCGAGGCCGAGCGACGCGGCGCGCGCCATGACAGCTTGGAGCTGCTGCGCGC
>CAYXWB010000387.1:0-4672 GCA_964468515.1 uncultured Bradymonadales bacterium | reverse complement strand
GCGACTCCTTGCGGGCTAAGAGTTGAGCTGTCATCACCGCGCCCATTGTGGGGGCGCGCGCCGCGCCCGTCAACGCCCCTTCCACTGCGGCGCGCGCCCGCCAAAGAAGGCCATGATGCCCTCGGCGGCGTCCTCGGACAGCGTGTTGATGGTGAGCGACTGCTGCAAGAAGGCCAGCGCCTGCGCCAAGGTCATGTCTTGTGTGGCGTGCAGCGCTTGACGCCCGAGCTGGAGCACGGCCGGGGACAGGCCAGCGAGCGTGCTGGCGAGCGCGTGGACGGCCTCGTCGAGCTGCTCCGGGGGCACGACGCGGTTGACGATGCCCATCGCTTGAGCTTGCGCGGCGCTGATGCGCTCCCCCGTGAGCATCAGCTCGCTGGCGAGCTTGCGCGGGAGGTTGCGCGTGACCACGGCCATGATCATCATCGGGAACAGCCCCACGCGCACCTCCGGCATGCCAAAGCTCGCGCTGTCGCTCGCGACGACCAGATCACACGACAGCGCCAAGCCAAACCCGCCGCCGAGCGCGTGGCCATTGACGCGCGCGATCAAGGGGCGCGCAGACTCACTCATCGTCAACAAGAGCTGCGCGAACGCCCCACGGTCATGGTGCATCGCCAAGGCGCCCTCGCCGCCCTGCTGATCGGCTAAGTCCCCGCCCGCGCAGAAGGCGCGATCGCCCGCGCCCGTGAGCACGATCACGCCCACATCCTCGCGCTGGCCGAGCGCGATGATCTGCGCGTTCAGCTCACGCACGACCTCGCGCGACAGCGCGTTGCGGCGCTGGGGGCGGTTGATGGTCAAGGTGGCGATGCGGGCGGCGACGGACACCAGCACGGGGGCTTGATCGGCTTGTTCTTGCTCGCTCATGATCAGACCTCAGGAAGCAGACAGGCGAGAGAGGTTTGAGACGACACAAGTAAGTGTGCGCTCACTTACGAGTCGTTGTCAACGCCGCTAGAGAGGCGATCTGTCAGCGCCCAGCGGCGCCCGGGCAGAGAGGGAGGCACGATCACACACCTACAAACAACACATAAGCAACCTAATTATTACACATTAAATCGCGCGATATTGCCAAGGGAAAGACACAATAAAAACATAGATAAATCATATATAAAACCTGATCAACAACAGCGCGCCGCCCCTCGCGACCGCACCATGTGCGCTCCCCAAAGCCAAACTGGCGCGCTGCGTCGCGAGGTCGGGCTGTGGAGTGCCGTCTGGAGGGGCATGGGCTCCATCGTCGGCTCGGGCGCGTTCGTAAGCCTCGCGCTGGCCGCTGAGCTCATCGGCGCGGGCGTCGTGCTCGGCCCGTCAGGCTATCTGCTCCACACGCTTGGCGTGGGCGCCTCGCGCGGCCTGAGCGTCGCGCTCGCGCTGGCGATGGTCGCGATGCTCACCAGGCTGGCGCTTGGCGGCGTGCGCCGCTGCAACCGCGCGAACCTCGCCATCGTGTCGGTGACGCTCATGACGCTGTCGTTGTTTGTGGCGGCTGGTTTATGGAGCGCGACGCCCGCGCAGCTTCACACCAACCTCGGCCTAGACGCGCTCACGCGCGCGCTGGCTCAGCCTCGCGCGCTGCTCCACGCCACCGCGCTGATGTTCGTCGCCTATACAGGTTACGGGCGCATCGCGACCTTGGGTGAGGAGGTCGTGGCGCCTGAGCGCACCATCCCGCGCGATCGTCATCACGCTCGCGCTGTCGATGGCGCTCTATGTGAGCGTGAGCGCGGCGGCCGTGGCGAGCGCAGGCGCGGGCGCGTTTGGCGCGACCGACGCGCAAGGCGCGGCCGCGCCGCTGGAGCTTGTGGCGCGCGGCTTCGCGTGGCCGCAGGTCAGCGTCATCGTATCAGCGGGCGCGATCACGGCCATGATGGGCGTGCTGCTGAACCTCATCTTGGGCCTGTCGCGCGTGATGATGGCGATGGGGCGCGACGGTGAGCTGCCGCGCTGGCTTGGCCATGTGAGCGCTGACAGTGGATCGCCGCAGCGCGCGGTGCTCGTCATGGGGTGCATCGTCGCCGCCCTGGTGTGCGTCGGTGATGTTGGCCTGACCTGGCGCTTCAGCGCGCTCACGGTGCTGCTGTATTACGGGCTCACGAACCTCACCGCGCTCAGGATGCCGCCCGAGCAGCGCCGCTACCCGCGCGCTGTGGCGTGGCTCGGGCTTTTTGCCTGCGTGGGCCTCGCCGCCTTCGTGCCAGGCCCCATCTGGCTCGCTGGCGCCGCGCTCATGGACGCAGGCTTCGGCGCGCGCGCGTGGCTTTCCAGCCGCCCGTAAATGCGCTACATCGTGGCGCGACTGACACGACGCGCGCGTCCCGCGCGCTCACCCAAGCGAGCGATGAACGATGGCTGATGACGCGCTGTGGTATCGAGGAGAGTTCTTGGCCAGCGATGGCGAGCATGCGGCGGCGCTCTTGTGGGAGGCGGGCGCTGGCGGCGTCGAGCTGCGCGACCAAGACACCTTCTGCCTGATCGACGACTGGGCGCCCGTGCCCGACGGCAAGACTCGCCTCATCGGCTTCTTCGAGCTGCCTGACGCGTCTCAAGGCGAGGCGCTCACCCAGACGCTCGGCGCGATCGAGGGGCTGGAGATCGTGGCGCTCGGCCCCTTCACCGATCGCAGCTGGGAGACCAAGTGGCGCGACTACTTCGCGCCGCGCGCCTTGAGCGCGCGCAGCGTCGTGGGGCCGCCGTGGGCCTCGTTTGAGGCGCCTGAAGGCGGCGTCAAGCTCATCATCGATCCGGGCATGGCCTTTGGCACTGGCACCCATGAGACGACGCAAGTGGTCGCGGAGCTTGTGGATGAGCTGCTGGCGGAGCGCGCCGATCGCACGATCCTCGACGTGGGCACGGGCTCCGGCATCCTGACCTTGCTCGCTTACCTGCTCGGCGCGCGCGATCTGTACGGGATCGACATCGACGCCACCGCGCTTGAGAACGCGCGCGCGAACCTGCCGCTCAACGGCGTGCCGCTCGACGCCATCCCCTATGACACGACCCCCGTGGGCGCGCTCACGCGCCAGTATGAGCTGGTGATCGCGAACATCCTCGCCACGATCTTGTTGCAGCTTGAGGGCGAGCTGAAGGCGCGCGTGGCGCCGGGCGGCTACCTGATCTTGAGCGGGCTGCTGCATAGCCAAGCTGGCGCCATCCGTGAGACCTATGTGGAGTCAGGCTGGCAGGAGGTGGCCGCGCGCCAGCGCGGCGACTGGACGGCGCTGCTGCTGCGCCGCGATGAGGTCGCGCGATGAGGCGCCTGGCGCTGCCCCCTGAGGCGCTCGGGCCAGGGCCGCTCACGGGCGCGCTGGTGAGCTTGCCCGAGGACGCCTCGCATTATCTCTTGCGCGTGCTGCGCGCCGCCCCCGGCCAAGCCGTGGAGCTGTTTGATGGCCAGGGCCGCCTGGTGAGCGCGGCGCTGGAGGCGGTGAGCGAGGCGGGCCTGGCGCTCGTGCGCGTGGCGCGCGATGAGGTCGGCGCGCGCGGCGAGTCGCCGCTGAAGATCACGCTGTATCAGGCGATCGCGCGCGGCGACAGGTTTGAGGAGGTGTTGGAGAAGGTCACCGAGCTTGGCGTGTGGCAGGTGGTGCCGCTGATGACCGCGCGCACGGTGGTGCAGATCGCGCCCGCGAAGGCGCAGGCCAAGCAGGCGCGCTGGGAGAAGATCGTCGCGGCGGCCGCGCGCCAGTGCGAGCGCGCCTGCACACCGCACGTTCAGCCCGCGCAGACGATGGCTCAAGCCATCGCCGCCCGAGCGCAAGGCAGCGCGCATTTGGTGGCGCATCCGGGCGGCCCGAGCGTCGGGCGCGCCTTGGCAAAGCTAGGTGGCGATGAGGTGGGGCTGTGGGTGGGGCCCGAGGGCGGGTTCAGCCCCGAGGAGGTGGACGTGTTGGGCGCGGCAGGCGCGCGCCATGTGGGGCTTGGGCCCAGGGTGTTGAGGACAGACACGGCGGGGATCGTGCTGGTGGCGCTGGCGCAGCAGGCGCTGGGCGATCTGTGATGATGACGCAGTGCGTCATCATCACAGATCGCTCAAACCACCCACCCAGCTCATGACGCACAGCTATAACGCGCTGCGTCATAAAATATGACGCGCCGCGTCGCTCGCCTTGACACCCCCCTAGCTCGCCGTGCGAGGATGCGCCCCTGCTCGTCGCGCGCCTCCTCGCGCGCCGCGTCATCCTTGCCCGTCCTCTTGCCCCCGAGCCGCCTGTGAAGAAGATTGAGGCCATCGTCAAACCCTACAAGCTCGATGACATCAAAGACGGCCTCGACGCCATCGGCGTCCACGGCATGACCGTGAGCGAGGTCAAGGGCTTCGGGCGCGGCGGCGGTAAAGCCCCCATCTACCCTGGCGCCGAGTATGTCATCGACTTCGTCCCCCAGATCAAGCTCGAGATCGTCGTCACCGACGACCTCGTCCACCCCGTCATCGACGCTATCTTGCAACACGCGCGCACCGGACACGTCGGCGACGGCAAGATCTTCGTCTCCCCCATCGACGAGGCCATCCGCATTCGCACCGGCGAGTCGGGGCCTGACGCCTTGACCTGACCCGCGCGCGCGCTCTACCTGCCCAAAGCCATCACCTACCACGCCCCTGAAGGAGCGCACCCCCATGAGCAAGCGAGAGATCAACTCCGCCAAAGAGGCCGTCAAGTTCATCAAG
>CAYXWB010000386.1:0-4691 GCA_964468515.1 uncultured Bradymonadales bacterium | reverse complement strand
CTTTGGCGGCTTCGCCGCCCCCACCATGGCCATCATCGCCGCCTACTGCTGGAGCCACTGGGAAGATCGCCTCTTGTTCTTCATCGTGGAGCTCAAGGGCAAGGTGCTCTTGGCGGGGTTCTTGGGCCTCGACCTCTTGATGGCGCTGCTCACGCAGAGCGCCACGATGTTGCTGCTGCACTTGGGCGGCGCGGCCGCAGGGCTCATCGTCGCCGGGGAGCTGTGGCGCCCTGGCGTGCTGAGACGTCGCATCGCCAACTACCGCAAGCGCCGACGCCTGCGCCTCGTCCCGCGCGCGCCTGAGCGCCGCGACGCCAAGCACAACACCGCGCGCCGCCCCAGCAAAGACAAGCGCAAGCGCCCCGATGGGACCTGGATCAACTGAGGCTGCATCGCGCCGCCCACCCTCGCGCACGAGCGCGCCCATGAAGGCGCACGCGCAGGCCGCTTGAGAGCTCGCCTCACCTACGCCACACAGGCGCGCCCCTAGAAGGCGGCGCGCTCCAGCGCACAAAGGCGCTTGATCATCCTCGGGGCGGCCCCTAAGCTGGCCCGTTAATCTCTCGGGGCGACAGGCCCCGCACCCCGCACACCCTGGATACACACCCCATGAGCATGAAGATCACGCGCGAGTTCTTGCAGCGCATGCCGAAGACCGACCTGCACGTCCACCTCGACGGCAGCGCGCGCTTGGCCACCATCCTTGAGCTCGCCCAACAGCAGAACATCAAGCTGCCAGGCGATCCTCAAGATGAGCAGGCGCTGGCCAAGGTGATGAACATCGGCGCCAACCACGCCAGCCTCGTCGAGTACCTCAAGGCCTTCGACATCACCCTGGAGGTGATGCAGACCGAGGAGTCGCTCTACCGCACCGCGTTTGAGCTGGCCGAGGACAACGCCCTGGAGGGCGTCAAGTACATGGAGGTGCGCTACTCCCCCATGCTCCACACCAAGCAGGGCCTGTCCTTCCCCGTGATCGTCGAGGCGGTCGCTGAGGGGCTGCGCGAGGCCAAGCGCCGCTACGGCATCATGACCGGGCAGATCATCTGCGGCATCCGTCACATCAAGCCCGAGGCGTCGGTCCGCTTGGCTGAGCTGTGCGTCGCCTTCAAGCACAAGGGCGTCGTCGCCTTCGACTTGGCGGGCGCCGAGGCCAACAACCCGGCCAAGGACTACCTCAAGGCCTTCCAGCTCATCCGCGACAACAACGTCAACCTCACCATCCACGCTGGCGAGGCGTACGGCCCTGAGAGCATCCACCAAGCGATCCACATCTGCGGCGCGCACCGCATCGGCCACGGCACGCGCCTTCGCGAGGATGGCGATCTGCTCAACTACCTCAACGACCATCGCATCCCGCTTGAGGTCTGCCTCACCAGCAACGTCCAGACCAAGGCCTGCGACAGCTTCGAGAGTCACCCCCTGCCCTTCTACCTGTCGTATGGGCTGCGCTGCACCATCAACACCGATAACCGCCTCGTCACCGACACCACCATGACCGAGGAGTACTGGCGCGCGGTGCAACACTACGACCTCAACATCGGTGATCTGCGCAAGCTCATGATCGACGGCTTTAAGTCCTCGTTCATGCCCTATCGCAAGAAGACGACGGTGACCGGGCAGGCCGCGCGCGACTTCGACGCGCTGGTCCGAGAGTTCGAGGCCGCCAGCGGCGAGCGCGCCATCACGGACCCGCGCGTGGCGCAGGAGGTCGCGCTTCAGCACTCGTCAGCCAACTCGCGCAAGCCCTCGTTCGACGCTGACGCGCTGCTTGAGGATCCGAGCTGATCCGCACCGCTGCCACGCCCCTCCTCATCCCCGCTGCCCAGGACCGCAAGACGATGTCACAGGACACCACCATCCAGTCGCTCGTGCTCGCCGCAGGCAAGGGCACCCGCATGAAGTCCAGCCTCGCCAAGGTCATGCACGAGGTGCTGGGGCTGCCGATGTTAGGTCACGTCGTCCGCGCTGCGGCGGCGTGTAGCCCCCATCGTATCATCGTCGTGCTGGGGCACGGCCGCGCGCATGTCAGCGACTGGCTCACCGCCAACACACACCCCTCACAGGTGCAGACGGTCGCGCAGACGGAGCAGCTGGGCACGGGCCACGCCGTCTGGGCCGCGCGCGAGGCGCTGGCCGGTCAGGCCGACTACACGCTCATCCTGTCCGGTGATGTGCCAAACCTCAGCGGCCAGACGCTGCGCGCGTTCGCCCATGACACCCTCGCCAGCGGCGCGCCGCTGGGGCTGATGACCGCCGTGGTCGATGACGCTGGTGGCTACGGGCGCATCCTGCGCGATGGCGAGGGGCAGGTCGCGGGCATCATCGAATATAAGGACGCCTCAGCTGCTCAGCGCAACCTCCAAGAGTTCAACGTCGGCACCTACCTTGTGCGCACGGACCTGCTGCTCGACTGCCTCACCCGGCTCGTCGAGGCGCCGCCCGAGAACGCGCAGGGTGAGTATTACCTCACCGACATCGTGGCGATGGCGCGCGAGCGCGGGGAGCAGGTGCACGGCTGGACCATCCCCGAGGTGCGCGAGGTGCAAGGCGTCAACACGCGCGTGCACCTGGCTGAGGCCACCCGCTTCGCGCGCGAGCGCATCAACACCGCCTGGATGGAGGCTGGCGTCACGCTCCTTGACCCCGACCGCGTGACCATTGAGCCCGACGTGATCCTTGAGCCCGACGTGGTGCTCTACCCTGACGTCTACCTCAAGGGCAGCACCCATGTGAGCGGTGACGTGATCATTGAGCCGGGCTGCGTCGTGTGTGACAGCCGCATCGAGCGCGGCGCGCACCTGCTCGCGCACAGCTACCTGCATCAAGCGCGCGTCGGTCAAGACGCCAAGGTCGGCCCCTTCGCGCACCTGCGCCCAGGCGCAGAGCTTGGCGAGGGCGCTAAGGTCGGCAACTTCGTGGAGGTCAAGAACTCGCGCCTCGGCCCGGGCGCCAAGGCCAGCCACCTGACCTATCTTGGCGACGCTGAGGTCGGCGCGGGCGCCAACATCGGCGCGGGCACCATCACCTGCAACTATGATGGCAAGAAGAAGCACCCCACCGTCATCGGCGCGGGCGCGTTTATCGGCTCGAACGCCGCGCTGGTGGCGCCCATCCGCATCGGTGAGCACGCCTACGTCGGCGCAGGCTCCACCCTCACGCTGGATGTGCCCGACAACGCCCTCGGCGTCGCGCGCAGCAAGCAGCGCAACATTGAGGGCTGGGCCGCGCGCAAGAAAGGCGGCGGCTGAGGCCCACGGCCTCTCTTGAAGTGAGCACACGTGGTCAATGGCTTGCGCACCGACTCGCGGGTCGCTATGCTGCGTCGCATGTCGGCTCCAGCCCTCAACTCGGCCACGCGCTCACCTCAAGGACCTCTGCCATGCATCGCCCCTGCACGCGCCTCAGCGCGCTCGCGCTCCTCGCGCTCACCACCCTCACGCTCTCGGCGTGCAGCGAGGACGCGGCGCCCTCCGAGCAGCCGCCCGCGACCACGCCCGACCCCGATCAGCCGCGCGACACCCCCACCGACACCGACCCTGACGTGGACGCGCTGCCCGACCAGCCCACCACCCCACAGCCTGACGCCGCCGACGACATGATCGACATGATCGACATGACGGTGGATGCCCCCTCCGACATGCCTGACATGATGGTCGAGCCGGACATGCCTGAGCCGGAGTTTAACCCCGACCCGTGCGCCTATCCCACCCTCGATCCCCAGTGCTCCATGGGGCCGTTTGGGCCAGGCTCCTTCATCACCCAGTTCATCATCCCCCCCAACGACCAGTGCTGCCACGATCTCAACGGCGACGGCGACATGGACAACGTGGCGGGCGCCAGCATCTTGAACCTCGCGCAAGCCTTGGGGGGCATCGACATCAACGGCAATGTCGCCACCGCCATCAACCTCGGCTTGATGGTCTACCTGTTCGAGTTTCGCGGCCTGCAAGACCTCAACTACGATCCTGATGTCACCCTCTCCGTGCTGACGGGCGTTGACGCTGATCCTACTGAGTTCAACGACAACCTCGCTGGCACTGGCGCGTTCCGCGTCGACGCCCAAGGCCTCGATCCTGGCACGGGCTTGCCACGTGAGGCGTTCCAGAGCGCGCGCGTGGACGTCGGCGGCAAGCTCCACGCCGAGGGTGGCACGCTGCGCGTTTACTTCCCTGGCCTCATCGACGACGTCGAGCTGCGCTTGATCAATGTCGTGCTCGACGCCGAGCTCCGCTCAGACTCGACCCTCACGGCGGGCGGGCGCGTGCGCATGGGCAACGGCAAGCTCTCGGGCGCCGTGCTGCGTGATCCCCTGTTCACCTCGCTCAATCAGGTCGCCGCTGGCTGCGGCTGCATGACCGCCGCCCTCGACGATGAGCCGCTGTTTAGCCGTAACAGCACCAGCCTGCGCTGGGAGTGCAACCTCAAGGGCGACGCCTGCACCAGCGCGTTTGATCCGAGCGACTGCCGCAACGTGGGCGAGTCGCGCATCTGCAGCGCGCTGGCGCTCGTGGGCGGCTTCGTCGACCTGGACACTGACGGCGACGGGCTCAAGGACGCCTTCTCCTTGGGCGCCACCTTCGAGGCCGTCGGCGCCGAGCTTCAACCCTGACGCCTCTAGCCCGCGTCTAGGCGCAGCCTAGACGCGGGCTAGAGGCGAGCGGGGCCGCCTGACGCTTTCAGCGTCAGGC
>CAYXWB010000385.1:0-4692 GCA_964468515.1 uncultured Bradymonadales bacterium | reverse complement strand
CTTGACCTCGACGCGGCCACGATCCGGTGAGTCGATGGGGCCACGGCCGTCGATCGGCTCGCCGAGCGCGTTGACCACGCGGCCGAGCAGCTGCGGGCCGACCGACACGTCGACGATACGACCGGTGCGCTTGACCTCGTCGCCCTCGACGATCTTGACCTCTTGGCCAAGGAGCGCCGCGCCGACATTGTCTTCTTCGAGGTTGAGGACCATGCCGAAGATGCCGCCGGGGAACTCCAGCAGCTCGCCAGCCATCGCGTTCTCAAGGCCATAGATGCGGGCGATACCGTCACCGATGGAGATCACGGTCCCCGTCTCGGCGACCTCGACGCGCTTGTCGTAGTCCTCAATCTGGCTCTTGATGATCGAGCTGATCTCGTCAATGTTGATATCCATCGGTGACTTCACCTTGTCCGGTTATGCGAGTGCGGTCTGGGGAGGGCGACGCATAAGCAGCGCCGCCTCGATGATGATCTTTCAGCGGTCACATCCCTTGCAGGATCGTGGCGCGCATGCGCTCAAGCTGGGTGCGCACGGAGCCATCGAGCACGATGCCGCCGACGCGCGTGATGGCGCCGCCGATGAGCTCTTGGTCGACCTTGGCCTCAAGCTCCACGGTCTTGGCGCCAGTGAGCTGCGCGATGCGCGCCTTGAGGGCCTCATGCTGCCCTGGCCCAAGCGCTACCGCCGAGGTGACCTGCGCGCGCACGCGGCCCGCGCCGGAGTCAGCCAAGGCTTGGAAGTCGGCGGCGATGGCGTCGATGACGCGCAGGCGATCCTTATCCAGCAGCAGCAGCGCGAAGTTGCGCATGATGGGGTGCCACGCCGCGCGCATCGCCAGCTGCTTGATGATGGCCTGACGCTCCTCCAGCGAGATGGAGGGGTTGAGCATGGTGTTGCGCAGCTCGCGGCTGTGCGAGAACGCGCGCGACAGCGAGGTCAGCTGCTCCAGCAGCTGCTCCACGATGCCGCGCTCAGACGCGATCTCTAGCAGGGCGCGCGCGTAGCGCCTCGCGACGGTCACATTGCTCATGCGAGCCTCTCCACGTCAGGCGGCGCGCTCGCCGAGGCGAGTCACCTTGTCTAGATCTTTGATGTAACCATCGACCAGGCGCGACTGTTCGGCGCGAGCGCTGAGCGACTCGCGGGCCATCTGCTTGGCGAGGTTGAGGGCGTTGTCCACGGCCTCGCGCTCTAAGTCAGCGCGCGCCTTCTTGACCTCTTGCGCGATCATCACCTCCGCGTCAGCCTTCATCTTCTCGGCCTGACGGTTGGCCTCTTGGATGATGCGCTCCTTCTCGCGCAGACCTTGCTGGTGGTACTCCTCCAGCAGCGCCTGACGCTCGGCCTCCAGCGCGCCCAAGCGCGTGACATACTGCGCGAGCTTGGCCTCAGCCTCCTCGCGCAGCCGCTTGGCCTCATCCAGGTTGAACCGAATGAGCGCCTGGCGCTTTTGGAAGTAGGCGCTGATCTTGGAGCCAGCGAGCTTGAGGATGATCCCCATAAAGATGATGAAGTTGATGGCGGCGCCCAGCAGGTGCAGCCAAGGGAAGCCGTGAGCATCACCAGGGCTTGCGGCGAAGGCGTCGCTTGCCCAAGTGAACGCGCCAAGCGCGGCTGCGGCGGGGAGCCAGGCGCGCGCGCTGAGCTGTCGTGGCGAGGTCATCATGTATCGCATCACTCCTGCACGAGGCGACGCGCGCATGCGCGTCAGCCGGGTCTGACTTAGGCTTAAGCGAGCACCACCCGATCGACCATGCGCTTGGCGAGGTCTGCGGCGCGGGCGTCGAGCTGGTGCTGGGCGTTCTTGACGAGCCCGTCGAGCTTGGCACGCTCCGTGGCCAAGTGATCCTCCAGCTCACCGCGCGTCTCATCGACGATGTCGCGCTGCTCGGCGACGCCTTGATTACGCAAGCTCTCGCGCACCTCCATGGCGTCACGGCGCGCCTCGTTCATCTGCGCCTCGATCTGGATGACCATCTGATCGGCGCGCGCGAACATGTCGTCGGCCTCCTCACGGCTGCCCGCGGTGCCCTCCTCGCGCGCCTCGCGCGCCTTGAGGTAGGGCTTGCCGATGATCATGTGCAAGAAGAAGATGGCCAGCGTGAAGTTGACGAACTGGAAGACGACCGTGATGTCCACGTCGATGGACACCGCGGCGAGCATCCCCATGAGAGGTGTTATCGTCATCATAGCGTGTGCGCGCTCGTGTCAGCGGGCGCCGGTGAGGGCGCCTCAAGGGGCGTGGCTGCGGCGGCTGAGCTCACCTCAGCCACGGCGCGGGCGGGAGGGCCGCCGGGACAGGGCGCGCTGTAGCATGCTGACTTTCAGCATGTCAAGCCTTTAAGGTGGCATGCGCCAGGGGGCGCTTAGTCGCTGACACCGCGCGCTTGATAAGGCACCATGAGGCCTTCATTGAACCTGAGCGAGCGAGGTGTCTGATGAGCGTGGGAGCGCGCACGCCAAGCGGCGTGATCTGGATGACGGGGCTGTCCGGCGCGGGCAAGACGACGCTCGCCAGCGCCCTGCGTGAGCGCGTCATCGCGCGCGGCGTGGCGTGCGTCCTGCTCGATGGCGACGCGCTGCGCGCCGGGTTGTGCCGCGATCTGGGGTTCAGCCCCGAGGATCGCAGCGAGCACGCGCGACGCGTCAGCGCGCTGTGCTGCCTGTTGCGCGACAGCGGCGCGCTCACGATCGTGGCGCTGATCTCCCCTCACTTAGAGGATCGCGCGCGGGCGCGCGCGGACATCGGCGCCCTCGCCTTCATGGAGGTGTATGTCGACGCCGCGCTCGCGACATGTCGCGCCCGCGATGTAAAGGGCATCTACGCTCGCCACGACCGTGGCGAGCTGTCACAGCTCACCGGGGTCGACTTCCCCTATGAGCCGCCGCGTGAGCCCGCGCTGCACTTGCGCACGGACAGGCACACCATCACTGAGTGCGTCGACGCGCTCGACGCCGCGATCATCGCGCGCGGTTGGGCTTAAGGCAGCGCGGCGCCAGCGCGCCGCGCTGGGATCTTTGACATCGCCCCAGACACGGCTCAACCTCTCCTCTCAGTCAGATGAGATGCCTCACAAGTCTAGCCTTTAAGACAGCACGCCCCCGCGCTCCCACGAGGCCACCTTGCGCTGTTTTGCTCTCTGGGTCCTGCTCCTCTGCCTGTGCGCCACCGAAGCCGCCGCCCAAGACACGCCCTGCACCGCGCGCGGGCTCGACGCCTTCGCCTCCGCGCGGCGCGCGCGCCGCGTCGTCGAGGACTACAACACGCTCCATCACGCCATCCAGCGCGACCTCAACGCGCTAGACGCAGGGCAGCTCGCCGTGGGCGCCCCCCTGCCCTCGATACGCGCCTACGGCGCGCCCATCGTCGACCTCTCGCTCTGGCCCGATAACCCCACCTGCCTCGACGGCCAGCGGCGCGACGCCTCGCTGTTCTCCGCCCGCTTCGGAGGTTTGGCTGGCGGCGAGGTGCGCGACATCGGCCTGCGCTTCGAGCTGTTCTGGGTCACGGGCGGTGATAGCCTGACCATTAACATCCCCGATCCCCCTGGCACGATGCGCGGCGAGGGCGAGGGCGACCCTAACGACGTCATCTTGGGTCAGTCCCAGGTCATGTTCGGCGCCCGCGTCCAGCTCACCCGCTGGGCCGAGGTCACGATCGGGCGCGTCTCTGACGAGCGCTCACCCGATCCGCTCAACCCCTCACAAGTTAACGAGGAGGGGCCAGCTCGCGTGTATCTGGCGTTAGGCGTCCCCGCGCTGAACCTGCGCACGGATCTGATCCTCGATCAGCGCGACCAGAGCCTCCAGACGCTCTACCTCGACATGAATCGGCTCTCTCTGCTCGACTCAGGCTTCGCCGTGAGCGCGCGCGCGGGCTACCTCCAAGATGAGGATCAGGTCTTCACCGCGCTCGGCCTCGTCATCCCCATCATCCACGACAAGCGCGCGCAGCGCTTTATCACTGAGCAGCCTGACGCGCCGCCCCTCTCCTACAACAGCCGCGAGGGCACCTTCACAAACCTCTACCCCGAGGTGAGCGTGGAGTGGGACAGCCCTCGCCTGCGCCACGCGCGCCTGCGCGGCGAGATCCAGAGGACGATCCTCGCTGACTACGAGGACAGTGAGACCATCTCAGTCATGGGCGCGCCCTATGTGGACATGGGGATGTTCTGGGAGGCCACCACGTTCAACTCGCGCGCGCTGGAGCAGCGCGCGGGCGAGCGCTGGGCGTGGGGTTGGGGCGGCGGCGCACACCTCTCTGTGGGGCTGCGAGCGATGTCTATCAACCTTGACACCTCATTCCACAACAACCGCCCTGAGACCATCGCCCAGCTCTCCGAGCTGACGGGCGTCGGGGAGTGGCGGATGCTGATGTCTTGGCGCGTCGGCTGGTGAGAGGCGAGGAATGCGCTCTTGAGAGGCCTCATGCGTGACGTCTCAGGTTCGCGACGCGGCTGCGTGGATGAGGTCATAGATCTGGGCGACGCTGTCGCCGCTTGCCTCAGCGCGCAGGGCCTCACGCATGGCGGGGGCCTGCGCCAGCGCGGCGTCGATGGCGGGGAGGAGCGTGTCCACGCTCAGGGCGTCGTCGTCGAGCATCGCGGCCATGCCATCGCGGGTGAAGGCGCGCGCGTTGGCGTCTTGATCGCCTCGGCTGGTGCGCGGTGACAGCGGGATGAGCAGGCT
>CAYXWB010000384.1:0-4695 GCA_964468515.1 uncultured Bradymonadales bacterium | reverse complement strand
GAGCGCGTCGCGCTCGCCGCGCGCCTGATCGGCGTCACGCTGCGCTTGAGCGGCGTCACGCTGCGCTTGAGCGCGCGCGGCGTTGAGGGTCTTGATCTGAGCGTTGAGGCGCTCGCGCTCGACGCCGCTGGCGTCCTTGAGCTGCTGACGCAGCTGCGCGAGCTGGGCCTCGTTGGCGTCCAGGCGCTGGCGCGTGGTCGTGAGCGCGGCGTTGGCCTCACGCAGGCGCGCCTCTTGTTGGGCGAGCGTCTCGCGCTCGGCGGCTGGGGCCTGCGGCTGACGACGGGCGCCATCAATGAAGATGATGACGTCGTTGCCCTCAGCGCGCACATCATAGTGGGCGGCCTGATCAAAGCCGATGATCACGCGAGTGACGGCTTGAGCGCTGTCCTGAACGCCGAGCATGGCGACCTGAGAGATGACGCCGTTGCGTACGGGCTCGGTGACGGGGCGACCGGTGAGGGCGCTGTTCGAGATGTCAACGAACAGCCGGGGCGGATCGGACATCTTGAACACCGAGAAGGTCGGCACGCTGGAGCCTTGCACGCGGATGTAGGTCCCATCCGCGCGCTCCTCCACCTGCAACGCTGCCACTTGATTGGCGCGCGACGCGACCGACGAGCCTGACGGCTGAGCCATGGCGGCGGGAGCGGCCAGCCCCAACCACAAACCCAGCGCCAAGTGTGGCAGCTTCCATGTTCTTGACATATCCATGACTCCTCAATGTCCGGTGGTCGCCTGGCGGTCGCCTCGCGCGCCACCTCAAGCGCTTACACCGCGAAGTGAGCGGTGAGCGCGTTGTGAGCTGTGTGGAGGTGCTCCTCAAGCCGTTATACTGCGGGTGCTGGCATGCGTCGAAATTTTTCCCAATTGGCGCGCTAACGTGGTGGCGCGATCCCTCCCTCGGAGGCGGGCACGTTGGCCCCAGGCGACTGACCATCAACCGCCGAGGCGCCCAGCGATCGATCTTGCACGCTCTGTTGGAGGGCGCGGCGGCCCTCCTCGGTGTTGAGCAAGCGCTCAAGGGCTGCGCGCTCGGCGTCGGAGAGGCCGCCATCTTCTTGGGCGCGCAGCTCCAGATCACGCAGGCGCATGGTGCGCACGCGGCTGGATGAGGCGTCCTCGACGTCGCCAGAGTTCTCGCGCACGTCGACCTGGTTATCGCGCACATCGACGATCACGCCGCCTTGACGCCCGATCCTGTCACCGATCTTGGCGACGTGACCGTAGCCCTCAGGATCGATGAACATGGCCTTGGGCACGGACACCTCGCTGATGATGGCGACGAGCTGGAGCTGATCGAGCGAGAACTGCTCCAGCGGATCGCGCTGACGCTCGACCGTATCGGAGACGCCCGTGATCATGTTCGGCGCGATCGCCTCGGGATCAGGCTGGAAGGGGTTGCGGCGCATGTTCTCAGGGTACTCAGGGCGCTGATAGCGGCGCTCATCCTGAGGCGCGGCCTGCTCCACAGGCTCCACAGGGGGCGCTTTAGGCGCCACCTTCGGGGCCGTTGGCGGCGGCGATGCAGGCTCGGGATCGCTCAAGCCGAGCAGCTCACAGCCCGCACAACCAAACGCCAGCGCGAGCGCCAACGCGGCGATACGTCGTGGGGGATGGGACATCAAGGGCGTCTTCATCACGGCATCCTGCGTCTAGCGAGCGCCCCGTGAGGCAGGGCGCTCGCGCCGGGTTCACTTGCGCTGGGGGGGAGCTGTCGGCGCGGGCTCGGGGCTGCTCTTGTACATGAAGGTCGTCGCCAGCGCCGTGACGCGCAGGCCACCATCAGGCTCTAGCCCCTTGGCGTCGCGGCTGAGCGTGATGTTGCTGACATTGACGATCCGGTTCATGGTGCTGACATAATAGAAGAAGTTGGCCAGCTCATCGTAGGTGCCCGCCAGCTCCATCTCGACCGGGATCTCAATGTAGTAGTCCTTGGTCGAGTCAGGCACGCGCTTGAACTTGTTGATCTCAAGGCCAGCGGTCTTGGCGTTGTTGTGGATGAGTTGGAGCAGCGTGGGCACCTCCGCGGTGCTGGGCAGCTGCTCACGCGCGAAGCGCATCTGGCGCTTGAGCTTCTCCAGCTCAGCCAGCACCTCAGCCTTGTTGCGCCTCAACAGGTCTTGCTCTTGCAGCTCGCGCTCCAAGGTGGTGAGGCGGCTACGCTTGCCATCAATCTGGTCTTGCACATCGGCGTAGACGAAGAAGAGGAACCCGGCGCCGAGCAAGATCATCGCCAGCACGAGCAGCAGCACGCGCTGATGAAGAGGGAAGGCGTTGAAGCGATCGATCAGCTTATTCATGAGTCACCTTCGCCGCAACTTCAGCGCTTGGGGCGCTGGGGAGCAGTCTTGTTGGCGTTAGGGTCGACCTTGACGACCTTGTCTCCGCTGTAGGAGATGTCTCCTGTCACGCGGAAATCCACATAGCGCACCTCGCGCCCTTGACGCCCGCCCGCCTTCTGGATCTTAGCCTCGACGAAGTCGAGCTGGACGTTCTGGAAGTGGGAGGCGGTGGTGAGGCGCTGCAGGAACTCGGCGACATCATCGGCGCTGACGGCGCTGCCGGTCAGCTCAAAGCCGCCGCCTTGTTTGCCGCCCTCTTTGACCGACGCCAACCACAGCCTGCGGGTGTCCCACTCTGTGTTCCAGTTCTTATCGCGCTGGGCGAAGCGGTCCTCCTCGTTACGCGGCGGGCTGAGCATGGCTTGCAGCTCGTCGAGCAGCTTGACGGGGCCGGTGCGTTGGCGCTCCAGCTGACGCAGCACGTCGAGCTGCTTCTCCAGCACCTCCTTCTCTTTCTTGAGGACGTCTGCATCGCGGATATCCTTCTTGGCCTCCTCCAGCTTACGCGTGCTCTCAGTGACCTTGCCGTCCAGCTCAGCCAGCTCGCCGGACTTCTTGAAGAAGACCAACCCTAGCACCATCAGCTCAATGCCGATCATGAGCACGAACAGCAGGAACTGGGAGCGGCCCTTGGCGCGCTTGAGCTCCCCCTGAATAGGCAGCAGGTTTATCCTGATCATCGCTCAACGGTCCTCCGCAGGGCCAGCCCCACGGCGATCGCCGCGATGGGGGCCAATTTCTGAATCCGCCCCGCCGAGAAGAAGCGCTCGTCGAACGGGATGGTGCGGAACGGGTTGGCCAGCTCAGCGGGCACGCCGCTGGCGCGCTCGATGATCCGCACCAATGAGGGGATCGCAGCCGTCCCGCCTGACACCACGATCTTGTCCACGCGGCTTGAGGCGGCGGTCGCCGCGTAGAAGTCTAGCGAGCGCTGGATCTCATTGCAGATGTCCTCCGCCTTATCAGCGATCACCTTCTCGACCTCATGCGGCAGCACCCCATCATTCTCCTCGCCAGGCTGGCCGCCCATCTTATACAGCTCGGCCTCTTGGTAGGTGATGTTCAGCTGGCGCTGGATCTCCTCGGTGATGTCACTGCCGCCCAGAGACAGATCGCGCGTGAACATCGTCAGCCCATCGCTCACCACGTTCATCGTGACGACGTTGTTGCCGATATCCAGCAACACCACCGTCTCGCCGCGATGAAACCCGTAGTTGACCTCATACATGTTCTGCAGCGCGAACGCGTCGACGTCACACACCACAGGCCGCAGCCCCGCGTCACGGCACACGCTCGTGTAGTCGTCGATCATCTCCTTCTTCGCCGCCACCAGCACGACGTCCATCTGGCCCTGCTCGGTGCGCGGGGCGAGCACCTCGTAGCCGATGAAGACCTCGTTGATGTCGAACGGGATGTACTGCTCGGCCTCCCAGCGGATCGACTCGTCCAGCTCCTCGGTGGTCATCAGCGGCAAGGTGATCTTGCGGATGATGACCGTGTTGCCCGAGACGCTGATGGCGGCCTCCTTCTGCTTGATCTTATTGCGCGCTAACAGCTCGCTGATGGCATCGGCCACCACCGAGGTGTTCAACAGCGCGCCGTCCACGATCGTCTCGGGCGGCAGCGGCGTGTAGTCAAACGTCTGGAGCTGTGGGCCGCGCTTGGTCCCCTTCAGGATGCACAGCTTGACTGCGCTCGACCCGATGTCCAGACCAATGCAGTGCTTTCCCTTCGCCATGGGTCCAAGCCTCGCGCTCGTAAAGTCACTCAACCAGATTGTAAGGCGCTTATATCGCTGCCGTGCAGCATGGCACGCGCCTCAAGAACATGTCAAGAATTCACACCCTGCGCTCGCGCGCCATCAGGCGCCAGCGCCGCTTAGGGAGCGGGCTCGACTCCCCTAGATTGTCGCATAGCTTGCGCATGTGACAAAAAATTTGCCCGCTTGTATGTGAAACAAGCGCCAGGGCTAGCGCGCGCGCGCGCCTTCACGCTATAAGCCCACCCTCTCGTGCCGCCTCATGAGGCGGCGGCTCATCTCGCAGGAGTAGTCCCCCATGTCGCAGGCCAACGCCCAAGATCGCTTCGCCCTCTACACCGCCATCACCGGTGAGCGCTTTGGCGCCGCCGAGGTCCAAAACATTGACGTCTTCTTCCCAGAGGGCGTGCGCGGCTGGTCTGACGTCCTGGACTGCCGCATTGAGCCTTACGACGCACAGTCCATCGAGGAGAATTGCCAGCTCGCCGTGGGCGTCCACAAGAAGTTCATCCTGATCCGTGAGCGCGCTTAAGCCACCTCACGATGCCTCTCACGCGCGCGCGTAGCACATCGCCAGCTCTCCCCTTTGAC
>CAYXWB010000383.1:0-4697 GCA_964468515.1 uncultured Bradymonadales bacterium | reverse complement strand
TGGCCGCCCCCTCCCTCGTCTTTTTCTGGGGTCAAGCGCCCGAGCGCATCCCAGCGCGCGTTCGCTTGACGCGCTGCAAGCGCCAAGCTTGATGAGCGCATCGCCGCATAGAAGCTGAGCCTGCGCGCGTCGTTTGGGGAGGTTGGTCGCGGCGCGTGCGCTCACCTTGTCCTTTTTCAAACCTTTCCTCCCCCTGGCTCGTGTAAGCTCTCGTGCTGTAGCTGACACGATGACTGGCGCTGGGCGCGAGCCTAGCCTGCGGTGTGAGGGCGTGATGCGATCTTTATGGTGGCTCATGGCGAGGTGGCGCTTGGCGCTCACCGCGCTGCTGTTGTTCTTGGGCGTCGCAGACGCTGCTGCGCAGGCGCCTCCCGCTCGCCAGCTTGACGTGCCACCAGCGCTTGAGCCGTGGGTGGGGTGGGTGATGCACGAGCAGCGCGAGCGCGCGTGCGCCCAGCAGGGCGACACCTGGGCGTGCGAGTGGCCCGGCGCGCTCACCCTCGACGCGACCGCCACAGGCGGCCGCTTCACCTTAGAGGTCTGGCGCGACACCCCTGGGCACGTCATGCTGCCAGGCGGCGCGCCGTTCTGGCCCCAGGCTGTGACGCGCGCCTCGTTCGCAACGCGCGAGCCCGATCGCACCACCGCGCCGCTCGTTCAGCGCGGCGATGTGGTGGTCTATGAGCTCAACGGGGCGCCCGCGGCGTGGCTCGACGCGGGGCGCCATGTGATCCAGGGGGAGCTGCTGTGGCGCGCGATGCCTGAGCTCGTGCAGCTGCCCACCCACATCGGCCTCATCACCTTGCGCTTGGACGGTCGCGAGGTCGAGCGCCCGCGCTTTGATGATCAAGGGCGCCTGTGGATCAGCGAGTCCGGTGAGTCGCAGGCGGGTGAGGCGGACGGGCTTCGGGTGTCGGTGTATCGGCGCATCAGCGATGGCGTGCCGTTGCAGGTCACCACCTTGTTGGAGCTGAACGTCTCGGGGCGCGCGCGTGAGGTCAAGCTGGGGGCGGTGCTCTTGCCCGACAGCCGCCCCGTGGCGGTGCGCGGCCCCTTGCCTGTGCAGCTCGACGCGCAAGGCCAGCTCAGCGTCTACATGCGCCCTGGCACCCATCGCGTTGAGCTCGACGCGATGCTCACGCGCCCTGTCGAGTCACTCACCGTGCCCGCACGCCCAAGCCCCGCGTTTGAGGCGCAAGAGGTCTGGCTGTGGCGCTCCGATGAGGCGCTGCGCTCCGTGGAGCTGTCGGGCTTGGTGCCCATTGATCCTGCCCGCACGAGCCTGCCCGCCGAGTGGCGCGGCACCACGACGCTCTTGGCCGAGCCAGGTCAGCAGCTCTCACTGCGCGTGACGCGGCGTGGCCAAGAGGGGGCGACGCCCAATCAGCTCACGCTCGCGCGCGAGCTGTGGTTGGACCTCGACGGGCGCGGGTACACTATCCGCGACAGCCTCGCAGGCAAGCTCGCCCAAGGCTGGCGCTTGGAGCACGCAGGCCCCGGCGCGCTGGGGCGCGTCACCTCCACGGACAGACAAGAAGATCTGCTCATCACGCAGCTTCAGGCGCAGGGCCACCAAGGCGTCGAGCTGCGCGACGCGCAGGTCGGCTTGAGCGCGGAGCTGCGCCTAGAGGACGCGCTGTCCAAGGTGCCCGTGGTCGGCTGGGCGCATGACGTGCAGGCGCTGTCTGCGACCTTGCATCTGCCGCCTGGGTGGACGCTGCTGGGCGCGAGCGGCGTGGATCAGGTCACGCACACCTGGATCGACTCGTGGCGCTTGTTCGACATCTTCTTGCTGTTGATGGTCGCGCTGGCGATGGGGCGCCTGTTCGGCTGGCCTTGGGGCGTGGTGGGCGCGCTCACCATGACGCTGTGTCACGGCCAGCCTGACGCGCCGCGCCTCATCTGGTTTGTGCTGTTGGGCTTGGCCGCGCTGCTGCGCGTGCTGCCTAAGGCGCACTGGGTGCATCGCGTCGCGGTGGGGGTGTTCGTGCTGTCGTTCGTGTGGCTCATCGCGAGCTTTGGCTATTACGCGCGTCATCAGGTGCGCGTGGCGTTGCACCCTCAAGTCGCCTCCCCTCACGATGGTGCTTTTGGCGCGAGCCCCTACGGCGCCTCGCAGGTGAGCCCATCATCGTTTGCGATGCTGCATGAGCAGGAGCAGGCCCCCATGGCGCCCTCGCCTGAGCTGATGGAGCAGGCTGAGGATAAGAGTGCCTATACCTCGTCTCGGACAGTCTTGGGCTCGCTCGATCGCAAGAGGGCTGTGCAGAGCAATGTACAGTACATGCAGAAGGCTAAGCTCTTGCAGCAGATCGATCCTAGCGAGGTCGTGCAGACGGGCCCTGGCCTGCCGACGTGGAGCTGGCGCGTGTGGACGCTGCGCTGGAACGGCCCCGTGACCGCAGGGCATGAGGTGCGCTTGTGGCTCTTGTCGCCGCTGTGGAGCGGGCTCTGGCGGCTGATGAGCGTGCTGCTGCTCATCGCGATGGGGCTCTTGCTGTTGAACCCCAAGCGCTTGGCGCGTCGCGAGGGGTTTGATCTGCTGGCGTGGTCGCGCGGCGCGTTGAAGCCGCTGGCGACGCTCGCGCTGGTGAGCGTCGCGGCGCTTTGCTTGACGCCCGCGCCCTCTGCGCACGCGCAAGCGACCCCTGATCCTGCGCTGCTTGAGACCTTGCGTGAGCGTCTGATCCAAGCCGACACATGTCATGGCGAGTGCGTCGTCGCCTCCGCGATGACGCTGCGTGTGGAGGGGCAGCAGGTCACGATCGAGGCGCAGGTGAGCGTCCAGCGCACGGGGCGCTGGACCTTGCCCGGCCCCTTGAGCGCGCTGGCTATCCGGGAGGTCTTGGTGGACGGTGTGCCAACGCGCCGCCTGCTGCGCGACTCAGGCGGCATGCTCGCTGTGCGTCTGGAGCCAGGCACCCATCAGCTCCTCGCGCGCGGGCTGCTGAGCGCGCGTGATGTGGTCACGCTCCAGCTCGACGCCCACGCCAAGCCGCGCCGCGTCACGCTGGAGAGCGCGCAGTGGAGCATGGACGGCACCGACACCTTCGATCGCCCTGACGACTCACTTCAGCTCACGCGCGCGGTGACTCAAGCGCGCGAGGTTGACACGCAGGGCGCGCGTGAGCTGCCCCCCTGGTACAGCGTCTCGCGCGAGCTGACGCTGTCGCTGCCTTGGCAGACGCGCACGACAGTGCGTCGTGATGACAGCGAGCGCCCGCAGCTCGTGAAGATCCCGCTGCTGGCTGGCGAGTCTGTGATCAGCGAGGGCGTGCGCGTGGAGGGCGGCGAGGCGCTGGTCGAGTTTGCGCGCGGGAGCGCGGAGGTGAGCTACCTGAGCGAGCTTGTGATCAGCCCCTCGCTCACCTTGACCGCGCCCGAGGGCAAGCCCTTTAGCGAGGTCTGGTCGCTGGAGTGCACCCGCATCTGGCGCTGTGAGCATGAGGGCTTGGCGCCCATCTCGACCGTCAACGCGCAGGGGCAATACGCGCCGCAGTGGCGCCCCTGGCCGGGAGAGTCGATCACGCTCCAGATCAACAAGCCGCAAGGGGCGCCAGGCGCTGCATCGACCGTCACGCGCGTGGACTATCGCGTCACCCCCGGCGATCGGCTGCTGCGCGGCGAGCTGTCGATGACCGTGCGCGCCTCACAGGGCGGCTGGCAGCGCGTCACGCTGCCTGCGGGCGCCACCTTATATGAGGCCAAGCTCGGCGGTGAGGTGCGCAACCTCCAGTCGCGCGATGGCGAGGTCGTGGTGCCGCTCACCCCTGGAGAGCAAGAAGTGTCGTTGCTGTGGCAGCAGCCCAGCCAAGGGGGCCTGTTCGATCGCTTCCCCACTGTCAAGCTCGGCTCCGAGGCGGTCAACGTCTCCATGATCATGACCTTTGAGCGCCGCCGCTGGCTCTTATGGGCGTGGGGGCCTGCCTGGGGGGCGACGGTCTTGTTCTGGAGCCACCTGGCGCTGATGTTGCTCATCGGCGCGCTGCTGGGGCAGCTGCGCGCGCTGCCGATGCGCCCCTACCAGTGGCTGCTGCTCGCTGTGGGCCTGTCCCAGCTCGGCGTGCTCGCCTTCTTGCCCATCGTGGCGTGGCTCAGCTTGCTCACGCTGCGTCAGCATCGCCCTTGGTCTCATCCGCTGGCCTTTAACGGCTATCAGCTCGCGCTGCTGATCAGCACCCTCGTGGCCGCCGCCGTGCTCTATAGCGCGGTGCACACGAACCTGCTCTACGATGTGAACATGCAAGTGCGCGGCGCAGACTCCTCCAACACGCAGCTGCGCTGGTACGTCGATCGCGTCGCCGATGAGACGCCTGACGCGAGCCTGCTGTCGGTGCCGCTGCTGGTCTGGCGCGCGGTGATGCTGGCCTGGGCGCTCTGGCTCGTGGCGCTGGTGCTGCGCTTGGTGCCGTGGGCGTGGCGCGCCTTTGGCCAGACGGGCTACTGGCGGCGCATGACGCGCGCCGCTGGCCAGCCGATGCCCCCGCAGGCGCAGCCTGTGGGCGCGGGCGCCGATGGTGAGGTCGGCGCCGCGTCAGCGGCGTCCGCGGGCGCGCCAGACGCCGCTGACGCGGCGCCCCCCAAAGCGTCGCCTGACGGCGACGCGCCGTGAGCGAGCGCGCCGCCTGACGGCGGCGCGCCGCGGCGGGCCCGCGCGGGGGGGGGGGGCGGGGCCCGGGGCGCGGGGCGTGGGGGCC
>CAYXWB010000382.1:0-4701 GCA_964468515.1 uncultured Bradymonadales bacterium | reverse complement strand
GTGGCCCAGACCTCTAACATGCGCGGCTCGACCTTCGCGCGCAGCGCGTGGGCGCCGAACGCGCCCGCCGCGACGCCCAGCGCGCCGAGCACCGCGCCTGCCATCGTGAACAGCTTGATCATCGTGAGCGCTCCTGTTTTGCCAGTGAGGGGGTGTCCTCGCGCCATGAGGCGCGCGCTGTGGTGGTCATAGCGCAGGCGCGCCCGCGCGTCGAGTGAACGCGCGAGGTGAGCCGCGCATGCGCGACGCTGCGCTTTTCAAAGGCGGTTGCGCGCGCTATGACACAGCCCAGCGAGTCGCGAGCGAGCGGCACAACCCACGCGCTTTGAGGTGTTGCGATGCAGATTGGTCAGGAGCCGCTTGATTTGGCGATGATTGAGGCCGTGGCGTATGAGCGCGCTCGCGTCAAGCTCGCGCCCAGCGCGGTCGCGGCGATCGACGCCGCCGCGCAGTATGTGCGGGAGCGGGCGCACAGCGGCGAGGCGATCTATGGGGTGACGACGGGGTTTGGGGCCAATCGGGACAAGGTGATCAAGGCCAAAGACGCCGAGATCTTGCAAGAGCGCCTGCTGATGAGCCACGCCTGCGGGGTAGGCGCGCCGCTGCCCGTGGAGGCCGTGCGCGCGATGATGCTGCTGCGCGTGAGCGCGCTGGCGCAGGGCAAGTCTGGCATCCGCGTGAGCACCTTGCAGCTGCTGATTGACATGCTCAACTTGGGCGTCCACCCCATCATCCCGGAGCATGGCAGCGTGGGCGCCAGCGGCGATCTGTGCCCCTTGGCGCACATGTGCTTGCCGATCATTGGCTTGGGCGAGGCCATGGTCGCGGGAGAGCGTCTGCCTGGGGGTGAGGCGCTGGCGAAGGTGGGGTTGAAGCCCGTCCGGCTGACCTATAAAGAGGGCTTGGCGCTGCTCAACGGCACACAGGCGATGACGGCGCTCGGCGCGGTGGTCGTGCGCAGGATGCGTCGGCTGCTGGACTGCGCGGACGCCATCGGCGCGATGAGCTTGGAGGCGGTCGCAGGGCGCTTGGAGGCGATGGACCCGCGCATCCACGAGGCGCGCGGGCGCGTGGGGCAGATGATGAGCGCGTCGAACGTGCGCCGCATGGTCGAGGGTAGCGCGCTGGCCGGGGCGCGCCCTGGTGCCATCGAGGGCAAGGTCGAGTATGTGCAGGACTCGTACTGTCTGCGCTGCATGCCACAAGTACACGGCGCGTGTCGTGACGTGGTGGAGCATGTGGCGGACGTGATCGAGGTCGAGTCCAACGCGGTGACGGACAACCCGCTGGTGTTCGTGCCCGATGAGGATGATCCCACAGGCTCGGTGCTGTCGGGGGGTAACTTCCACGGCGAGCCGGTGGCGATGGCGCTGGACTATGTGAAGCTCGCGATCGCTGAGATCGGCAACATCTCGGAGCGTCGCAGCGCGAAGCTCACAGACAAGTACTTCAGCGAGGGGCTGCCGCCCTTCTTGGTGAGCGAGCCGGGGCTGAACTCGGGGATGATGATCCCGCAGTATGTGGCCGCAGCCCTCGTGTCAGAGAACAAGGCCAACGCGTGGCCCAACAGCGTGGACTCGATCCCGACGAGCGCGAACATGGAGGATCACGTCTCGATGGGGATGCACGCGGGCTTGAGGGCGCTCAAGGGCGTGGAGCACGCGGAGCGGATCGTGGCCATTGAGTATTTGATCGCCTCGCAAGCGCTTGAGCTGCGGGGGGAGGTGCAGCTCGGCGAGGGTACGCAAGTGGCGCTGCGGCTGCTGCGGGAGCGGGTGGCGTTCTTAGAGCATGATCGGGTGATGTATCCCGACATGGAGGCGGCGCACGCGGTGATCACGAGCGGGGCGTTGAGCGAGGCGATGCGGCCTTGGATGACCTGATACGCTAGCGCGACAGATCTTTGAAGGTGCGGCGCCTGAACAGGGGCTTGGGGGGCGTCTTGGGGGTGACTGCGGTCTGCGAAGGTGCTACGACACCCTGCTCAAGCGCTCGCAATCGTTCAAGATCCGCCACACTGACGAGCGCCGCCACGGGCCGCCCGTGCTTCTCCAGCACGATCCTGGCGCCATGAAAGCGAACCTCGGTGACGGCCTCAGCGAGCTGAGCGCGTAATGTGGTGATGGGCATGGCCCGCTCAGCGCGATTTGACATAGCTGACCTCCTGAGCTGATGCGCCTCATCGCACCATAACGTACATTTTGTACAGAACGTACAAAATACTAAGCGGGGCCATGTTTCACGTGAAACATGGCCCCGCTTGTCAGCTAGCAAGCCAGCAGCGCGCCTCAGCGCGAGCCGGCGGCCTCTTGATACAGATAAGCGGCGGTGGTCACGCCGCGCTCGAAGTTGATGAGGTCAAACTTCTCATTGGGGCTGTGCAGCCGATCGTCTTGTAAGCCCAGCCCCACCAGCACGCTGGGCACGCTCAACACCTGCGCAAACGTCGCCACCACCGGGATGCTGCCGCCCGAGCGGATGAACACCGGCTCGCGATCCCACGCGCGCTTTAACGCGCGACACGCCGCCTGCACCGTCGGGTTGTCGCGCTCCGTGATCACCGGGTGGCCGCCGTGGTGCAGCTTCACGTCCACCTGGATCGTGTCCGGCGCCTTCGCGCGCAAGTGCGCCAGCACCTTCGCCTCAATGTCGTCAGGCGTCTGGCCAGGCACCAGACGACAAGAAAACTTCGCGCGCGCCTCGCTCGGCAGCACCGTCTTGGCGCCCTCCTCCGTGAAGCCTCCGATGATCCCATTACAGTCAAGCGTCGGCCTCGCCCAGATGCGCTCCAAGCTCGTATACCCAGGCTCGCCGCTCACACCCCTGCCCCCAAACTCCTTGATGAAGTCCGCCTCGCTAAACGGCAGCGCCGCGAACGCCGCGCGCTCGTCGTCCTCAAGGGGCACCACGCCATCATAGAAGCCAGGCACCGCGACGGTCCCATCGTCGTCGTGCAACGACGCGATCAGCCGCGCCAGCGCGTTGATCGGGTTAGGCACCGCGCCACCGTACATGCCCGAGTGCAGGTCGTGGCCAGGGCCCGTCACCGTGATCTCAAAGTATGCGAGCCCCCTCAGCGCGTAGGTGATCGAGGGCTGACCTGGGCCGTACATCGACGAGTCCGAGATCACCACCGCGTCACACGCCAGCAGCTCACGGTTCGCCTCAATCCACCCCTCCAGATGCTCCGATCCGACCTCCTCCTCGCCCTCAATCAGCAGCTTCACGTTCACGGGCAGGCCGCCCGTGGTGGCGATCAGCGCCTCCAAGCCCTTGATGTGGCTGAAGAGCTGGCCCTTGTCGTCGGTCGCGCCGCGCGCGAAGATCTTGCCGTCGCGCACCTCCGGCTCAAAGGGCGGCGTCTTCCACAACGACAGCGGGTCGGGCGGCTGCACGTCATAGTGGCCGTACAACAGCAAGGTCGGCGCTCCCGGTCGATCGCAACGCTCCGCGTAGACGATCGGGTGGCCCGCCGTCTCGTGGACAGTGGCCGTCGTGAAGCCGATCTGCACCAGATGATCGCGCAGCCACGTCGCGCAGCGCTTGACCTGGTTGGCCATCATCGGGTCCGTGGAGACGCTGGGGATGCGCAAGAAGTCGAACAGCTCCGCGAGGAAGCGCTCACGGTGCTCTTGCATATAACTGTCGAGTGTGGACTGGCTCACGGCTCACCTGCTGATGCTTGAGGGCGATGATGACGCGGCTTAGGCCGCGCCCCCTGGCAGGTGTAGCGCATTCTCATCGCACCTCGCAAGGCGTGTCACTGGCGCCCGCTAGCCTCCCGCTCAGCGCCGCTGAGCGCGCCTTCAAGCGCGCCCTCACTCAGCGACACCGCGCCGCGCTCCTCGCCCTCGCCGCGCACCTCCTCCAGCGCGCCCAGCGCCACGCTGCCTTGAGAGGTGGCGCGCGCACGTTTTAGCTGACGTGTATCCAGCGCGTCCTGAGTGATGCTGCGCGTCGTGTCGAGCGCTGTGATGATTGCGCCCACGACGAGCATCATGGTGCTACCCAAGCACACAAACACCCCCATGCTGCTCAGCAGGGGGTTTGGTGAAGGTGGCGAGAGGACCGTCATGCCTAGGGCAGCGATGCCAGTGAGCGCGAGCGTGAGAGGGAGGCAGATGAGGAGCATGAGCTTGCGAGAGCGCCCGAGCGTCGCCCCCCGCTCCTGAAGCCAAGCTCCTCGCTGCGAGCGCGCTTTAACACGCTCAAGCGCCAGCTCGCTCGCGAGTTCTTGACGAGCTTGGCGCGCTTGAGCGCGCGCCAGCGCGCGGTCTTGGCGAAGCTGCTTGGCGAGGGCTTTGGATTCGAGATCAGCCATCGGCGCCTCCTACTTTGCGCGCTGTGAGAGACGATGCTTCGCTCAAAGCGGCTCATCATCAGGGCGTAGAGCACATCTTGGCTCGACGCACGCGAGCATCATGAGCTGAGTCTATCATCCAAGCGCTGGCTTCGCACCGATGCACCTCCTCGCGAGCTCATGATGGCTTGAGTCGGGCTGCAAGATCGTCTCCTCCTGCTGAGCGCGCCTTCAGATGCCCCTCAGCGAGCGACACCGCGCCACGCTCAGCATTACCATCGATCGCCACTGCCAACGCGCCGACGGGCACCTCGCCCTCGCAGGTCTCAAGCACGCGCCTCAGCTGAACGTGAGTTCTGAGTTTGGGAGGGGCAAGCGCTGTGGGAAAAGCGATGGTTTTC
>CAYXWB010000381.1:0-4720 GCA_964468515.1 uncultured Bradymonadales bacterium | reverse complement strand
AAGCGCGCTGGATGGCCGCGATGCACCTCGACGAGCCGAACGTGGCGGCCTGGGTGGCGGTGCAAACGATGCCCAAGATGTACAACTTCGCGAACCAGTTTTGGTGGAGCGAGCTGGAGATCACTGACGCGCACATGGCGGGTGAGTCGCTCACTGGCGAGCAGGATCTCGCGCGGTGGATGAACCACTACCCGATGTGGTACTTCACCGCGAACCCCTGGATGTTGGACCGCCATCGCCTCAAGACCGCGCGCAGCGCGCTCGTGGTGCGCTCGCGCTTTCGCGGCTACGAGCGCGTGACGCGCTGGCGCGTGATCGCGCCGCGCGAGGCCTCGGGGCGCGCGTCTCAGCTGCGCTTGGAGCGTGCCGATGCGCCCTGACGCCCCCGCGCTGAGCGCTGCCGCGCGCGTGTGGCGCGTCGCGGCGTTGGGCTGGCTCTTTGGCTGGTATGTGAAGGCCTCGTTCACCCTCGATCAGCTGGCCGCGCACACGCACATCACGATGGAGGTCAGCACGCTGCCCGCGCTGATGCAGTCGCGCGCGATGGGGTGGCTGTGGTGGCTGTCCCCGCTGCTGATCGTGCCCGCGCTGTGGCGCCCGACGCGGGCGCGCCTCATCGCCGCCTCGCTGCTGCTCATGCTGGCGGCGCTGGGCCGGCTCACGCACCTGTACAGTTACAATGATGCGACCTGCACGACCTCGCTGTGGGCGGGCGCGTGGATGCTCTGGCTAGGCTGGTCCTCAGCGCGCGAAGACGCGCTGCTTAGGCGCGACGCGCGCTGGATGGCGCGCGGCGTGCTGGCGCTGATCTTCTTGGGCGGCGCGCTGGGCAAGCTGACGCCAGAGTATCTCTCTGGCGAGGTCTTCTATCATTATTACTTTCTGGAGCGCGATCATCCGCTCTATGTGTGGGCGCGCGCGTCGCTGGATGATGGCAGCTTGCGTCAGGTCGCCCGTTATTTCTCATGGGCGGTGATGGCGGGGGAGCTGAGCGCGCCGCTGGTGGCGCTGCTTGTGCCGTGGCGATGGGCCGCGCCGCTGCTCTTGCTGGCGATGTTTGGCATGATCGCTGGCACGACGCTCTGGCTCAGCTCCGTGTTCGCCTGCCTGATCGGGCTCTGGATCGCCTGCATGTGGTGGCCGCAACGCGCGCCCTAAGCTGCTGGGAATGTGTCGAAGATGGCGCGCGCATAGCGCTTGACAGGATGTGTCAACTCCCTGACGATAAGCGTTAACAGGCTCATCGCCACCTGGAGGCCAGTCATGCGAAGCATCCCGACACGGATCACGCGCCACGCGGCGAGCCTCGCGCTCTTGAGCGCGCTGCTCGTGGGTGGTTGTGAGGGGAGGATCGCGCAGCGCGCGACCCCTTACGATCCCAACGCCCCATCGCAGCCCGGCACGCCCGGCACACCCGGCACGCCCGGCACACCCGGCACACCCGGCACGCCCGGCACACCCGGCACACCGGGCTGTGAGGGGGTGATCTGCGAGACGCCGACCCCCTATGCGGGGCCACGCTTGGCGCGCCTGACGCACGCGCAGTGGGGCAACTCCGTGCGCGATCTGCTGGATCTGCCGCAGGTGCCGCCTCAGGCGGAGACGCTGCTCGCAGACACCGCTGGC
Organism: uncultured Bradymonadales bacterium; assembly: GCA_964468515.1. Lineage (GTDB taxonomy): Bacteria > Myxococcota_A > Bradymonadia > Bradymonadales > Bradymonadaceae > CAYXWB01. Next base: position 3,094 of record CAYXWB010000381.1, on the reverse strand, counting down.
GAGGGCTCGTTTGACACAGGCACAAGCACGCTGGCCGTCGACAACCGCCTGTGGGATCAATACCGTGAGGCGGCTGAGGCGCTGGCCGCGCAGATCGCGCGCAACCCTAGCGCGCTTGAGCGCGTGGGGCCTGTGGGTGATGGCGGCGCGATGATGACCGAGCGCGCGCGCGCGTTCGTGGCGCATGTGGGCCGTCGCGCCTACCGTCGCCCGCTCACCCAAGACGAGCTGACCACGCACATCGCGCTGTTTATGCGCGGGCCTGAGCTGCTGTCAGGCTCAGGCACCGACGCCTTCGCGCAAGGCGCCGAGCTGGTGCTGCGCGTGTTCTTGCAGTCACCGCTGTTCCTCTATCGCAGCGAGCTGTCGGGTGATGTGGCTGATGGAAAGATCGCGCTCAATGGCTATGAGCGCGCCTCGCGCTTGTCTTATGCGCTGTGGCGCACGATGCCCGATGACGCGCTGCTCGACGCGGCCGCCTCGGGCGAGCTAGCTACGCCCGAGGGGATGGCGACTCAGGCGCGCCGCTTGCTTGAGGATGAGCGCTCGCGCGAGGTGGTCCAAGACTTCCACGCGCAGCTCTTGCGCTTGGGTGAGGTCGCGCGCTTAGAGAAGGACGCCACCCGCTATCCCGAGTTCAACGGCGCGCTCGCCAGCGCGATGCGCCGCGAGGTGGAGCTGTTCATCAATGACGTCGTCTTCGACAGCGATGGCACGGTGGGCGATCTGTACACCTCACGGCGCGCGTTCGTGAACGCGGGCTTGGCGACGCTCTACGGCGTCTCAGGCGACTTCGGCGACAGCTTCTCGCCCGTGGAGCTGCCCGCTGGCGAGCGCGCGGGGTTGCTGACGCGCGCCGCGTTCCTGGCGGTCAAGTCCACGCCCCAAGACAAGAGCTCGATCACGCGCGGCGTCTTCATCAACCACCACGTCGTCTGCTCGCCGCTGCTGCCTATCCCCGACAACACCACCTTGCCTGACGTGGAGCCCCAGCCCACCAACCGCCTGCGCGTAGATGCGCTCACGAGCGCCTGTGGTGGCGCCTGTCACAACCTCTACATCAACCCCGCAGGCTTCGCGCTGGAGCACTATGACGGCCTCGGTCGGTTCCAGCGTACGGAGGGCGAGGCCCCGATCGACGCCAGCGGCGAGTTCTTGTTTAAGAGCGGGCTGTCCACGTTCACCGATGGCGTGGACTTCAGCCAGCAGATCGCCACGCGCCCCGACACGCACAGCTGCTACACGCGCCACTGGTTTGAATACCTCTACGGGCGCGTGCCGCAGCCTGGTGATGAGCCGCTGATCGCGCAGATCGGTGAGCGCTCGTTTGGCGGTGAGCTCGCGATCCGCGAGCTGCTGCTTGAGCTGGTGAGCCATGAGCTGTTCGTCCACCGCGCCCCACAAGACCCTGAGGTGACGCCATGACCTCCCCCTATAAGCATCACAAGGTCAACCGCCGCCGCTTCATCAAGGGCGCCGCAGGCGTCGTGATGGCGCTGCCGCTGATGGAGGGCTTGGTGCCCGGCCGCCAGCTGCTCTACGCGGACCCCACCCAGCGCCCGACCTTCTTCGTGGCCCTGCGCGCGGGCAACGGCGTGTCGCAGCAGCAGGGCAGCGAGATCGAGCGCTTCTGGCCCGTCGAGCGCGGGCGCCTCACGCGTGAGCTGATGAGGCGTCAAGACGCCAACGGCAACCAGCGCGCCATCGCGGAGCTCGCAGACTGGGCCGATCAGCTGCTCGTCGTGGACGGCTGCAAGTACAGCTTCCCCGGCAACGGCTGCGGTCACTCCGGCGGCGGCAACCAGTGCCTGACCGCCGCGCCGCCGTCCGCGAGCCCCTCGGGCAACCGCTCGCTGGCCATGGGCGAGTCGCTTGACAACCTCATCGAGCGCACCCTCAACCCGCAAAACCCTGAGCCGCTCACGCTCATGGGCGCCAAGTCCTCAAGCTACCTCAACGAGGTGCTGTCTTACGCGCCGCCGCTCAATGGTGAGACCAACGGGCGGCTGCGCAGCGCGCAGCGTAACCCTTGGGATGTGTACTTGAGCCTGTTCGGTGATCCTGCGGGCAGCGCGCAAGACTACCTGCACAATCAGGTCGTCGCGCAGCGCAAGAGCGTCAATGATGTGCTGCGCGAGCAGCTCGACCACCTCAAGCGTAATCAGCGCCTCTCAGGCGCTGATCGCTCGCGCCTGGACTTGCACCAGCAGAGCATCCGCGACCTGGAGACGCGCATGGTGGAGTGCCATCTGCCCGACGCCGACTGGGGGCCCATCAAGCAAGCGGGTGAGGCCAATGAGTGGCGCAACGACGCCAACGCCGAGCGCATGCTTGAGATGATGATGGACATCACCGCGCTCGCCTTCGCCTGTGACTTAAAACGCGCGGCCACCATTCAGATCGGTAACGGCAACGATCAGACCATCTACGACATCAACGGCCCGCGTCACCCCTTCCACTGGATCTCTCACCGCATCCAGGGTGATGGCGACTCAGGCGCCACCATTGACAACGCCGCCGAGCTGCATCACCAGGTCGATCGCATCCAGCTGCGCTGGTTCCGCTACCTGGTCGAGCGCCTGGATGAGTACCAGACGGATCAAGGCTCGCTGCTCAATGACACGATCGCGCTGTGGACCAACGATCTGTCCACGGGACCGCCTCACGGCTATCGCAACCTGCCGTTTATCATCGCAGGCAGCGGTGGCGGCTACCTGCGCCAGGGCGTCTACGTTGACGCGCGCGAGACGGGTCAAAAGGCCAGCGACAACTGGGTGCCGCATAACCAGCTCTTCAACACCATCCTCAACGCGATGGGCATCCGCAACGCAGATGGCTCCCCCGTGGATGACTTCGGCCACAAGGGCGGCAACGGCCACAACCGCCCCAACGGCGGTGAGATCGCCGGCATCAAGGCGTGAGGCGCAGCAGCCCAGGACGCGCGCCCTCACTTGTGAGGGCGCGCGTCTAGGTCGCGCTCATTGTAGGCCGAGCAGCTCGACCTCGAACACCAGCGTGCTGTTGGGCGGGATCGCCCCTGGAAACCCGCGCGAGCCATAGCCCAGCTCGGGCGGGATGGTCAGCTTGCGCTTGC
>CAYXWB010000380.1:0-4726 GCA_964468515.1 uncultured Bradymonadales bacterium | reverse complement strand
TTGAGCGGCACAGGCGCGCCGACGCACTGGCGCTTGGGGCTTGGCGTCGCGCGCGTCATCGCCTGATCGAGCGCTGTGATCAGCTCGCGCAGCTCCTCATCTGCGGCCGGGGCGCCCTCATAGAATGCGGGCTTGAGCGCGCTTAATGCCTCCTCATGTTGGCCACGATCGAGCATCACGCGCGCGCGCGTTCGCGCGATCGCGACCTCGTCCTCGCGGCTCGGCGGCGCGGCCTGGCCCGCGCTGGCTTGGCCATGCGGTTGGCAGGGGTTGTTGGCCGCGCTGTTGCTCGTGCGAGGGGGCAGATCGCGGGTGCGATCGTTGACGATGACGCGCGGATCGCTGTTGGCATCACGCTCCGCGCGCTGCATCGCCTCCAAGCGGCGCTCGCAGTCTGCCACGCGCGACGCCTCATCTTGAGGAGGCGCGGCTGGGGCGATGGGCTGGGTCGTGGCGCAGCCGAGCGCGAGGCTGAGCAGGGGGGCGATGACAGCGAGCGTGGGGCGCATGAGGACTCCGGGGCGATGAGCGATCAGCTACCTTAAAAAGGTGCTCACCCGCGCGATAATGTACAGAGCGAAGCGGCGTCCGCTTTGCACCTCGGTCTCGCGCTGCGCTATGCTCGTGTGACCACCGCTGGCCCGAAGTTTGGGGCCTCTCACCGCTTCATAGGAGCGCGCTCATGATGATGCAGCACCCACCCCCCCAACAGGCACCCCCGTCAGGGCTCTCACGCACCGCGAAGCTGCTGTTGGGCGGCATTGGCATGCTCGTTGGGCTGCCCTGCACTTTGACGATGGTGGTGGATCTGTTTCGGGGCACAGACAACATCATGGGGGTGTTGATCGTCGGGCTCACGAGCGCGATGATCCTGCTCTTTGGCGTGATGTTGTTCCGAAGCGGACTGCGCGCGAGCGCGCCAGTGAGCGTCGCGCCCATGGCGTGGATGACGCAAGAGATGGAGCGCGAGATCCTGCGCGCGGCCGAGCGACGCGGCGGCATGCTCACCGTCGCACAGCTCGCCCTAGAGACGCCGCTGAGCGTGAGCCAGTGCAACGCCGCGCTCATGCAGCTAGAGCACCAAGGCGCTGTGCGCAGCGATGTGGGGCTGGATGGCGCCCTCTGCTACCATTTCTTGGGCTTGGGGGGAGGCGGCGAGCAGGTGGTGTTCGACATGAGCGAGCGCGAGACGCGCGCCGCGCAGCAGCCCGCTACGCGCGGTGAAGATGGGCGATGGTGATTGTCTGATGCGCATGTGTAGCGTGGCTTGTTAAACAAGTGGTTTTATTTAGTGTGACTAGCTGAATTTAGCTAGCTTGACTAGTTAAGGGCTGCGCCTAGCTCGCCTTGCGCTGATGACATCCGCTGATAGATGCGCTACGCTGCGAGCAGCAGCCCCACGCGGCCCCTTTAAACAGTCAGCCCCCAGAGCGCGCCAAACTTCCATGTCCTCTTACGAAGCAGGCTCCGAGGTCGCAGGCCGATTCGTGATCCACGAGCGGATCGGCGAGGGTGGGATGGGCGCGGTCTATCGCGCGTTGCAGGTGTCGCTTGATCGTGAGGTCGCGCTCAAGGTGCTGCACGCGCAGAACGCCTTCACCGCCCGCGCCAGGCGCCGCTTCGCGCGTGAAGCCCGCGCGATCGCCCGGCTCAATCACCCCCACATCGCGGGCGTCTACGACTTCGGGGTCGATGAGCAGGCCCAGACCATGTGGCTCGCCATGGAGCTCATCCACGGCCCAAGCCTCATCAAGCTCAAGCGCGAGCCGCTCGACCTCGTGCGCCTGCTCGCCCTCACCGACCAGACCCTGAGCGCGCTCAGCGCCGCACACGCGCGCGGCATCATCCACCGCGACTTGAAGCCCTCCAATGTCTTGCTCACCCAAGACAATGAGCAGCGCGAGGTCATCAAGCTCGTCGACTTCGGCTTGGCCGCCACGCAGCGCGAGGACGAGCTTGACCTCTCCGGCGCGCCCGGCCTAGGTGATGAGGACTCCGATGTCCACGATCGCGTCATCCTCGGCACGCCGCGCTATATGGCCCCCGAGATCTTCAAGCGCGCCCCCGTGGATCCTCGCGTGGATCTCTACGCGCTCGGCGTCATGCTCTATGAGCTGATCTCCGGTAAGCCCCCGTTCCCGGGCGATGATCCGCGCGCGCTCATGAAGGCGCACCTTCATCAGCCCGTCGCCGCGCTCGTCGCGCGCGGCGGCGCGGGCGTGCCGCACGAGCTAGAGGCCTGCATCTATCGCCTGCTGGCCAAGGACCCCACGCAGCGCTACCAGGACGCCGCCGAGGTCCGCCAGGTCATCGCCGAGATCCTCTCGCAGTTCAGCTACGCGCCTTGGATGGCCATGGGGCCGCGCCTGCACGACATGGGCGGCTTGGCGCTCGGCGCCAACAACCTCTCCGGCGCCCCGTTCGGTGGCCAGACCGTCGCGCCCGCCTCCATGATGGCCTCCTCCCCCAGCAGCTTCGGCAACGCCATGGGCGGCGCGCCCTTGGTGGGGCGCTTGGCCGAGCGTCAGGTGCTGGAGCAGCGCCTGCGCGCCGCCCTGCGCCAAGGCGCGGGCAGCCTCATCTTGATCGAGGGTGAGGCAGGCCTTGGCAAGAGCCGCCTGATGGAGTGGGTGCGCGTGCGCGTCCAAGAAGCTGGCGTGATGCGCTGCGCACAGGGCGCCTTTAGCGACGCGCTCGGTGGCTCCGGCGGCCTGCGCTCCGCCCTGCTTGAGGCCATCGGCGTCTCCCCACAGGGCGACGTGGAGACCTCGCTGCGTGAGCACCTCAGGGCGTGGGGCTTCTCCTCGGAGGAGATCACCCTCGTCTCGCGTCTCGTCCTGCCCGCTCACCACGACGTGCGCGACGGGGCCGATCTGCTCGATGGTCGCGTGGGCGATCAAGAGCGCGCTTACGCGCTGATGGAGCGCGTGCTGCGCCAAGCCGCCGAGCAGCGCCCGCTGCTGATCGTGCTGGAGCACTTGCATCGCGCCAGCCCCGCCGCGCTGGGCTTCTTGGAGCATCTGGCCGTCGGCATGCACCTGATGCCCGCGCCGCTGGTGATCCTCGCCACCTTGCGCGCTGAGGAGCTGGATCAGCGCCACGCGCTGCGCGAGATGCTCGCGAGGCTCGCGCGCTTTGGCGCCGAAGACGTCGTGCGCTTACACCTCAAGCGCCTCTCCGACGAGGAGTCTCGCCAGCTCGTCAACAAGCTCGCCTTGGTCGATGACGCCCTCGCCGCGCGCCTCATCCGCCGCGCTGAGGGCAACCCCCTGCACCTGATGCAGACGCTCAAGTTTTTGCAAGAAAGTGGCAAGCTCATCTATGAGGGCAACACCTGGCGCTTGGCCGAGGGCGTGCAGCTCACGCGTGAGATCCCGGGAGAGCTCGCGGAGATGATGCGCCATCGCGTCTCACAGGTCTGCCGCATCGCCCCTCACCCGGAGGCCGCGCGCGCCATCTTGGAGCGCTGCGCCGTGCTCGGCACCCGCTTTGACTACGCGCTGCTTCGCCACCTCGTCATGAGCGAGCATGGCCAGCCCTGGCGCGACTTCCTCGACCAGACCCTCGAATCACTCATCCGCCAAGGCGTGCTGTGTGAGGTCGGTCGCAGCGGCGAGGACGTGCTCGCGTTTGATTATGCGCTGCTGCGTGATGTGTTGCTTGAGGACCTCAAGGCGCAGCGCAGCCAGCGCGCGCTGCATCGCGCCGCCGCCGAGGCCAAGCAGGCCATCTGGGGGCCGCGCGCCTCCGAGCGCGCGCTCGAGCTGGCCGAGCACTATCGCCAAGCCCGCGACCCCATGGGCGTCTATCGCTACACCTTGCAGGCCGCGCGTGATGCCATGGTCGCCTGCGATCTCAAGGCCGCCGTCTCCCTCTATCGCCAAGCTGAGGAGGTCGCCTCCGCCATCACCAACGCCCCCGCCGTGGTCGGTGAGGAGGCCGCCGCTGGCGTCCTGATGGATGGCGATCAGGTCGCGCTGGAGCTTGCGCACTTGCAGCGCCGCTTGGGCGAGTATGAGGCCGCGCGCCAGGACTACCGCCGCTTGCTCTCAAGCGCCGATGCGCCCGTCGCCCTCTGGGCGCGCCTCGGCTTGGGTGAGCTCGCGCAGCGCCAGGGTGACTACGACGAGGCCGTCGGCTGGTTTGAGGCCGCGCGCCGCGAGGCCGTGCGCGGCGCACAGTTCGCCCCCCCTGAGCAGGCCCATGAGTCCATCGCGTTAGAGGCCCGCTGCCTCTACGGCTTAGGCTGCGTCACCTGGCTTCGCGGTGACATGGCGGCCGCTGAGATCACCCTCGGTGAGGCGCTTGAGAAGGCACAGCTCGCCCAAGATCGCGCCATTGAGATTGAGGTCTTGGGCGCGCTCGGCCAGGTCCTGCGCAGGCGCCTTGAGCAAGATCGCGCCGAGATCTACCTGCGCCGCGCCGCCATGCTCGCTGACTCGCACGGCGATCGTGAGGCGCGCGCGAGCATCGCCGCGCTTCAAGCACAAGACCTGTTCGACGCGGGCAAGCCCGCCCAAGCCGAGGCCCGCGCGCTGGCCGCACAAGAGGCCTTCGAGGCGCTCGGCAAGCGTCACCACGTCGCCCACTGCTTGCAGCTGCTCGGTCACATCGCCCGTAATCGTCAAGATCACAAAGAGGCCGCCCAGCGCTACCGCCAAGCCCACCGCTTCTACGAGCTGCTCCACGATCGACGCGGCCTCACCGACTGCAAGCTCCACCTCGC
>CAYXWB010000379.1:0-4734 GCA_964468515.1 uncultured Bradymonadales bacterium | reverse complement strand
CCAAAGAGGTCGTGGACATCGCCGTCAAGCTGCTGCGCCTGAGCAACAAGCTCCCTGGTCAGCCCCTGTTCGACGCGCACACCGATCGCGAGCCGCTGCCCGGCGCCATCGGCTGGCCCGCCGATGATGACCATGACCGCGTGGCGCGCCAGATCGCTGAGGTCGGCGGTGAGCCGATCACCGCCGAGACCGCGCGGCTGCTGGCGGACAGCTATGGGATGTGCGGCGTGGAGATCGCGCGCTTGGCGCGCGAGCAGCCGGAGCTTGCGCGCCCGCTCGTGCCTGGTCGCCCCGAGATCCTGGCCCAGGTCGACTGGGCGGTGCGCGAGGAGCTGGCCGCCACCGTCAGCGATGTCTTGATGCGTCGCACCCAGCTGTTCTATCGCGACGTGGATCAAGGCTTGGAGGCCTCGGCGCTGGTGGCGCAGCGCATGGCGACGCTGATAGGCTGGAGCGAGCATGAGCGCGACGCCAGCCGCGCGCGCTACATCGCGGAGGTTGACCGCTCGCGCGCCTGGATGCGCGACCCGCCCGGCTCGCCAGAGTCGATTGCGCAGCGTGGTGCGACGGAGTAAAACTGAAGGTTGTCACAAGCCCTGCGCCTCTTGGGGCGCTCACCATGAGGCCGATCCATGCTCTGCGCACGCGCGTCGCTCGCCACCTTCGCCATGCTGCTCGCGCTCCTCGCCGCATGCTCCGACGATCCAGCCCCCCCGCCTTCGCCGGATATGCGCCCGCCTGAGCAGCCTCAGGACGACACGCCCGAGGATCAGCCCCCAAGCGATCAGCCCGATGAGACGCCTGATGCGCCCGATGAGACAGGCGCCATCGCTGAGGGGTGCAACCCCATCGCGTATGAGCATGACTGCCTGCTGCCGTTCCCCTCGGACTTCTTCTTGCAGCCCGACGCGACCTTGCCCGCAGGCAAGCGCGTCGTGCTCACCCAAGCGGCGCAAGTGCCATCGCGAGGCGGCGGGAGCGTCAACTTCTACGCGACCTCACCCGCTGACGGCTTCTCGCCCCACATGCCGATCTTGGCGGTGTTCCCCGAGGGCGTCGACGCGAGCACGCTGAGCTTCCATGACGCTGATCCTGCGGCCAGCATAGCGGCGACGCACCCCACGCTGCTCTTGGACGTGGCGCGCGGCGAGCTCGTGCCGCACTGGGCGGAGCTTGATCGCAACACCACAGACCCCACGCGCCAAGGCTTGATCCTGCGCACCTACCGCCCGCTGCGCTTTGGCGCGCGCTATGTGGTCGCGTTCCAAGGGCTGCGCACGCCCCAGGGCGAGGCGATCGCGCCGCCTCAAGGCTTCGCGCAGGTGCGCGATGGTGAAGCGGGCGAGCATCCCGTGCTGGCTGACTTGGCGACGCGCTATGAGGCCGAGATCTTCGCCCCGCTGACCCAAGCGGGCGTCGCCCGTGATCAGCTCCAGCTCGCCTGGGACTTCAGCGTCCGCACCCGTCAGAACACCACCGACGACATGCTCACCATGCGCGCGGATCTGATCGCTAAGCTGGAGGCGACGCCGCCTGAGGTCACGGTGACGCGTGAGGTCATCTTCCAGCGCGAGGACCCGGCCGCCGCACTCTACAACCCTCAGATCGCCGCGCGCGTGGAGGGCACGCTGCGCGTGCCGCTGTACTTGAGCGATGATCAGGTGGGGGCCACGATCCATCGCGGCCCGGATGGGCGCCCCGCCGCCAATGGCACCACAGAGGTGCCGTTCACGCTGCAGCTGCCTCACAGCGTCATCCCTGATGATGCGGCGTTCACCCCCGCGCGCATGATCCAGTATGGCCACGGCTTCTTCGGGCTGCGTGAGGAGATCAACTACGGCTTCATGCGCGGCTTCACCCAAGAGCGCGCCGTCGCCGCCGCCGCGGTGGACTGGTGGGGCATGAGCGAGCCCGATCAGCCTGACGCGGCCGTGCGCATCAGCCGCGACATCAGCACGACGTTCATCTTCACCGAGCGCTTGCATCAGGCGATGATGAACCAGATCGCGCTCACCTACGCGCTCAAGGGACCGCTGGCACAGCTGCCCGCGCTGCGTCGCTTTGACAAGCCCGTCTATGACGTCGAGCAGGTCTATTATTATGGCATCAGCCAGGGGCACATCTTCGGCGGGACGTTCATCCCGCTGAGCCCGCAGCTTGATCGTGCGGCGTTTGGGGTGGGCGGCGCGAGCTACTCGTTTATGATGTCGCGCTCGGCGAACTTCGCCCCCTTCTTGGCGCTGCTCGGCGTGGCCTTGGAGCGTGATCCGCTGCGCCTGTTGAAGTTCATCGCCATGTCGCAGCACACCTTTGATCGCGTCGATCCTGTGGTCTACTCACAGCACCTGCTGACCTCGGACCTGCCGAACACCCCCGCGCAGCGCCAGGTGCTGATGCAGGTGGGCATCGGCGACGCGCAGGTGAACAAGCTCACCGCGCACCTGCACGCGCGCTTGGCCCAGGTGCCGCTGGTCACGCCCTCGCCAGCGGACGTGCCGCTGCTGGAGACGACCACGCTGCCCGCCCCCTCGGGGCTCGTGCTGGTCGACTTTCAGCTCGTCGAGGAGCCAGGCCTTCAGAACAAGGCGCACACCCTGTCCAATGAGGTGCACGAGGGGGTGCGCAATGAGCCGATGTTGCGTGAGCAGGTTGATCAATTCTTGCGTCCTGGGGGCCAGCTCGTGCAGAGCTGCGATGGCCCCTGCGTGATCGCGCGCCCTGAGGAGTGAGCGTCGCCTAGGGTGCCTGAGGCGGTGAGGTTGACCTCGCCAGCTCAGGTGGTCCATGATGCGGGGCCGCGCGCCCTCATCGCGCGCCCCCTAGCGTGCGGCCCTGTGAAGAACTCGCATCGTGAGTAGAGCTGCTATGAGACATCACTCTCTTGTGTCGCTGTCTGCGCTGGCGCTGCTGCTTGTGGCAGGCTGCGAGATGAACAACCCCCTGGAGAGCGGCGCGCCGAGCGCCCAAGCGCTCGCCCCTGACGACGCGCAGGCTGCGGCGCGCCCAGGCCTCACCGCGGGCGGCGCCGCAGCCCCCAACGCTGCTGCGAATAAGCCCCCCCTGGTCAAGCTCGATCGCCGCGTGATCCCCGGTCACCCTCTGCGCGATCGCCTCAAGCAGCTCCCCCCAGGAGAGCTGCTCAAACAAGGCGACGCACAAGGCGCCAAGCAAGACGCGCAGCCCACCCCCGTCGCCCCCGTGGATGAGGGCCCGCTCAAGGGGATGACCACCACGGCCATCAAGCCCGATGACGCGTCCACGGCGAGCGCGCCGCCCAAGGCCAGCGATCTGGCGCGCTACACCGCCGATCTCAAGGGCTCGGGGCCGCTGCGCGTGGAGCTGCGCACCTCGCTTGGCACCTTTGACTGCGAGCTGTTCGACAAGTCGGCGCCTGTCACCATCGCCAGCTTCGTGGGCTTGGGCCGTGGCCTCAAAGCCTGGATCGATCCCAACACCCAAGCACCGGTCACGGGCCGCTCGCTCTACAAGGGCGTGAGCTTTCACCGCGTGATCCCCAGCTTCATGATCCAGGGCGGTGATCCGCTCGGTAAAGGCAGCGGCGGCCCCGGCTACAAGTTCGCCGATGAGATTGACCCCTCGCGCAAACACGACAAGCCCGCGATGTTGAGCATGGCCAACGCAGGCCCCGGCACCAACGGCTCGCAGTTCTTCATCACAGAGGTCCCGACGCCCCACCTGGATGGGCGCCACACGGTCTTTGGCCAGTGCGATAACCTCCCGCTGGTCAAGCAGATCGCGCGCCATCAGGGCGAGCCGACGATCATCACGGACATCGCCTTTCGACGCGGCCAGTGAGCCGCGTCCCTGTCACACATGACGCTTGAGGAGCACACACACGATGCGACACCTGACCCCCGGTATGGCCCTGTTGGCGCTGCTCGCGCTCGCCGCTTGCGACAAGAACCCCACCGCTGATGTGAATGAGCGTGAGGTTCGCCCCGCCGCTGAGGCCCCCGGCGACAACAACGCGGCGACCGCCCCCGCACCTAGCACAGACGCACCCGCCCCTGCGGCGGCCGCGCCCCCCAGCGGCGATGCGCCCGCGCCTGATGGTCCCGAGACCGCCACCAAGGCGCCCACCTCCTCCGATCTGGCTCGCTACACCTCGGATCTGGGCACGGGCACCCTCATGGTCACCATCAAGACCAGCTCGGGCGACTTCAAGTGTGAGCTGTTTGAGGACATCGCGCCTGTGACCATCGCGAACTTCGTGGGCCTGGGTCGCGGCCTCAAGGCTTGGATTGACCCCAGCACCAATCAGCCTGTCACCGGCCGCTCGCTCTATGGTGGCACCGTGTTTCACCGCGTGATCCCCGACTTCATGATCCAAGGCGGCGATCCGCTGGGTCAGGGCATCGGCGGCCCCGGCTATCGGTTCTCCGATGAGGTCAGCCCCAAGGCGCGTCACGACAAGCCGGGCATCTTGAGCATGGCCAACGCAGGCCCCGGCACCAACGGCTCGCAGTTCTTCATCACGGAGGTCCCCGTGCCGCACCTCGACGGCAAGCACACGGTGTTCGGACAGTGTGATAACGTTGAGCTGGTGAAGCAGATCGCGCGCACCTCCAGCAAGGTAGAGCTTCAGCAGATGAGCTTCGCGCGCATCACCAAGTGAGCCGCCTGCTCAGCCTCGCGAGCGCCTGAGGCGCGGGGGGGCCGACGGGCCGCGCGGCCCCCCTGGGCGGCGTGATAGGGCGCCCACGGGGGGTGTGG
>CAYXWB010000378.1:0-4744 GCA_964468515.1 uncultured Bradymonadales bacterium | reverse complement strand
CTGCGCGCGGCGTAGCAGGCGCGGTTGATGATGAGCTTGAGGTGCGTGTGCTCCAGCAGCTCCAGCACGCGAAACCCCTCTTGGATCAGCCGCTGCGGATCGGTCAGCCGATCGACATAGCCGTCCGCGAGCCCAAACAAGCAAGCGGTGGGGCTGTCCGCCACGGGGACGACCTCAATGGCGAGGCCGCGCGCGGCGAAGATGTCGCGGGTGCGGTTGGGCAGGCTTGTGGCGAGCCGGATGTACGGGCGCGAGGTGAGGTGTTCGAGCGTGAGGCCGCGCGGCGCGGCCAACACCAGCGGGGCGCTGCCATACGAGAAGGTGAACGGGCGCCAGACCTCAGCGCCCGACTCGCTCAACAGATCGGTGCGCATCACCCCGAGCTTGGTGATGCCATGCTCCACATAGGCGCCCACGTCGCCGGGCGCGATCTTGCAGACGTCGAAGTTCACGCCAAGCCCCAGGGGATCGACCACGCGATGCAGCCCTGGGCCTTGCAGAGGGGGGATGGCGAAGCCGCTGGCGCGCAGATGCTCGCAGAGCATGGGAAGCGCCTCATCATCGGGCAAGGCCAGCCGCAGGCTGGTGGGCGAGTGGGGTGTCATCGAGGACAACTCCAGCGACAGTCACGCATGGTCAGCTCTCAGGTGGCAGGCCGCGTGATCAGGCGGATGGGCGCGTCATCGCTGCGTCGACGCAGCGCCTCGCGCAGCCCCTCCACCGGATCGAGCGGATCTAGGGTCACGGTGTGCGGCTTGGCCGGAGGCTCAAGCTGCGCGTGGTAGATGGGGTTGAGCGCTTGGACCATGGCGTCGAGCGACAGGCTAAACCCCGCCCCGCTGACGTTCTTGCCATAGGCGCCGATCAGCTCATCATAGCGGCCGCCTCGGCCAAGCTCACGGCTGGCACCCTCGCTCACGATCGAGAACCCGACGCCCGTGTAGTAGCCCGCGCCGCCTAGCTCAGCCAGCTCAATGTGGATCTTGTCGCGGTGACCCAAAGCCTCAAGCGCCTCAATGAGCCGCCGCAGCCAGCGCACTCGCCCGCTCAGGCGCCGATCTTCGGGGAACATCGCCTCGATCTCATCGAGCTGGCGCGTGCCCCCCTTGAGCGACACCAGCGCCATGATGGCGCGCGTGTACTCGGCGCGAAGCCCCAGCCGATGCATCAGCGTGCGCACCTCATGCGCGTCGCGCGCGATGATCGCTTGGCGCAGCTGCTCGCGCATCCGACTTGGCGCGCCGCAGGTGTGCAGCAGGTGGTTCGCCAGCTGATGATCCGCGAGGCTGATCTGATAGTTAGGCAGCCCCAAGGTCTGCATCGTCTCCAGCGCCAGCAGCAAGAGCTCCAGATCGGCCGTGAACGGATCGCCGCCGATGTGCTCGACCCCGATCTGATAGCTCTCCAGCTGATTGCGCCGCAGCGAGCGCTCCAGTCGCACCACCTTGTGCGTGTAGCTCACTCGCAACGGCAGCGGCTGCGTGCGCATCTGGTACGCGTAGGTCTGCGCGATCACGGGCGTCACGTCCGGGCGCAGCAACATCAGGTTGCCGCCGCGATCCACGAACCTAAAGCTGCGCTCGATCTGCTCCTCATCCAACCCCGGCCGCAGCGCGTCGAAGTAGTGCAGCATCGGCACCTGGATCTCGCTGTAGTTCCAGCCGCCGAAGATGTGCATCGCCGTCGTCATGATGTGACGGCGCAGCCCAACGGAGCGGTCTAGCGGTGGCGAGGTGTAGAGGTACTCCGACATCGCGTCGCCTGATGTGAGAGGGAGAGGTGCCGCGCGAGGCGCAGGTGTTAACACATCAACGCGCCGAAGTCATGCCATGCTTTTCTCACAATCCTGCGCGTCACGCTCTCTGGTCGCCAGGCTGCTGGCTCCATAGATCGACGCGCTCATCCTCCTCATTCGCGCTGTCCAGGTGCAAGCGCAGGTCATCGCGCAGCCTAGGCGATGCGCGCAGCGCGTCGCCGAGCGTCGCGCTCGCGGCGCTCTCATCAAGCTGCAGCGTCGTGTCGTTCAAGTAAAGCTCGCGCAAGTTGGGCAGCTTGTCCGTCGCCTTCAGCGCCTGTAATGATGCGGGTGAGAGGCTGTTGAGCTGCAGGTCAAGGGTCTGCAAGGCGCTCAGGTCAACCTGCGCGTCGAGCAGCGCGCGCAGGCCATGATCGCCCAAGAAGTTGCGCCGCAGGTTGAGGTGTTGCACCTGCCCCAGCAGCGGCGACTTGGCCAAATCCACGATCCCATCGTGGCTGCCAAGCGCGTTGTTCCACAGCCCCAAGGTGCGCAGCTGCGGCAGGCGCGCGCAGGTAGCCAGGGCGCCGGGCGCCACGCGGCCCAGGTCGTTGCTGCGCAGCTCAAGCTGCTCTAGTGACGCCATCGCGCCATGCTGGCTCAGCTGCGCGAGCGCGGGCGCGCCGAGCTTGTTGTTGTGCAGATCGAGCGCGCGCAGCGAGGCGGGCGCGTGCCTTAACAGCGCGTCGACGGGGCAGGGGGCGCGATCGTCCGGGCGCGCCCGACGCAGTGACAGGCGCGTGAGCGGGCCGCCTGAGAGCGGCGCCAGCAGCAGCTCAAGATCCGGCGCATAGGCGTCGGGCAGCGCCTGCTCAGCCAGGCTGAGCGCGTGCAAGCGCGCGAGCATCGGCGCTTGGCCCAAGCGCGCGAGCGCCGCCCGCGTGACCCACGTCGTGCGTGACAGATCGAGCGCGCGCAGCGGCTGCGGCATGTCGGCGCTCGCCAGCGCGTGGGCGTGCCCCTCATCAAAGCTCGCGCCTGTCAGGTTCAACATCTCTAGCTGTGACAGGCCAGGGCTGTGCAGCAGATCCGCGAGATCGAGCGCGTCAAGCTCAGCCCATCGCCACGACAAGCGCTTGAGCCCTTGGAACAGCGGCGAGGCCACCATGCGCGCTTGGCGCTGGCCTCCGAGCGCCACCCGCGTCAGGCGCAGTGAGGTGACGCCTTCAAGCGCGGGGTTGCGCGCGAGCTTAGGCAGCATCGTCTTGCCCAGCTCGGCGTGCACCTCCATGATCTCCAGCGGCCTCACCGCCTCCGTGCGAGCGAGCGCGTCCACCGCGTCGCGCCCGAGCCTGTCCCCCATCAAGATCAGCCTGCGACACAGCGCGATCCACGGCGGCGCGCGATCGGCCAGCAGATCATACACCCAGCGCATCGGCACCACGCGCAGCCACGGGTCCCAGCGCGTCAGCGCCTGCTGCACGTAGGGCAGCCAGACCTCGCGGATCTCATGCGAGCTGGGATCGAGCATGTTGATAAACGCGCACAAGCGCGTCCACGCCGACGCGCTCGGGGGCGCTTGCGCCAAGCTGCGCAGCTCGCCAAAGCTCTCCATGAAGTCACATCCTCGCGTGGCTGGGGCGCATGACGCCTTGCACTTTCGCGGCGTCTGATTAAGGTGACCTGTGACAGCGCTCGTGTGAACACGTCTCGTCGTGAGGAGGCCGCCGTGGCCTGGGTCAAGCGATACTATAAGGGGAATCAGCGCGTCTATGTGCAGGTTGATGACGCGGGCGAGCTGCTCGTAGAGTCAGGCATGATCCCCGCGCGCTATCAGGATGATGAGCAGGCCAAGGTCTATCACTTGAGCCCCTCTCACTTGAGCGAAGAGAAGGGAGCGCTTGTGACCGCGCACAGCAAGAGCTCGCCAAAGCCCCCCGCGCTCAACGCCCCTGAGCGGGTGCTGGCCAGGCCCGCCGCCGATCAGGTGGTCAGCGTGAGCTTGCCCGAGACGCTGCGCGATTATCCTCACCCCGCGCCCACCGAGCACGTCGAGATCTACACAGACGGCGCGTGCCAAGGCAACCCCGGCCCCTGCGCGTATGGCGCGCTCATCCGGTTTCGCGAGCATTATAAGGAGCTGAGCCAGTACTTGGGCCACGGCACCAACAACATCGCGGAGCTGACGGCGGTGAAGGCCGCCCTGGAGGCGATGCGGCGCACCGATCTGCCGCTTCACATCTACACCGACAGCACCTACGCCATCGGCGTGCTGACGCAGAGCTGGAAGGCCAAGGCCAACCAAGCGCTCATCGGTGAGATCAAGGCGCTCATCGCGCGCTTTGATCAGGTCAAGCTCATCAAGGTCAAGGGCCACTCCGGCCACCCGCTCAATGATCGTGCCGACGCCTTGGCCGTGGAGGCGATCCAGACGCATCATCACGACTTGAGCGCCGAGCAGGTGCAGCCGCGCTGGCAACGCCAGGGCTGAGCTGGCTGTGAGGCGCATGTTATCAAGCGATCATCATCCCCTGTGAGGAGGTTCCCGACGTATGGCCGAAGAGACAAAGGCGCAGATTCGCGCCCAGAGTGAGTTCGCCAGGCGCATTCGCCAAGAGCTGTCACGCGCCGTCATCGGCCAAGACGTGATGGTCGATCGCCTGCTCATGGGCATGATCTGCAACGGGCACGTCCTGCTTGAGGGCGTCCCGGGCCTCGCCAAGACCCTCACCGTCAAGTCGCTGTCGCAGTGCTTTGAGCTGGACTTCCAGCGCATCCAGTTCACCCCCGACCTGCTGCCCGCCGACGTGCTTGGCACCATGATCTTCGATCAGAAGAGCCGCGACTTCGTGCCGCGCATGGGCCCGATCTTCACCAACCTCTTGTTGGCCGATGAGATCAACCGCGCGCCCGCCAAGGTCCAGTCCGCGCTGCTGGAGGCGATGCAGGAGCGTCAGGTCACCATCGGTGACACCACCTACCCCTTGCAGCGCCCCTTCCTCGTGCTCG
>CAYXWB010000377.1:0-4759 GCA_964468515.1 uncultured Bradymonadales bacterium | reverse complement strand
CGCGCGCAAGCCTCAGCTCAAGGCGACCTCGCGCACGCCTGAGACGTCGTGCTGCTTGGCCCAGGAGGCGGCCACGCTGGACGCGCCTTGGGGCTGATCCACGGCGTCGAACAGGTGCCAGTCACAGCGCGTCTGCTCGCGGGTGTAGGTGACGACCATGTAGCCGCGCTTGGTCAGCTCGCGGAAGCGGATGTGCGGGTTCGCGCGCGTCAGCGAGGCCTCGATCGCGGGCGGCAGCGTGGTGAGACCGGCTAAGCCGCCGCTGGTGACGCCTGGCACGACGAACTCCGCGCCGAGCGCGCCCGCTTGTGTCTCAGGGTCGTAGACCTCCAGGTTGTTCGGGTCGGGCGTCAGGTCGATGGCCCAGGAGGTGTGGATGTCGCCCGTGAGCACGATCAGATCGCGGCTTGGGCGCTGCGCCACGGCGCGGTAGAGGCGCTGACGGCTGGCCTCGTAGCCGTCCCATTGATCGGGGTTGAGGTAGCTGCCGCCGCCATCCATCAGCGGCCTGCCGCGCGTCTTGAGCTGGCCTATCATGACCTGCTGGCCGATGACCAGCCAGCGGCTCGACGCGCTCGCGACCTGAGCGTGCAGCCACGCCTCTTGATCGTCGCCGAGCAAGGTGCGCGCCTCCTCAGCGCCTCCGCCCACGGGGACCTCCTGCGTGTCGCGCCCCCACAGCCGCGTGTCGAGCATGAGCAGATCGACCAGCTCCCCGAACTGAAAGCGGCGCCAGATACGATCGCCGCCTTGTTCACGCACAGGCATCCAGTCCAGCCACGCGCTCACGGAAGCTGAGCGTCGATCCGCCCAGTCGCCCTCGCTGCTGTCATGGTTCTGCGCGCCCTCACGCCACGCGTTGTTCGCGCTCTCGTGATCGTCCCAGATGATGATGAAGGGGTGGCGCTGATGCACCGCTTGAAGATCCGCGTCGCCGCGGTATTGGGCGTAGCGCGTGAGGTAGTCTTGGCGGGTGATGATCTCATGCGTCGGCGCGTGCTGGCGCACCGCGCCAGAGGAGGCGCCGTACTCATAGATGTAGTCGCCCAGGTGCAGCACCACGTCGAGGTCATCGCGCGCGGCAAGCTCGCGGTAGCCCAAGAAGTAGCCGGCCGCGTAGTTGGAGCAGGAGGCGACGCCCATCTTGAGCTGTGAGAGATCGCGCCGCGCCGCCGTCTTGGTGCGCCCCGTGGCGCTCTCGCGGCCTTGGCAGAAGAACCTGTAATAGTAGCTTTGCCCCGGCTCAAGCTCGGTGACGTCGACCTTGACGCAGTGATCGCGCGTGGGGGTGGCGTCGATGGTGCCCGCGAGGATGCGATCGGTGAAGTCGGCGTCTCGGGCGAGCTCCCACCAGACGCTGGTGGTGGCTTGAGGATCCTCCACGCTCACGCGCGTCCACAAGATCACGGCCTCAAAGAGCGGATCGCCGCTGGCGACGCCGTGGCTAAACAGCGCCTCGGGGCCGAGCGGCCCCTGCCAAGCGTACTCAGGCGGCGTCTCATAGACGCGCGGCCGCGGCGCGTCGTCGGTGTCCTCACCGCAGCCCGCGCTCAGCGCGCCCATCATCGGCAGCGCGGCGCCGAACAGGGCGCTGCGGATCAGAAACTCTCGGCGGGTCCAGCTCATGAATGCTCTCCTGGCTCGTGCGTGGTGGCTCGCGCGTGTGTGTGCCCTGCGCGTTGGCGTGGGAGGGGGTGTGGGTGCGACGCCTCGCGCGATGATCTTGGGGCTGAGCGACTGTCGCTTGCGATCCTTTATAAGGGAGATCCGCCTCGGCCCCAAGCGCGTAGGCGCGCGGTCGCTGTGATGCGCGCCGAGGGCGGCGTGTGCATCGATAGGCGCGCGCGTGAGGGGCAAGCATGCGCCGACCTCCCGCGCGTCGTGTCACGCGCGGGAGGTCAGGTGTGGGCGCCGAAGCGCCGCTGCGCCATCGTCGAGAGGTGCTGAACAAATGTTCTAATGTTTGTCTGTTGCTGTCAACCCGAAAGCTCACGCGCGTGGCGCGCCTAGCGTTGCCACCGTGGCCCAGGTGCCTTAGGTTCTGATGTCGCGCGGCGCGCCGCCTCGCCACGCGCCGCGCGCCAGCGGGCGCAGCGTCCCCTCGATCTCAACGGCCGCACAGGCCACGGAGCCGCCTCATGGAGCTGACCCAGTACCTGTTCCAAAAATACTTCCCTCTGGGCCACCCCGATGATCCGGGCAGCGTCGATGAGGGGATGCTGCTGCTGATCTGCCTGTCCGCGCAGATCGACCAGCGCATCACGATCACGGAGGTTGAGGACGCGCTGTTCCTCATACGCCAGCTTCACGGCTTCCAGGAGTATGACGACCGCGAGCTCGGGGAGCTGATCGCGCGCACCATTGAGCGCGTTGAGGCGATGGGCGCGGAGACGGCCATGGAGCTCATCGGCGAGATGCTGCCCGATCCAGCGCACCGCGAGCTTGGCTTGCAGATCATCGCTTACATTCATCGCAGCGACGACCGACTCGCCCCAGTCGAGCAGGCCATGTTCGACCGCATGCAGGCGCAGTTTGGCATCAGCGAAGAGCGTCGTCGCGAGCTGATGGCTCAGCTCGCGGCCCAGATCGGCGCCTTCGCGCCTGCGCCCAAGCCCGCGCCGCTGCCCCAGCCCGAGCAGCCTGAGCCTGACGCTGACAACCCGCTGCTGGCGTGGCGTGAGCTGCCCAGGTTTGACGTCATCGACGCCTCGCACGTGGTCCCCGGCGTGGACGCGCTGTTGGTCGAGCTGCAGGCCGAGCTTGACGCGCTGCGCGCTCAGGTCACCCCCCAGTGGGACGCGCTCATGCTGCCGCTGTCGCGCATCCAAGAGCGCATGAGCTTCGCGTGGCGCCTGATCGGCCACCTGCTGGCCGTGCGCAACTCGCCAGAGCTTCGCCAGGCCTATCAGCAGGTGCAGCCGCGCCTCATCCAATTCTCCATGGCCATGGGCCAAGATCGCGCCATCTACGAGGGGCTGCGCGCGCTGGCCGCGCAGCCAGACCTTGACGAGGCGCAGCGCCGCATCTTGGACAGCGCCGTGCGCGACGCGCAGCACAGCGGCGTGGGCCTGGAGGATGAGGCGCGCGCTCGCTTCAACGCCATCCAGACCGAGCTCGCTGAGGTGTCCACCCGCTTTGGCGACAACCTGCTTGATGCCACCAAGCAGTTCTCCCTGCTGTTGACCACGCAGGAGGAGGTGGTGGGCTTACAATCAAGCGCGCGCCAGCTCATGGCGCAGGCCGCCCGCGCCGCAGGCCACGAGGCGTCGAGCGCCGAGGATGGCCCCTGGCTCATCACCCTCGACGCGCCGTGTGTCATCCCCGTGCTGCAAGACAGCGCGCGGCGTGAGCTGCGCGAGCAGGTCTACCGCGCTTACAATACGCGCGCCAGCGACGGCCCCTTGGACAACGCGCCGCTCATCGAGCGCGTGCTCGCGCTGCGCCGCGAGGAGGCCGCGCTGCTGGGCTTTGAGACCTACGCCCAGCTCAGCCTCTCCTCCAAGATGGCCCCCGGCGTGGAGGCCGTGTTTGGGCTCATTGAGGAGCTTCGCCAGACCTCCTATGAGGGCGCCAAGCGCGACCTGGAGGAGCTCCGTGAGTTCGCGCGTGAGCGCGGCGCCGAGGAGGCCGAGGCGCTTGAGCCTTGGGACATCGCCTTCTGGTCGGAGCGCTTGCGCGAGGCGCGCTACGGCTTCAACGACGAGGCGCTGCGCCCCTACTTCCCGCTGCCACACGTCTTGCAGGGGCTGTTCTCACTGGTCGAGGAGCTGTTCGGCGCGCGCGTCGTGCAGGCGCCGCAGGGCGCGGTGTCCACCTGGCACCCTGACGTCTCCTTCTATGATGTGTTTGATGAGCGCGGTGATAAGGTCGCCTCGTTCTTCCTCGACCCCTACAGCCGCCCCGCGCAGAAGCGCGGCGGCGCGTGGCATGGCACCTGCCAAGGTCGCAGCGCGCACCTGGACCCCGACGGCGCGATGCGCCTGCCGGTGTCGTATCTGGTGTGCAATCAGTCGCCGCCCGTGGGCGATCAGCCCTCGCTGATGTCGTTCCAAGAGGTGCTGACGCTGTTCCATGAGTTCGGCCACGGCCTGCAGCACATGCTCACGCGCGTGGACTACGGCGACGCAGCTGGCATCTCCAACATCGAGTGGGACGCCGTGGAGCTGCCCAGCCAGTTCATGGAGAACTGGTGCTACGAGCGCGACACGCTCAAGCAGCTGTCGCGCCACGTGGCCAGCGGGGAGTCACTGCCTGATGCGCTGATCGATCAGCTGCTGTCGGCCAAGAACTTCCGCGCGGCCAGCGGCATGCTGCGCCAGCTCTACTTCGGCGCGCTCGACATGAGCCTGCACGCGCGCTTTGAGCCGGGGCAGGGGGTGTCGCCCTTTGAGCTACAGCGCGAGGTGGCCAGCACCACCAGCGTCCTGCCCGTGCCCGCGTGGGATCGCTTCTTGTGCGGCTTCTCGCACATCTTCTCGGGCGGCTACGCGGCCGGCTATTACAGCTACAAGTGGGCGGAGGTCTTGAGCGCCGACGCGTTCGCCGCCTTCGAGGACGCGGGCCTGCATGACCCCCAGGCGCGCCGCGCCACCGGTCGCCGCTTCCGCGAGACGGTGCTCGCCATGGGCGGCGCGCGCGATCCCATGCGCGTCTTCGAGGACTTTCGCGGTCGCCAGCCCTCCACGGAGCCGCTGCTTCGTCACAACGGCCTGCGCTGATTCGCCTGAGCAGGAGGCGGCCGCGCGCGAAGCGCGCGGCC
>CAYXWB010000376.1:714-4805 GCA_964468515.1 uncultured Bradymonadales bacterium | reverse complement strand
GCGGCGACGCCGCGCCCGCGTCCAGGCCCAGCCTAGACGCGCCACAGGCTACGCCTGTGGCGCGCCCCGCGCTCGCGCCCGCGCTGGTGATGTGCTACGCGGCGATCCAGCTCTTGATGCCGCTTCGCACGCACCTGCTCTACGGCGGCGATGTGCTGTGGCATGAGCAGGGGATGCGCTGGGCGTGGCGCGTGATGGTGCGCGAGAAGAACGGCAGCGTGACCTATCGCGCGCGCTGGGACGGCCGCGCGCGCGACACGCTCATCGCGCCCACGCAGCATTTGACCTCGCACCAAGCGCGCGAGATGTCGGGGCAGCCCGACCTGATCTTGCGCTTGGGTCAGCACATCGGCCGCGAGCTTGAGGCGCGCGGTCACAAGAACGTGCAGGTGCGCGTCGACGCGATCGCCTCGCTCAATGGTCGCCCCCCCGCGCCGCTGATCGATCCTGACGTGGACCTGATGACGCTGCGCGATGGCATCGCCCCCGCGCGCTGGATCTTGCCCACGCCCACCACGACACCCCCCAAACTGAGCCTGACGCGATGACACGACCACTGAACGGCCCCGCGCGCTTCGCGCTGATCGGCGCGCTGCTGCTCGCTTGTCCTACGCGCGCTTTCGCCATGGAAGACCTGCCCCCAGAGGCCTATGATCCGGAGGTGCTGCCCGATGAGGAGGTGCTGCCTGAGGAGGATCCCGCGCTGGTGATCCCCACCATCCAGGTCAAGCTCACCCCGGAGGAGATCGCCAAGACCGGCGGCTCCGTGCAGCAGCTCGACGAGCAGGCGCTTGAGGCGCTGGAGCATGACGACCCTGAGAGCATCTTGCTCCAGCTCCCGGGCGTCTATGTGCGCCCTGAGGATGGGTTCGGGCTGCGCCCCAACATCGGCATGCGCGGCGCAAGCTCCGATCGCTCCAAGAAGATCACGCTCATGGAGGACGGCGTCTTGTTTGGCCCCGCCCCCTATGCGGCGCCTGCGGCCTATTACTTCCCGCTGATGACGCGCATGAGCGCGGTGGAGGTCTACAAAGGCCCCGCCGCGCTGCTGTTTGGGCCTCAGACCATCGGCGGCGCCATCAACCTCGTCACCCGGGGCGCCCCCGTGATGGGTGAGGAGGGCAAGCTCGACGTGTCCGTCGGCTCTTATCCCTCTGGCAAGGCGCACCTGCACTATGGCATGGGCCGCGCCTGGGGCGGCTTCGTCGCCGAGGGCGTGCACTTAGAATCAGCCGGCTTCAAGGAGCTGGATGGCGGCGGTGATACGGGCTTCTCGCGCAGTGAGATGATGCTCAAGGGCCACCTCAACTCAAGCCTGGGGGGTGACAGCTTTCACCTCTTGGAGGCCAAGCTCGGCCTGTCGCGTGAGCGCTCCAATGAGACCTACCTGGGCTTGAGCGAGGCAGACTTCGCGCAGAACCCGAACCGCCGCTACCGCGCCAGCGCCCTGGACCTGATGCAGTACTGGCGCACCCAAGCGCAGCTGCGCTACAGGTTCGAGCTTGGCGAGAGCTTCGACCTCACCGCGACCGCATACCGCCACGACATGTCGCGCTCCTGGGACAAGCTCAACCGCTTCGGTGATGGCACTGACGCCGCGAGCGTCCTGGCCAACCCCACCAGCAACCGCAACCAGGTCTATTACAGCGTGCTCACAGGCGCTGAAGACTCCACCGACGCGACGCGCTTGGCCATCGGTGATAACGCCCGCACGTTCGTCTCACAGGGCCTCCAGACCGTCGCGCGCCACCGTCACAACGCGACGTCGTGGTCCAATCAGCTCGAAGCGGGCGTGCGGCTGCACTATGACCAGATCCGGCGCGAGCATGACGAGCGCCTCTATGACATGGTCGACGGGCGCCTGAGCCGCGCGAACACGCCGCGCCAGATCACCGCCGACAATCAAGGCAGCGCGCTGGCGCTGGCGGCGCATGTGGTCGATCAGCTCTCGTTCTGGCGTCTCACGCTCACGCCAGGCGTGCGCGTGGAGGTGATCCGGATGTGGTTCGAGGACTTCGCCCAAGACACCTCCTCGCAGAGCGACCAGCAGGCGATCTTGCCTGGCATCGGCGCCGCGCTTGAGCTTGCGGGGCCGCTCAAGCTCATCGCGGGCGTGCATCGCGGCTTCAGCCCCACCAGCCCCGGCCAGCCCGAGGAGGTCTTGCCCGAGCTGAGCGTCAACTATGAGGCGGGCCTTCGCTTTGACGCTTTGCGCGGCCCCAACGTGGAGCTGATCGGCTTCGCCAGCGATTATAGCAACCTCATCGGTGAGTGCTCTTTTGCGGCCGGCTGTGTGCTCGATGATATTAATCGGCAGTTCAACGGCGGTGAGGCCTTCATCTATGGCCTTGAGGCGCTGGCCGCGCACACCTTCGCCCCCTCGACCCGCGTGCAGGTGCCGGTGCGCGCCACCTACACCTACACGCAGACCGCGTTCAAGACCGCGTTCAGCTCGGAGAACCCGCAGTTTGGCGTCGTGCGCCCTGGCGACGCGCTGCCGTATGTGCCGCTGCATCAGGCCAACGTGCAGCTCGGCGCGCGCTTCGATGAGCTGGTCAGCGCCACGCTGAGCGTGACGTATGTGGGCGTCATGCGTGAGCGCGCGGGCCAAGGCGCGCCCCAGCCCGGCGACCTCACCGACGACTACACCATGATCGACCTGCTCGTGAGCTACTTCCCGTTTGAGGCTGGCGAGGTGTACCTCAAGGTCGACAACATGCTCAACACGCGCCCTGTGGTGTCGCGCCGCCCCTACGGCGCGCGGCCGCCGCGCGCGCTCTTGGCCCAGCTCGGCTTCAAGTACAGCTTCTGAGCGAGCGCGCGCCGCAGGCCAACAACGGGCCGCCCCGACCTTGAAGGTCGGGGCGGCCCGTCTCGCGTCGCGAGCACGGCACTTCAGCGCGCTTTAGCCGCTGCAAGTGAAGGCGTCGCTTGGACGATCCCCGCATAGAATCAAGCCAAGCGAAGCACCGCGCCAGAGGTTGTGTGAGCGAGGCGCCCTGACACGCTGCGCAAGAACGCACCGTTGAGGCGGCGTGAGCGGGCCGCTGCGTTTGGACTGGCGCGGCAGTGTCACTAGGCACATCGAGCAGCGCGCGCAGCTATTCAACGTGGGCATGAAATAAATCGCGCGCGCGTGCGTCCAAGCGCGCCCTCCCGTTCGGAGAAACACGCATAAGCTCGCCGCGCGACGCGGCGCGCGGCGCCAAAGATAGATCTTTGGCGCCTCCTGACGCGTCTGTCGGCTCAGGTCATGACCGACACAGCGAGCTTATCCTGGGGACGCGCACCTCACCCACACCACGCGAGGTGTCCTTGCGCGATCGTGACACCTCGCCAATTCAGAGGTTCCTAGTGAATGAACCGATCCGGGGCGCTCATCGCCTCATCCCGCTGGGCGGGCTGGCGCTGCTGGCGCTCATGGCGCTGTCAGGCTGCTCCACGCCCAAGTATGTGACCGGCTCGACGGCCAACATTGAGCACATCAAGCTGATGTACTACCAGCGCTCGGCCTTCTCGGCCAAGCAAGGCGTCGTCAAGTGTGATGTGGACGCAGCGGGCGCGCTGTCAAACTGCCGGGAGATGAAGATCATCTTCGAAGGGGAAGACAAGTGAACACCACCACCTGCCGTGGCGCGCTGCTGTTAGGGCTCGCGCTGCTGATCGCGCCGCTGAGCGGCTGCGCCTCTCGCGCCATCGTCGCGCTGGACGATCACCCCGAGCGACCGCTGACCATGATGACGGTGCAGTCCAACAAGTTCGTGCCGCTGTTCGGCTCGGGTTATGGCCCGCAGCGGGAGTTCTGGCTGTGCGTCGAACAAGACGACACGCTGCGCTGCAAGCGCACGTGCGAGGACTACCCGACGTTCATCAACACCGATGGCGAGAAGATCGTGTGTCCTGGCGGCGGCGAGAGCGTGCTGTCGGTCAACAGCCAGGCGCTGGACGGCGCTGCGGGACGCGGCGCTGCGCCGCAGCCTGCACCTGAGCCCCCCCCGGAGCCCCCCCCCGGGCCCCAACCCACCCCCCACCAACCACTGCCAGTGGGAACCCCAAGGGCAAACCCTTTTGCACGGGGCGGCGATCCGCGG
>CAYXWB010000376.1:0-704 GCA_964468515.1 uncultured Bradymonadales bacterium | reverse complement strand
CGCCCCTGAGCCCGCCCCTGAGCCCGAGCCCACCCCAGACATCCCTGAGCAGGAGTGAACCCCATGCGCAACCGATTGAGCAGGCTGCTGCTAGCCGCGTTGGCCGCAGGCGCGCTCTTGATGACCACCTCAGGCTGCGTCGCCCCGCGCGTCATGGTCTCCAACACCATTCAGAGCGAGCGCACGGTGCAGTACATCCTGCAACAGAGCGCTGGCAGCGATGATGAGGGCGAGGCGCTGTATAACCTCTACGTGCGCGTCTGCCCCTTGAGCGACGCTGGCGAGGTGGTGGCACAGTGCCAGCTGTCGATGGTGCTTGAGAACGTCGTCTTCGAGGCGCTGGGTCAGACCTACGTCCAATGATCCTCACAGGAGCGCAGATCCCTATGACACACTCACACTCACTGCGCCGCGTCGCGCTGGGCCTGCTGATCGCGGGCGTGACGCTTTTGAGCGGTTGCGTCACCAAGCGCTACGTCACGCACGTCACTTGGCTTGATGAGGACACCTTCTACGTCGCCTACTCGGAGGTCGATCGCAAGGCCTTCTCGACCACCGAGGACGTGAAGATCCAGCGGTGCAAGATCCAGGCGGATCGCACCACCGCGTGCAACGATGAGGCGGCGGTCGCGCCGATCCTCAACAAGCGCGACTGATACACCTGGGTCCAGACACGCGCGAAGCGCGTGTGCCTGGACCCACCA
>CAYXWB010000375.1:0-4826 GCA_964468515.1 uncultured Bradymonadales bacterium | reverse complement strand
GGCGTGTTCTTGGCGGAGGAGTACATCGACGGCTTCAGCCTGCAAGACGCGCGCGCCTTGCTGGAGCCTGCGGCGCTGGTCGATCTGACGATGCAGATCTTGCAGGGGCTCAGCTACTTGCACGGCATGGGGATGATCCACCGTGACATCAAGCCCGCCAACGTGATGTTGCTGTGGCTAGATGACGAGGTGGCGCGCCCGATGGTGAAGCTGGTGGACTTCGGCCTCTCCAGCATGGACCCCAAGCGTGACACGCTGCGCGGCGGCACGCGCTCTTATATGGCGCCCGAGATCATCCGGGGGGAGAAGGGCGAGCCGCAGAGCGATCTGTTCAGCTTGGGCGTGACGCTCTATTACGCGATGTGTGGCGTGCTGCCATTTGGGCCGCGCAGCAAGGATGATCCGCCCCCCACCGAGGATGGCTTTCGCCCGCCTGAGCCGCATCGGCTCAACCCCGAGGTGCCGCTCGCGCTGAGCCGGTTCACCAACGCGTTGTTGCGACAGGTCTCGGGGCTGGCGTTCACTGACGCGTGCGAGGCGATGGGGACGCTGGCGCGCGATGTCGAGGGGGCGGCGCTTGGGCAGCTGGCGAACAACATGGAGGTCGCCGCGCCGCATGTGCTGCGCGGCTATTTTGAGCGCGGCGTGCTGGCGGAGCAGGAGGTCCAGCACGAGAACATGGTGCAGCGCTTGACGCACCATGAGCCCACACGCCATGGCTACCTGTACCTCATCGTGGGCGACGCGCAGGTGGGCAAGTCGCGGCTTTTGCGCGAGGTGGAGACGACCTGCAAGCTGCAAGGCCGTCACGTCATCTCCGTGGCTTGCCCGCCCAGCGGGCGCCCCTGGGGGGTGATGCGCTTGGTGCTGGAGCGGCTGATGGAGCTGACGCGTCAGCGTCAGGGCAGCCCCTTGGAGCGCTATCGCCGCCACGTGGCCGTGCTGGAGTCGCTCGACAGGCTCACGCTGCGGCCTGAGGATGTGGTCGTGCGTCAGCAGGCAAGCTGGATGCGCGAGGCGCTGCTGGAGGCGGCGCCCATGCTCTACGAGGACGGCGTCATGCTGTCGCTCGAAGATCTGCACTTGGCGGACGCCTCCTCGCTCGACTTCTTGGCGAGGTGGTTCTCTAGCGAGGAGCCCACCTCGCGCCTTGACGTGGTGGCCGCCTCGCGCCCTGGGGAGCAGCTGGAGGCGCTCGCGCGCGGCTCACGCGTCTATCCCATAGTCTGTGAGGGGCTCAACGCCCGCGATGTGCAACATCTGTTCACAAAGCGCATGGGGCTTGTGGGCTTCCCGAGCGCTTGGATCGAAGAGGTCGCGCTGCGCAGCGAGGGGATGCCCGCCTACTTGGAGGAGGTCTGTCGCGGCTTGGTCGACGCGGGCGTGCTCCAGTGTCACTCCACCTCGCGCTGGTCAGTGGAGCTTGAGAGCCTGGCCCAGCATCCGCCCCCTGCGAGCTTGCGCGAGTCGTTTCGCAGGCGCGTGAACGTGGTGGGCGCGGCTGGCCGAGAGCTGCTGGAGCTGTTGACCCTGCTCGGGCGCCCCACGCGCTGGACCTCGCTGCGCGGCATCGCGCAGGCGGGCGGTGAGACGGCGCAAGCCGTCGATCGCGCCATTGAGGTGCTGCTTTGGCGCCATCTGGCGCGCTTGCAGCTCGATATGTTGGGGCGGCAGGTGAGCGTCGTTGATCCTGCGATTGGTCAGATCGTGACGCTCCTGCTCGGCCCTGAGTGGCGCCGCGCGCTGCATCGTCGCATCGGCGAGCAGCTTCAGCGCGAGTGGATGGTCGGCGGGGGCAGCACGGAGGAGGTCGCGGTGCACCTCAAGCATGGCGGCCGCTTGGAGCAGGCCGCGCTGTTCGCGTGGGCGCGCGGCTTGGAGTGTCTGGCCGCGCGCGATCCGCTGGAGGCTCGGGTGCACCTGGGGTTCGCCGCGCGCGGTGAGCTGCGTGGGCCGCAGCGGGTGCCCATCCTGCTGGGGCGCGCGCGCGCTGCCTTGGGCTGTTTCTTGGGCAAGGAGGCCTCCGACGCGCTGACGCTCGCGGTGGAGGAGGCCGAGCAGAGCCGCGTCGACTGGCTCTATTATCAAGCCTGCGCGCAGGCGGCTGAGGGGGCGATGGAGCTTGGCGAGGTGGAGATGGCCGAGGGCTACCTCGCGCGGCTGTCCGAGGCGCTGCCCGTGATGATGGAGCGCCCGCAAGCGCTGCTGGTCACAGGCGCGACGCTGGCCGGGCGCGGCGATCTGCGCGGCGCGTGGAAGCGCTGGCTGATGGCGCTGGCGCGCGCGGAGCACTTCGGTGACGTGCTCACGCAGATCGACGCGCAGAGCGCGCTGGCCCATGTCGCGGCGGTGTGTGGCCAGGTCGAGGAGGCGACCTCGCGCTTGCAGCGCGCCTATGACCTGGCCACCGCCCATCAGCTCACCTGGGCCTTGGCGCCTGCGCTGCTGACGCACGCGCGCTTGGTCGAGGCCGAAGGTGAGCAAGCGCGCGCGATGACGCTGCTCGTGGACACGCTCACCGCGCTGGGTCGCAGGCCCAACGCCTCGACGTGGCTGGAGACGCTGCTTGAGCTGACCGAGCTTGAGCTTGAGCGGGGCCGCTTGGCCGAGGCCGAGCGCCACGCGATCGAGGCGCTGGTGGTGGCGCGCAGGCTCGGCCATCGCGCCTTGGAGGCGCTGGCGACCATCGGCGTCGCCTCAGTCGCGCTGCACCAAGATCGCGGCAGCGCGATGGACCACCTCGCCAGGATGCGTGACGCCTTCGCGGCGTTGACGGCGTTGCCGTTCCATGTACATTGGCAGGCGCGCGCCGCGCACACCTTGGCGGTGGGTCACGGCTTAGCCGAAGACCACGCCCAGCGCGTCCGCTACGAGACCATCGCCGATGCGCTCATCACTCAGCTGCGAACCTCCTCGCCGTTTATCTGAGCGCGCCCCTGCCTTGCGATTGATGACGACATGACAGACTCACAGAGCGCCCCGGTTCGCTTGCAACTCTCGGGCCTCACGCGTGACTTGGACGAGGACGAGAGCGTCCTGTGGGAGCGCGCGGCCCAGCGCCTCGGCGTCAGCCAAGACGCGCTCGGCGGCCTCACGCTGCTCAAGCGCAGCCTCGACGCGCGCCAGCGCCCGCGCTTCTTATATCAGGTTGAGGTCGCGCTCGATCGCCTGCCGCGCCGCTTGCCCGAGGGCGTGAGCGTCGCGCCGCCGGCTGGCTCACTGCTGAGCAAGCGCTTCAAGCCGCGCCGTCAAGAGCGCGTCGTGATCATCGGCGCCGGCCCTGCGGGCCTGTTCTGCGCCCATCGCCTCGCCATGGACGGCGCGCTGCCCATCCTGCTCGATCGTGGCCAGCCCGTGGAGGTGCGCGGGCGTCACGTCTCGGCGCTGATGCACCGCGGCGAGCTGCTGGCTGACAGCAACATCTGCTTTGGTGAGGGCGGCGCGGGCACGTGGTCCGATGGCAAGCTCTACACGCGCGTGCGTGATGTGCGCGTGCGTCATGTGCTGGAGACGATCGTGGCGCTGGGTGGCCCCGAGCGCATCCTCGTGGACGCGCGCCCGCACCTGGGCACCGACAAGCTCGTCGCGCTGTGCAAGGCGTTCCGAGCCGCGCTCATTGAGCTTGGCTGTGAGGTCCGCTTCGGCGCGTTTGTGCAAGACCTTGAGCTCGTGGACGGGCGCGTGCGCGCGGTGGTGCTGCGCGATGGCGAGCGCATCGCGTGCGATCGCGTGGTCATGGCCGTGGGTCACTCCGCGCGTGAGATGTATCACTGGCTCGCGCAGCGCGGCGTGGCGATGGAGCCTAAGCCCTTCGCCGTGGGCTTTCGCGTGGAGCACCCGCAAGCGCTCATCAATGAGATCCAGTACGGCCAGTACGCCAACCACGACGCGCTGCCCACCGCTGACTATCGCGTCGCCGCGAACTATGGTGAGGGCGACGCGCATCGCGGCGTCTACAGCTTCTGCATGTGCCCCGGCGGTCAGGTCGTGCCGTCGTCAACGCGCCAGGGCGAGCTGTGCATCAATGGGATGAGCCACGCCAGCCGCAAGGGTCACTGGGCCAACTCGGCGCTCGTGGTGTCGGTGAAGCCCAGTGATTTTGGCGCGTTTGGTGAGGTCGAGGGCTTGGGCCTGTATGGCGGCGCGCTCGACGGGCTGGCCTTCCAAGAGGAGGCGGAGCGTCGCGCCTATCAGCTCGGCGGCGGCGGCTACATCGCGCCCGCGCAGCGGCTCACCGACTTTCGCGCCGATCGTGCCAGCGCCACCGTGCGCAAGAGCACTTACAAGCCAGGCGTGGCGCCCGCGATGCTCAATCAGTGCTACCCCGCCTTCGTGATCGATCACCTCAAACAAGCGCTCGGCCGCTTTGAGCGCGCGCTGCCAGGGTTTTTGACCGATGACGCGCTGCTGATCGGCGTGGAGACGCGCACAAGCGCCCCTGTGCAGGTGACGCGCGACAGCGAGTCGTTGCAGTCCTGCTCGGTGGCGGGGCTGTATCCGTGCGGTGAGGGCGCGGGCTATGGTGGCGGCATCGTGAGCGCGGCGCTGGATGGGCTGCGGGTCGCTGAGCGCGTGCTCTTGGAGCTTGAGGCGTGAGCGATGCGGCGCGCGCGAAGCGCGCCTGAACACCTCGCACTTCAGCGCGCGAAGCGCGCCTTGGGCTCCCCCACTTTAAGGTTCGATGCGCTCACGCGCGCTCGCTGCGCTCGCGCTTGTCAACCTAGACGCGGCCAGGGCGGTCGCCCGGTCCTCCCCCCAAGCGAGCGTATAAAAGCGGGTGACGCGTGAGGCGCGGGCGCAGAGCAGATAAAACAGCGAGCGGTTGT
>CAYXWB010000374.1:0-4862 GCA_964468515.1 uncultured Bradymonadales bacterium | reverse complement strand
GCGTGGGTGCAAAAGCGACCTGGAGGTCGATTCTGCCCGGCCCCGCGCAGCGGGGCGCCTCCACGCGTTTGATGCGTCGCGCTCGCGCGACCTGTAGAAGCGACCTCCCGGTCGCTTTGGCGCTTCGATTCGCGCCAGTCAGCAGGGATGGTCGTTTCAATCAAGCCTAACTTCAACGTCAGCGCTGCGTGTGGGCCTGGGATGAGGTCTTCGCCGCGACCTCACGTGCGCTAAATATCACTCAAGCACTTGGTTTTTAATGAGATAAAAACCAAGTGCTCCCGCTAGCTTGAGGCGACGAACGCCGCGATGACCTGAATAAACGGCACGGGCTCAGTCTCCAGCGTGTCTCTGATCCACTGCGTATACTCATTGAAGATGTTGTCGATGCGGCGGCGCTTGGCGTCCAAGGAGCTGCCGTCATCGAGGAGCTTGAGCTGGACCTCAAGCTGCGCCTCGCGCAGCTGCTCAAGCTCCTTGACGTGCTCCTGCACGCGAGGCAGCGCCTGCGCGTTGTACGCCTGACGCAGCGCGATCATCTGATCCTCGATCTTGACGACCGCCAGCGGCAAGAGCCGCTGGACCGTCGCGCGAACGTCCGGCGCCTGGGGGCGATTGGGCAAGGGGCGCGCGCCGAGCCTGAGGCGCGCTTGGAGCGCCTCAAACGAGGTCACGCTGGTGAGCCGCTGCCCGATAAAGCTCACCGCGAACCAGCGGTGGATCACGGGCTGGCTCTTGCGGTTGGGCAGCAGGCCCGAGAGCACGATGACCTGCTCGTTTGGGGCGAGCCCCTCATCCAAGCAGATCACGGGCGCGCTGTGGCGGCCAAAGGCGGCCATCATGCAATCCTCCACCCAGCTGAAGATCGGGTGCAAGCGCCACAGGTATTGCGCCTCGGGCCAGGTGCTCTCCGCGCGGCGCGCCTCCTCCATCGCCCGCTTCATGGCGTCCACGTCGGCGGTGAGGATGAGCCGATCGTTGGTGAACTCCAGCTCTTGCGGCAGGTGCTTGAGGCGACGCTTGAGCCGCGTCGTCAGCTGAAGCTCGACGCGCTGCTTGGTCAGATCAAACTCGGGCTTGAGCTTGTCGTAGTCCTCCATGCTCTCGAAGGCGGCCTGCAAGTAAGCCAGCTCGCTCTCATAGAGCGAGGGTGGGGCGTCCGCGATCTGGCTCGTGAGCGACGCGCTGACCTCGGCGTCGAGATCGAGCGCGAACAGATCGAAGTCATCCTCACTGGCAGTAAAACCTCGCTCAAAGCCCACCAGGTCTTGCGCCTCGATGGCCTTGGCCGTGAGCACCTCCTCCTCTTCGGGGGTGTAGGCGTGGGTCAAGGCGCTCGGATCACCGATGTTGCGCTGCACCTGCTCGTCCTTGCGGATCAGGATCTCAAGGATGCGCTGATCGCCCTGAAAGCGCGCATTCTGCGCCTGTGTGAGCAGGTAGACGATCTGCGGCTGCTTGGACTGGCCGTAGCGATCGATGCGGCCATTGCGCTGCTGAAAGACCATCAGCGACCAGGGGATGTCAAAGTGGATCAGGCGATGCGCGAAGTAGTGCAGGTTGATGCCCTCGCTCGCCACATCCGAGGCGACGAGCACGCGCAGCTTGGCGCGCTCCTTGCCAAACTCCTCCACCACTTCTAGCTGCTCCAGATCGTTCATGCCGCCGTGCAAGACGCGGATGGCGACCCCTGGCTCAAGGCCGAGGTCTTGAGCGAGCTGGTCGTGAAGCCAGCTCATGGTCTTGATGCGCTCGGTGAAGATGATCAGCCTGTCATCAGCCTTGGGCTTCCAGCCAAGCGCCGCGCTGTCTTTGAGCGCGCTCAACAGGCGCTGATACTTGGAGAACTCGGGCGCCTGGATCGCGCCAAGCGCCTGTGAGAGCGCCCCAAGTGAGGCGATGTCTTGGGCATGACGACTCGCCGGGTCAGCGCGCCGCTCCAGCTCGCGCACGCGCTTATCGACGGTCTCCAAGCACGCCATCGGGCTAGACAGCAGCGCCTTCTCCAAGGTCGTCTTAAACAACATCTGGCCGCTGCTGCGCGCGCCGCCCTCATCAAGCTGAAGCTGTGAGAACAGGTCAAAGCACGCCTCTTCTTGGGGGCTCGCTTGCGCGTGCAGCTGCGTGATGACGCGCTCGGGCAGATGCTCCCCGAGCTGCTCGCTCACGTCCTTCTTAAAGCGCCGGATGTAGAGGCGCTTGATCTGGGCTGCGGTGTAGTTCTCCTCATCGGCGATGGCGGTCGGATCGAGCATGTTCATCAGCGACGCGAAGCTCTGCGCCTTGCCATCGTGCGGCGTCGCCGAGAGCATGATGAGCGTATCGGAGCGCGTCGCCAGCAGCTCGGCCAAGCGGTTGCGCAGCGAGCCCGCGCGGCTGTGCTTGGACGCGCCTCGGCGCGCCACGTTGTGCGCCTCGTCGATGATGATCACATCCCAGCGCGACTCCTCCAGGTAGCGGCGATACTCATTGTTCTGCTTGAGCGTGTCGATGGAGATGATCGACCTGTCGAAGTAATAGAAGGGGTTATGGTTGGTGGGGATGCGGTGGCGGATGCGCTGCAACCCGACCGAGTCCAGGCGCACCAGCGGGATCGTGAAGCGCGCCCACAGCTCCTTTTGAAACTGCGTCAGCATGCTCTTGGTGGCGACGACGAGGATGCGGCGCGCGCGCCCACGGGCGATGAGCTCAGACAACAGGATGCCCGCCTCCAGGGTCTTGCCCAGGCCTACGGCGTCCGCGATGAGCAGGCGCTGGCGAGGCTGTGAGAGCGCCATCGCGGCGGGCTCAAGCTGGAAGTCCATCACGTCCATCGCCGCCTTGTGCCCCACATGCAGGCGCTCATCGACCGGCGGGATGCGCCTCAACATGCTCTCCATGTACAGCAGCGACTTGTGATAATAACTAGAGTCATCCACCACGAGCCGCGTCTCGCGCGGATCGAGCACCTTGACGCTGTCAAACTCGGTCGAGAAGATCGCCTCGCGGTCGCGCACAAGCTCCGAGATCCCGACGACATGCAGCGCGTCCTTGTTGGTCGAGGTCGTGTCAATGCGACGCACGCGCCACGTCTCAACGCGGATGACGACGATCATGCCAGGCGCATAGCTCTTGCGGCGATCGGGGTTCACGCTCATCAGCTCATCCTCTCCACGGGGCGGTAAAACACAAAAAGGGGCGGTAAAACACAAAGCGACGCTCAACGCTTTGGCGCCTGAGCGACCAACACCTCATAGCGATGTCCGCCCAGCTCGCCAGCGGCGATCGGGACGCGACACATGTGCCGCAGATGCTTCCACAAGACGGCGGACTCATAGTCCTCGTGACGCGGCGGCACGAAGTTGATCAGCGCGCGCGAGCAGATCACGATCAGGCGCCGCTGCGTGCGCGAGAAGGCCACATTGGAGCGCTCAAGATCGAGGATAAACGCCGTCTCCTGCGCGATGGCCACCGGATCGGACACCGTCGCGCTGTAGATGATCGTCTGCGCCTCACCGCCCTGCATGCGCTCCACCGTGTCAATCACCGCGACGCTGTCACGGTACTCATCAAAGAAGCTCTTGAGCAGCGCGCGCTGCGCGCGGTGTGGGGTCATCAAGACGACCGAGCCCGCATCGACCCCAGGACCATCAATGCCCGCCTCCAGGAGATGACGCGCCAGATAGGCCTCCGTCAGGTTGCGCTGATGCGAGCTGACCTCATCATGCAAGACCAGATACAAGCTCTCAGGCCGCTCCCACAGCGCGCCCAAGCCAGGCGCCGCGCTCGCGCTCGCGCTCGCGTCCGGCGCGTCCTCCGCTCCTTGTGCATCGGGACCGCGCAGCACCAGCCCGTCACGATCATAGAGCGGCTGGATCAACGCGCGGATCGACGCAGGCAGCCGATAGGTCAGCTCCAAGCCATCACGCCGGATCTGCCGATCATCCAGGCGCAAGCGCTGCAACTTGGCGTCCTCGCCCTGAGGATCGCGCAGCCGCGCGATCGTGTTAAAGGCGGAGTCATACATCCTGAAGTATTGCGCGGGCGGACGATCCTCGCGATCCCAATCATGGGCGACGATGGGCGCGAGCTGGCGATGATCGCCGGCGAGCAGCAGGGCGCCGTCTTGTGCGAGCAGCGTCGTCAGCGCCAGGAAGTGCGCGAAGACCATCATCGAGGCCTCATCCACGATCAGCAGCGGCGTCTGAAAGCGCTGCTCGCGCGCTTTATAAGCGCTCTTCTTGTCCAGATCGCTCACGAGCTTGAGGATCGTGCTGGTGGGCGCGCCTAACACCACGACATGATCCTCGCCCCAGCCCTTGAGCTGCGTGTAGTCCCCCGAGGCGCGCACGGCCTCGACGCCTGGCGCCTCGACCTCCTCGGCCTCATTGGAGAACACCTTAGCGAGCTTGACTGCCACGGGCGCGGCCCCAGCGCGCGTTGCTGCGTCATTAAACGCCTCTAACACGCGCGCCACGCGCGCCAAGAGCGTGTCCACGGCGGTGTGCGTGTGCGCCGTCACGAGCACGATCTGGCCAGGCTCAACGCCCGCCAAGATGCGCGTCAGCATGGCGAGCGCGGTCACCATCGTCTTGCCCGTGCCGGGCGGGCCTTGGATGAGCTGGATGCGCGTCTCAAGGCCGCGCAAGATGATCGCCACGCGCGCGGGCTCAAGCGGCGCGGGCGCGCCTGCGCCGCGCAACCGCAGCCCCTCTAACACGCGCCGAAGCTGCGCGCGGCGCTCGGGCTCAAGCGAGGGGTAGGCAGGCACGCGCGGGCGCGCAGGATCAAACCACGAGAGCACATACGCGCCCTTGAGCGGCTCATCGTCCTTGGGGGAGAGCTGGCGCTCGACGCGCGCGTCGACAAAGTTGGTGATCGAG
>CAYXWB010000373.1:0-4879 GCA_964468515.1 uncultured Bradymonadales bacterium | reverse complement strand
TGATCACCGGCGTCTCTGGCAAGCTCGGCCGCATCACCGCTCAGGCGATGCTCGCTCAAGGACACACCATCCTCGGCCTCGATCGGCGCCCCTGGCCCGACGCGCCTGATGGCGTCACCATGTTCAGCGTGGACATCCGCAAGCGCCCCGCGGAGGACGTCTTCCGCAAGCACACCCCCGACGCCGTCATCCACATGGCGACCATCTCGCACTTCAGCGCCCCGCAAGAGGAGCGCTATCGCATCAACCTGCACGGCACCCGCGCTGTGTTCGACTACTCGCATCGCTACGGGGTCAAGCACGTCATCTTCGTCGGGCGCCACACCTACTACGGCGCAGCCCCCGACGCGCCGCTGTATCACAGCGAGGACGAGCCGCCGCTGGCGATGTCCACCTTCCCTGAGCTGACCGACATGGTCGCCGCCGACCTCTACGCTTGCAACACGCTGTGGCGGCTGTCTGAGCTGAAGACGGCAGTGCTGCGCGTCTGCTACACGCTCGGCCCCACCCACCACGGCACGCTGGCTCAATATTTGCGCGGCCCGCGCGTGCCCACGGTGTTGGGCTTTGATCCGCTGTATCAGTTCATGCACGAAGAAGACGTCGCCAGCGCGCTGGCCATCGCGGTGAGCAGTCGCATTGAGGGGGTCTTCAACGTCGCTGGCCCCTCGCCAGTGCCCTTGAGCGTGCTCATCCGCGTCACCGGGCGCCAGAACATCCCCCTGCCTGAGCCGCTATTTGACACGCTGCAAGGGCGCTTTGGCATGTCGCGCTTGCCGCCCGGGGCCATCAACCACGTCAAGTTCCCCGTGGTCGTCGATCGCGCCGCCTTTGAGGCCGCTACAGGCTTCAAGCACCGCTACGACGAGGTCCGCACCATGGAGTCGTTCCGCTGGGCAGGCTAAGCGCGCTCACTTGTGCTGAGCCTAATTCAAGCGATGCGTCGCGCTGGCGCGCCAGCATCGCGTCAGCACAACCTCTCAACCAGCGCGCCGTCAGGGTAGATTCTAAGCGGCGATCGTCCAAGCGAGGCCCTCACTTGCAGCGACAGGTGAGGGCCTCGTCTCGTCTCACAGGTGCAAGTCTACGCCGAAGCTCGCGCCGGGCCAGATGGACACGTCCAGCTCGCGTGACTCAGCGGTCAGCCGCTTGCGCCACAGCGCCCAGTCGCCCGCGTCGGCGGTGTCAGACAAGAAGACGTTGACGCTTGGGCCGCCATACAGGCTGAGCCAAGACAGCGCGCGCCACGAGGCCAAGCCGCGCACCTGATACAGCGCGGTCGTCTGCGAGCCCTCCTTCCAGCCGAACGGGTAGGTGTGCATCAGCAGATCGGCCGCCAGCCCCCATCGCTCGCTCACGGGGCGACGCCCGCCTAAGCCGATCCCGAAGCTCAGCGCCTCCTCGTCGGTGTCCCCACCCAAGCGCGTGCCGACGTGATAGACCTGATAGAAGCTGTCATTGCCATGCTTCACGCCCGCATAGGCGCCGCCTGTGTCATCGGCCCAGGCTGTCACGGCGGTGCGGCCCTTCGTGAAGATGGTGATGGCGCCGATGGCGACGTCGGCGTCCTCAGCGATGTTGATGGCGCCGATGAGCACGCCGCGGCGCGCGCCTGCGGTGATGTTGATGGCGCCGATCTGCGGGCCTTCGCTGTCGCCCGAGGCGACGTTCACGCCGCCGATCTGTGTGCCGTAGATGCTGCCCCCCGTCACGTTGACGCCGCCGACCTGCGTGCCATAGACGCTGCCCGCTGCCACGTTGACGCCGCCGACTTGCGCGCCGCGCACCTGCCCTGCGGTGATGTTCATGGCGCTGATCTGCGCGCCCGTGACGTCGCCCATCGCCACCGCGACGCCCGCGATCTGCGTGCCCCAGAAGCCGCTGCCCAAGGTCGTGATGCCGCCGATCTGCAGCGCGCGCTTGGCGCTGCCCAAGTGATTGAAGGCGCCGACTTGCAGGGCGCTGTCGGCGTCGCCTGCGGCGATGTTCAAGCCGCCGACTTGCGCGCCATGCAGATCGTCTGTGAGCCAGTTGAGGGCGCCGATTTGCGCGCCGACAAGATCGTCTGTGAGCCAGTTGATGGCGCCGATTTGCAGGCCTGTCGAGGCCTCGCTGGCGAGGTTAAAGCCGCCCACCTGCGCGCCGTAAAGATCGCCTGTGGTGAGGTTCACAGCGCTGAGCTGCGCCCCATGCGTTGGCCCCGTGTTGATGTTCAACGCGCCGCCGAGCTCAAGCCCGGACAAACCGCCTGAGATGCCGCCCACGAGGTTCAAAGAGAAGCGGCGCGGCCGCTCAGGCCACGCGCTCGACGTGCCGACGAACGGGAACAGATCGACGCCGAACAACAGCGGCGCGAGCGGGCCATCCTCCTGATCATCGTCACGCACGCCACCGCCGCGTGTGCGCGTCAGCTCCAGCGGAGCCGCCTTCCATGCGGCTGTCTCCAGCGCCAAGCGCTGCCCGCGCGCCAGCGTGATCGTCGCCTGGCGCGCGCGTGACTGCTCGACCAAGAGCAGCGTGTAGCGCCCCTCAGGCAAGCTCAGCTCCATCGCGCGCCCTGGGCGCTTGGTCAACTCCGCCACCAGACGGCCCTGCGCGTCCCTCACGAACAGCTCGCCGTCCTGCGCCCGCGCCATCACGATGGCAGAGCTTGCCTTAGACAGATCCGTCAACACCAGCTCACCTTGCCCGGCGAGCCTCAGCTCATAGGCCGGATGCTGCGCCCCGGAGCTTGTCTGCTCGGTGCGCTGTAAGGTCTCATTGAAGGCGAACTGATACGCCTCATTGAGCGTGATGCGCCGATCGCCGTTGGCGTCTGCGCCGCCTCGCAGCCCTGACAAGAGGGCGTGCGTGAAGAAGGAGGCCTGCAAGCGATCCGACTCTTGCGCCGCCTCATCGGCGGAGCTGGAGGTCAAGATCGCCTGCCCGCTGACGCGGGTGGACGCATCTTGCAAGAATCCTGGCACATGGGCGCCGCCTTTGTGTCGCGTGAGCGCGCCGGAGGCGCAGGAGTCGAGGATGATGACGCGCACATCCGCTGACACGGCCTCGATCTGCGCGCGAAGCAGCGCGTAGCTCATGCGGGCATCGCCCAGCAGCAGCCCGCGCTCATCGGAGTGTCCTGAATAATAGAGGATCAGCTCCGTGCGGGCGCCCTCGCGGCGCGCCTGCTCCAGATCGCCGCCAAGGCGCGCGAGCTGCGCGCTGACCTGCGCGGGGGTGGGGTTCTGCAAGTGGAGCGTGTCGCTGGCGCTCACGCCGCCCAGCTGCACCAAGACATGCTCCAGCGCTTGGGCGTCTTGATGCGCGTAGCGCAGCCGCGCGCGCGCCGAGCCGCCCGCCTCCGCGCTCAAGAGCACGGCCCAGCGCCGCGTCGGGGGCTGGGGTTGCTGCGCGTGAAGCTCGCCAGGGCTTGCGATGAGGCAGAGCAGCGCCGTCGCGATGGCGCACAGCAGCGCGAACGCCCGATAACACAGCGGTGAGGTCATGGGTTCTCCTTGCGCACGAGCAGCGCGCGCGTCGTGAGCGGTGAGGGGAGGGTGAGCGGCGCTTGGGCCGCCTCATTGAGGTCGCTGGCGAGCGCGGTGATCGCGTTATGAACGGGCTTCAGCGCGAAGGGCGCCTCGCTCGTGATCAGGAAGAAGCGCTCAAAGCGGGGGGCGTCGTCGAGCTGATAAGCCACCGCGAGGCTGCCGCGTGATTGGCCCAAGGTCTTGGCGTCATCGCCGCTTGCGGGGAAGTGGCGCGTCACCACGCCGCGCCCATCAAGCGAGTAGATCGCCGCATAAGCGTCACCCTCCAAGCGCCAGCCGAGCTGGAGCGTGTCGCCTGCGCGCACCACCGCCTCATCCTGCAAGCGCTGCGCCTCATCACCGCGCGCGCGATGGATCACGAGCCCGTGCTCCAAGCCCTTGACGCGGGTTGTATCGGTCAACACATGGGGCGCGGGCTTGGGAGGGGAGGGCCACCACACCACCGCAGCGAGCGACGCGGCGAGGGTCAGCGCGGCGGCTGCGCCGCCCGCGCGCAGCCGCCGCGTCGTGGGGGCGCGCGCCGCGACCGCGTCGCGGCGCGTCTGGATCTGGGCCGCTTGCACCGCGCTTGGATAGCGGGCGCGAAGCCGCGCGTGCTCTTGGCGCAGCAGCTCCAAGCGGGCGCTCGCCTCAGGTGAGCGCGTCAAGCGCGCTTGGAGCGCGTCGTGCTCGGCGCGGGGCAGATCATCACACAAGAACTGCTCTAGCAGCAGATCGGGGATCATCGCATCCTCAGGTGTCAAGGTCTCGCTCATACCGGCGGCCTCCTGTCAGTGGCGAGGTGGGCTAGCTCATGTTGCAGCGCGCGCAGCCGCTTGCGCACACCGGAGACGGACATCCCCACGCGCGCGGCGACCTCCTCCAGCGTCAAGCCATCGAGCCAGTAGAGCGCGGCGATGGTCGCCGAGGACTCAGGCTGGCGGCCAAACAGCTTGCCTAGCAGCGCGCGCGCGTGCATCCGCTCCTCGACGCCGCTCAACGTGGCCAGCGCCTCAATGAGCGCGCTGTCAGGCTGCTCAGGGCGCCGGCGCGCGCTGCGAAGACGGTTGAGGCACACCCGCGTGGCCATCGTGTAAAGCAAGCTGGAGGGCGCATGGTCGTCCAAGCGATCGGCGCGCTCAAGCGCCCTCACGAACACCTCTTGCGTCGCGTCAACGGCGGCGTCTTCGTCGCCTAACAGGCGCGCGCAGCGTCGCAAGACCATCGGGCCATAGCGGGTGTAGAGGGCTTCAACATCTAGGGGCATCAGGCGTCCATCCTCGCGGTCGTCTCTCGTCGCACTCTCTAACACCGCAGCCTGCCCAATGTGTCACTGCAAAAATAAAGCGCGGGCCGCCGGGCCCGCC
>CAYXWB010000372.1:0-4904 GCA_964468515.1 uncultured Bradymonadales bacterium | reverse complement strand
GTGCGCTCGGGAGAAGCCTGAGCGCACCCTTCGTCGTGACCGCGCCTTGTGAATGATGTACAAGGGGGGGCTTGTGACTGTGATGAGTGTTCTCCCCTACCTTCAATGCCAAGGTCGCTATGTCAGACAAGAGAGTGACGGTGATACGTCTGATCCCCGTATTGGATTTTGGCGGCGTCGAATCGCTTGTCGTCCTTCAAGCGCAGCTAACAGACCGTGATCGCTTTGATCTGCGCATCTGCACCTTCTGGAAACCAGGGGCCGCCGCCGAGGCGATCCGTGACGCGGGCCTAACGGTCGATGTGCTGGGCGTCGATCCTGCCATCCGTAACGTGGAGGCGACCGCTGCGCTGTATCGCTACTTACGCAAGGTAAAGCCTGACGTGCTGCACGCGAGCATCGGCGAGGCGATGTGGCACGGCTCAATCGCAGGTGCGCTCGCGGGTGTGCCGTGGCGCCTGATTGAGGATGTCGGCCTGCCAGCGCGCGCGCCGCTGGCGCGCGCGCTGTTCAGCGCCGTGGCGCGCCTGAACCACGCTGTGATAGGCGTCTCCCAAGGAACCTGTGATTATCTCATTGAGCGCGAGCGCATGCCAGCGTCATTGGTGCGGCTCATCTATAACTGTGGCAAGCCGCAGTTCTTTGGCGAGGTGACGCGCGAGCGCGCCGCGCCGCGTCCGTTCCGCGTGCTGAGCGCCGGGCGGCTCGTGCCAGTGAAGAATCAGCCGATGCTCATTGAGGCGTTCGCTAGGCTCACCCGCTTGATGCCAGATGCTGAGCTGTGGCTCGCTGGCGAGGGCGACGCGCGCCCCGAGCTGGAGGCGCTCATTGAGCGCCTGGGCATGGCCTCGCAGATCAAGCTGTTGGGCTTTCGTGACGACGTGCGCGCGCTCATGGATCAGGCTGACGTGTTCGTACTCCCCTCGCACACCGAGGGGTGCAGCGTGGCGCTTGTGGAGGCGATGGCGTCGGGCTGTCCGGTCATCGGCTCTACCGCAGGTGGCATCGTGGAGGTTATGGGCGAGCTGGGCTCGCAGTGGCTCGTCGATGCTCATGATCTGGAGGGGTGGACCCAAGCGCTCGCGCGCATGGCGCGCTTGACGACTGCCGAGCGCGCGGCGCTCGGGCAGCGCGGGCGCGAGATCGCCATCGCGCGCTTCTCACCCGAGGTCTACATGGGCAACCTCCAGGCGCTCTATCTGGAGGGTGCGAGGAGGTTCGCATGACACGCGCGCTCTTTGTGACTTGGGATGGCGCCGATCAAGACTACATGACCTCGCTGTTCTTGCCTCTGCTCGCGCGCGCGCAGCGCCCAGGCCTTAAGCTTGGCGTGTGTCAGCTCACGTGGGCTGGTCCCAAGGTGCGCGAGCGCACCGCCGAGACCGCGCGCGCGCTGGGCGTGGACTACAGCGTCCACACGATCTGGCGCAAGCCGCCGCTGGCGGCGACCATGGCGACGGCCGCGCGGGGCGCGGCCTTGCTCGCGCGCATCGCGCGCGAGCAAGGCTATGATGTGCTGTTCCCGCGCAGCATCATGCCCGCCGCCATGGCGCTCGGCGCCAAGCGCCTGCTGGGCGCCGAGGTGCGCTTGGCCTTTGACGCCGATGGCTTGGCCGCCGATGAGCGGGTGGACTTCGCGGGCTGGCGCAACAGCGGCGGCATGTATCAGGCCTACCGGATCATTGAGGCGCGCGCCTTGCGCGCGTCCTATGCGGTGATGACGCGCACGCACAGCGCAGCCCAGGTGCTGGAGGCCCGCGCTGGCGCGGGCTTTGATCCTGCGCGCGTTCATGTGATCCCCAACGGCAAAGACGCGGCGATCTATGCGCCAGGCGATGAGACGTCGCGCGCGCGTCAGCGCGCGGCAGAGAGCGTGCCTCAGGACGCGCCGTGGCTGGTGTGCGTCGGCTCGCTCGGGCCGCAGTATTACCCTGATCGGATGCTCGCGCTGTTTGAGCGGGTCTGGACGCGCGATGCGCGCGCCCGGTTGCACATCGCGACCGGTCAAGCTGAGGTGGTGGCGCCGCTGATCGCGGGCAAGCCGTGGGCTGACGCGGTGCGGATCGGGCGCGTGGCGCCCGCTGACGTGCCCGCGCTGATGGCCGCAGCCACCGCGAGCGTCGCGCTGCGCGCGCCGACGTTCTCACAGCGCGGCGTCCACCCCATCAAGGTCGCGGAGTCGTTGTTATGCGGCACCCCGGTGATCGCCACGCGCGGCGTGGGCGATCTGGATGAGGCGCTTGACATCCAGGTGGGCTGCTTGCTCGATGATCCCAGCGATGCGTCGCTCGATGCGGCCGCGCGCTGGGTGCTTGAGGTGGCTCAGCCTGAGCGTGAGGCCTTGCGCGCGGCGTGCCGCGCGCGCGGGCTTGAGCGCTACGATCTGGACCGCTGCGCCGACGCGCTGGCCGCGATGCTGAGCGCGCGGTGACGCGGCGTGGACAGCCGCACACCCTTCTCTTATAGTGCCCCCGTCTTGGACTAGAGGAGTCATCGCTTGAGCGCGCATTATATCATCACCGGCGGCGCCGGGTTCATCGGCGCTAACCTCGTGCGAGCGCTGGTGGCGCAAAAGCCCCAGGCGCGCGTCACCGTGCTCGACAAGCTCACTTATGCGGGCAACGCCCGCTACTTGGACGGCGTGCTCGACGGCGATCGCGTGCGCTTGGCGCAGGTGGACATCGCGGATATGGCGGCCGTGTGCGAGGTCTTCGCCAAGGCCAAGCCTGATGGCGTCTTCCACTTGGCCGCAGAGTCGCACGTCGATCGCAGCATCAGCGGCCCCGAGGTGTTCATCGACACCAACATCAAGGGCACGTTCGTGCTCTTGGAGTGCGCACGCGAGGCGTTCGCTCAGCGCCCAGGCCGCTTCTTGCACGTCTCCACCGATGAGGTCTACGGCAGCCTCGGCGCCGAGGGCGCGTTCCACGAGGAGACGCCCTATGATCCGAGCAGCCCCTACTCGGCCAGCAAGGCGGCCAGCGATCACTTGGCCCGCGCGTGGCATCGCACCTACGGGCTGGACGTCGTGATCACCAACTGCTCCAACAACTTTGGCCCCTATCAGTACCCCGAGAAGCTGATCCCGGTGATCATCCGTAACATCCGCGACAACGCGCCGCTGCCGATCTACGGCGACGGGCAGAACGTGCGCGATTGGCTGTTCGTGCAGGATCACTGCGACGCGCTGCTGCATGTGTTTGAGCATGGCGCGTCGGGGCGAAGCTACAATATCGGCGGTCAGAACGAGTGGACCAACCTCGCGCTGGTGGAGCGCTTGTGCGACCTGATGGACGAGGCGCTAGGCCGCGCGCCGCAGACCTCGCGCG
Source organism: uncultured Bradymonadales bacterium (assembly GCA_964468515.1). Taxonomy (GTDB): domain Bacteria; phylum Myxococcota_A; class Bradymonadia; order Bradymonadales; family Bradymonadaceae; genus CAYXWB01. The sequence continues at coordinate 1,575 of CAYXWB010000372.1, read as the reverse complement.
CGCTGATCACCTTCGTCGCCGATCGCCCCGGCCACGATCGCCGCTACGCCATCGACCCAACGCGCGTGCGCGATGAGCTGGGCTGGCGCCCCAAGGCGACCTTTGATGAGGCGCTTCGCCAGACCGTGCGCTGGTACCTCGATCAGCTCGGCCCGCTGTGGGGCGTCTGAGCTTCGCTCGTCTGAAGATCCGCTGACATTTTTGTTATCAGGAGTGTGTGATGCGTGGTGTGATCCTCGCCGGTGGCACCGGCAGCCGCCTGTTCCCCTTGACCAAGGTCACGAACAAGCACCTGCTGCCCGTGGGCACGCAGCCCATGCTGCTGCATCCGGTCGCGAAGCTGCGCGAGGCCGGGATCGATGAGATCCTCGTCGTCACCGGCACCGAGCACATGGGCGCGGTGGTCGGCCTGCTGGGCAGCGGCACAGAGTATGGCTGCACCTTCACGTTCCGCGTGCAAGATCAGGCTGGCGGCATCGCGCAAGCGCTCGCGCTCGCCGAGGGCTTCGCGCGCGGTGAGGCGCTGTGTGTGCTGCTGGGTGACAACGTGTTTGAGGACAGCATCGCCGCTGACGCCGACGCGTTTCGCGCGCAAGGTGCTGGCGCGCGCATCCTGCTCAAGCCCGTGCATGATCCTGAGCGCTTCGGCGTGGCGCGCGTGGAGGGCGATCGCGTGCTGGAGATCTTGGAGAAGCCCAAGGTCGCGCCCAGCGATCTGGCCGTCACGGGCATCTATTTTTATGATGATGAGGTCTTCAACATCATCCGCGCGCTGGAGCCATCCGCGCGTGGTGAGTATGAGATCACAGATGTGAACAACGCCTACATCGCGCGCAGCGTGATGACCTTTGGGCGCTTGTCAGGTTGGTGGACTGACGCCGGGACGTTCCCCTCCTATCACTTGGCCAATCGCCTCGTGATGGAGCAGGAGGCGCGCGCCGCGGCCGCTGCGAGTGGTGAGATCGATGGGTGAGGTGCGCGAGTTTAAGTCAGGCAAGATCCATGATGTGGTGATCAAGCCGCTCAAGAAGTTCGTCGATGAGCGCGGCTGGCTCACGGAGCTGTGGCGCGAGGATCAGCTCGGGGACACGCCGCGCCCCGTCATGACCTACGTCTCTTGCACCGAGCCAGGCGTCGTGCGTGGCCCGCATGAGCACGTCGATCAGGCCGACTATTTCTGCTTCATCGGCCCCGGCAACTTCAAGCTCTACCTCTGGGACAACCGCCCCGACTCCCCCACCTTCAACAACTTTCACACCTTCGTGGTCGGCCAAGACAGCCCCGCCATGGTGACGGTGCCCGTGGGCGTGGTGCACGCTTACAAGAACGTGAGCCACCTGCCGGGCATCGTCATCAACTGCCCCGATCAGCTCTACGCTGGCCCCAACTACAGCCAGCCCGTCGACGAGATCCGCCACGAGAGCGACCCCGACTCGCCGTTCAAGGTGTCCTGATGGGGGAGGAGGTGTCGAGCTTCGCGGCGCGGCGCGCTGACACGAGCCGCGTCCACGAGGCGGTCGAGGCGCGGGGGCGGCGGGCGCCCCAACCCCCCCCCCGGCCACCCCCCACCGCACC
>CAYXWB010000371.1:0-4956 GCA_964468515.1 uncultured Bradymonadales bacterium | reverse complement strand
AGCGGCGGCCACGGCGTCTAGGGCGCCAGCGCCTGAGGGGGTGCTGCTGAGCGCGCTCGCCCGTGACATGCAAGGGTTTGTGAGCGGCGCAGACCGCGTGAGCGCGCGCCACCGTATGTTATGCGGCCCTCAGGTGGGTGAGGTCGGACAGCCTGGGTTCTTGGCGCGCTATGATGAGCTCGACGCGCCAGCGCGGGCGCTGGCGGGGCTGGTGTGGCGGCCCGTGCTGCGTGGCAGCGCGATTGAGGCCAGCTGCGTGTACCTGACGCCGCCCGATGACGGCGTGGTGTGCTATCTGGATGAGGCGGTCGCGCCTGCTTGGGAGGCTGCGCTGAGCGCGCCGCTTGAGCGGCTGCGCCCTGTGCTGAGGCGTCGGCGCGAGGTGGTCACGGGGGCGATCCCTTGGTATCGGCTGCACTGGCCGCGCGATCGTGCGGCGCAGGTGGGGCCGAAGCTGGTGTCGCCGCGCCGCGCGCCGCGCCCCTGCTTCGCGCTGGATCTGAGCGCGAGCGCGGTGTCGAGCGACTGCACGATGGTGGCGCTGCGCGAGCCGCTGGCAGGCTCGCTTGAGGCGCTCTTGCTGCTGATGCTGACGCTCAACGGTGGCCCTGGCGCGGCGCAGCTGCTGGCGTGTGGTAAGCGCAAGGGGGCGCTGCTGGAGCTGTACGCGCAGCCGCTGCGCGCGTGGTCGCTGCCGCTGCGCGTGGTGGAGGGGGCGCTGCGCTTGAGCGAGGCGCTGGAGGCCAGCGCGCTGGGGCGCGCGATGCTGCAGGCGCGTGATGAGGCGCTGGAGCGCGTGCTGTCAGGGGAGGCGGCGCGCTTGGGGCCGATCGTGGTGGATCACCCTGATTATTAGGCGCTCTGGCTCAAGCGTCGTAATCGGCAGGGCCAGTCTTGACCTTGAGCGTTAAGTGCAGCATGTTCCCCACGCATGACAGCTGACTGAATCGTGTGATGAACCTTAGCAAGCCAGCTAATGTGGGCGCCACAGGCCCTCAGGAGACCAATCATGGGAGCGATGATCTTGTCTGACGGAGCGCTGAGCCAAGCGCTCACGGCGTCGATGATCCTGGCGCAGGCCGACAACACCAACCTGCTCGTGGTGGTCATCGTCGCGATCGTGGTGCTGCTCGTGATCGCGCTGTCGATGGCGTCGCGCAAGAACGTGGCGCAGGAGGATCAGGCGCCGCCCGAGGAGGTGGTGCGCCCTGAGGTTGAGGAGCCGACGAACCGCCCCACGCGTGACATCTTGGCCAGCCGCGCCGAGCTGGACGTGGCGGATCTGGAGGGGATCGATGAGTCGCAGCTCTCGCTGGCTGATCTGAAGCGGCTGCGCGCGGCGCGCATGGGTGACAATCAGACCTCCCGTCGCAAGACGGCGCTGGAGGCCACGCGCGAGAGCCGCGAGGCGCACCAGTCGTTGCATGGCGATGAGGCCGCGATCGTGGTCGACGCGCCCGAGGTGCCATCCCCCGAAGAGGACGCCCCTGTAAGCGAGCCCGAGGTGAGCACGCCCGAGCGCCCCGACGCCTCCCAGAAGATCAAGGACAAGCTCGCCCAAGCGCCCAAGGCGCAGCCCAAGCCCGTGGAGACGACGCGCGCGCTGAGCGACGGCCTCGCCAAGACCCGCGAGGGCGGCTTCGGCAGCCGCTTCAAGGCGCTGTTCCAAGGCGACGTCATCTCGCCAGACCTGCTGGACGACGTCGAGGAGTTCTTGTTCACGGCTGATATTGGCCCCAAGGCGGCCAGCGAGATCGTGACGGCGATCAAGAAGCATCTGAAGACGGCAGAAGATCGCAGCCCCTCGGCGGTGTGGGACTTCGCGCGCGGGCATGTGCAGAAGCTGCTTGAGCAGCGCGAGGCGCCGCTTGATGTGGACGCGCATCATCCGTGCGTGATCTTGGTGGTGGGCGTCAACGGCGCGGGCAAGACGACGACGATCGGCAAGCTGGCCAGCCAGTACAAGCGCCAGGGCAAGAAGGTGCTGGTGGTGGCGGGCGACACGTTCCGCGCGGCGGCGGTGGATCAGCTGGCGGTGTGGGCCGATCGCGCGGACATCCCCGTGCACCAGGGTGAGTCGGAGGCGGACCCGGCGTCGGTGGTGTATGCGGGCATTGAGCGCGGGGTGCGTGAGCAGATGGACGTGATCATCTGTGACACCTCGGGCCGCTTGCACACGAACGTGAACTTGATGGAGGAGCTGCGCAAGATCGAGCGCGTGAGCGCGAAGGCGATGACGGGCGCGCCGCATGAGACGATCTTGGTGCTGGACGCGAACATGGGTCAGAACGCGGTGCAGCAGGCCAAGACGTTTGGCAGCGCGCTGAACCTGACGGGCTTGGTGCTGACGAAGCTTGATGGCACGGCGCGCGGCGGCGTGATCTTGGCGGTGGGGATGGAGCTGGACATCCCGGTGCGGTTCATCGGCATTGGCGAGGCGATCGGGGATCTTCGCGCGTTTAAGGCGAAGGACTTCGCCGACGCGCTCTTCTTGTGATGGGGTCAAGGGCGAAACATTCACTGGCTAAATCAAAGGTTTATTCCCGATGGGGCGCATGTGGCGCCTGTTTGAGGCAGTTCATGCCTTGCCGCCGCTTGAGCCGCTGTGCTATAGGTGGCGAGGTTCGTCCAGTCACCGTCACCTCTCGAAGCACGGACTGAGCGCATGGGTTTAAGAGCGTCTCGTGAGACCTCCAGGGTGATGTATCGTCCCCTGGCAGCGTGGGTGGGTGGAGCTTGTGCGCTGTTGAGCGTGCTGGCGCTGCCCCAGGAAGTGGAGGCGCAGCAAGTGCGCCGCAAGTTCCGCGACAAGATCCACGTGATCCAGCGCAAGCCAGTGCTGCAGAAGAAGCGCTTTGATATCGCGCCGAAGCTGGGCTACTCGCTGAACGACCCGCTGGTGAGCACGCCGGTGGCGGGCGGATCAGCGAGCTATCACTTCACGGAGCGGGTGTATCTCAGCGGCATGTTCCACTGGTACAACTTCGGCCCCTCGCTCAGCGGCTCCACGGAGCTGTATGAGCAGGTCGCCAGCCAAGCCAACTCGGCGGCTGACGCGCCCGTGGTGAACTATGCGGGCGGCCTGGAGGTGGGGTTCATCCCGATCTTTGGCAAGTTCTCGTTGTTTGATGGTGACATCGCCTTCTACGACGTGGCCTTGACCGTGGGCGGCATGTGGGTGGACAGCGCCAGCTTGCAGCTGACGGGCGGGCAGGGCGGCCCTGGGGCGACCATCAGCTTGGTCAATCACATCTTCTTGAGCGAGTGGGTCAGCCTCAACTTTGAGCTGCGCGACACCATCTACACGGCGCAGCTGCGCGGCGCCGCTGACAGCGTGCTGTCGCACATGGTGACGTTCAGCGTGGGGCTCGGGTTCTACTTCCCGACCACCTTCGCGTACGTTGACGCCAGCCCCGATGACGAGGAGTGAGTGAGAGCGCCGCGCTCGCTGTCGCTCATCCCACCCGTTGAACGCTCCTGCTCCCATGAGGGTCCCATGGCCGTCTCCACGCTCCCTGCTCGCCTGACCTCGTGCTCCCTGTTGCTGCTGGCGCTGCTGGTCGCGCTGCCCTCGCTGGCGCGCGCCGAGGAGGAGGCCGAGGCGCGCGGGGAGGTCAAGTCCTTCATCGATGAAGGCCCCGGCGTGCGCCGCAAGCTGCTGTATCGCTCCACCCGATTGGAGGTTCAGCCGCTCGTCGGGATCACCCTCAATGATCCCTTCACCCGCAACGTCATGGCTGGCGCTAACGTCGCCTTCCACCTCAACAACAGCTTGGGTATTGGCGTCACGGGCGCTTACGGTGTCTCTCAGATGAGCACGGGCCTGCGTGATAACATCCGCGCGGAGCTGGACGGCCGTGGCGACCGCCTCAATGAGCTGAACTACTCGTATCTGGGCTGGATCGTCGACGTCGAGGCGACCTATGTGCCGCTGTTTGGTAAGCTCTCGCTGCTGAACTCGCTCATCGCCAACTACGACTTTCACCTGCTGTTGGGCGTCGGCTTCATCGGTGAGCAGGCCGTCAACGCGGGCTCGGGCTTGGAGGTGAATGATAACATCATCTCCAGCAACACCGTGGCGCCTATGATCGGCGCGGGCTTTCGCTTCTTTGTCGGCGACATGGTGTCGATCAACCTCGATCTGCGCGATTACATCTTCTCACGCGCTGAGTCCAACAGCCGAGGCAGCGCCCAAGAGGAGCTGTCCAACAACTTCATGCTCTCGCTCGGGGTGAGCATCTTCTTGCCCGGCGATGTGAAGGTCTCGCGCTGAGCTTGTGCTGAGGCGCTTGGCGCCTTAGCACAGCACGGCCCACCCCCATGCACTTCCTCCGCCTCGCACACAACGCGCTCGAACGCGCTGACACGGCGCGCGCGATCATCCTGCTCATCGGCGGCCTCAAGCGTCACCCTGAGCAAGAAGACGCGCTCGCTCTGTTGCTGGAGCTCTACGGCGACACGTGCGTCTCGCCAGGCTTGGAGCAGGACATCGTCGCCCTGCTGCGCGAGCACGCCGAGGGGGGCTGGCTGCTGAGCGCCCTCATGGAGCGCTTTGAGGCCCGCGAGCTGCCGCAGATGGCCTCACAGCTTGAGCGCGTCGCCGCCCAAGCCGGTCTGCAGGTGGCCGCGCTGCCCGCTCCCTGGCTCGCGCTCATCCAAGCCGACGCCGCCAGCGCCGCCTCAGGCGATGACGCTGTCGACGCAGAAGCTCCTGATGAGCCCGACGCCGCCACACGCGCGCGCGCCGAGTCCCGGCCCGCGCGCGTGGTCACGGTCACCTCAGGGCGCGCCGCGCGTGAGGCGCGCGAGGCGCAGCCTCGCGCGCCTCACGCTGACGCGCAGCTCGCGGCCGAACCGGCGCCGCACAATCGGCGCCGGTTCGGCCGCGTCAGCGGCGCGCTGCTCGCGCTCGTCGTCGGCGCGGGGGCGGGCTGGGCGCTGTGGCGTGGCCCGGAG
>CAYXWB010000370.1:0-4969 GCA_964468515.1 uncultured Bradymonadales bacterium | reverse complement strand
ACGCGTTCAAGCGCGTCTGGCGCGACAGCGCGCGCGGCGACGCCGCGCGCGCTGAGGCCCAGCTGCGCGCCCTCATCGAGCACCACCTCGCCGCCGCCAAGCGTGACGCACCAGGCGCGCGCGATGACCTCGCGCGCGCTCAGCTCGCGCTCGCAAGCCTCCTGCTTCAGCACGGCCTGCCGAGCGAGACGCTCGCCACCCTGGCGAGCGTCTCCCAGAGCACCCCCGTGGAGGACTATCGCGGCTGGCTCCACGGCGAGGCGCTTGAGCTGCTGGGCCGTCATGAGGAGGCCGCCGTCATCTTCGGGCGCGTCGCCGCGATGCCCACAAGCCCCATGGCCCACCGCGCTCGCGTGCGCCGCGCGCACAACCTCTATGATGCCGGTCAATGGGCTGCAGCAGCGGGCGCGCTCAAAGAGGTGAACACCCTCTACCCTGACTATCCGCGCCGCTACGTCGCCCTCAGCCAGCACGCGCGCGCCTTGCTCAAGCTCGGCAAAGACGCTGAGGCGGTCCCGATGCTCCAAGAACTGTGGACCATCTTCCCCTTTCGCGCGCAGGGGCGCGCTGCCAAGCAGCGCCTCGACGCGCTCCAAGGGCGCGGTGTCGTCGTGCCGCAGCTCTCGCTTGAGGCGCGCTACGCGCACATCCGCCGCCTGCGCATTGACAAGCACTGGGACACCGCGCGCGAGCTGTTCGAGGCGCTGCGCCAAGAGGCCGTCGAGGCGCGCGGCGCCCACGCGGGGATCGTCCACGAGATCGACCTCCAGCTCGCCCTCAACGCCTACATCCCCGCCCACTACGACGAGGCGCTGGGCCACCTGGAGCGCTTGAAAGCTGCTTGGGATGAGGGCCATCGCGATGGCATCGATCAAGACAGCTTGTTCTCCTGGTACGCCAGCACGCTCGCCAAGTTTGGACGCTTTGATGAGGCCGTCAAGGCGCTCTCCACCGCGCGCTCGCGCCAGTCCGCGCGCGCTCAAGCCCTCGCGCTCGCCGAGCTACACCGCGAGCATGGCCGCTATGTGCAAGCGCGCGCGCTGATGGAGCCCGTGCTGACCCCCTCGGAGCGCAACAGCTGGGCTTACACGTGGCTGCTCTACAAGACCAATGACTTCAAGCTCGCGCGCGAGGGCTTCGAGGCTTACGCCGCGCGCCGCTCAGGTCGTGAGCGCGCTCGGGGCCTGTACTGGTCCGCGCGCGCCGCAGAGCGCGAGGGGCTGCGCCGTGAGGCGCGCGCCATCTATGAGCTCGTGGTGCGCGAGCATGGCAACGATTATTACGGCTTGCAAGCGACCAACCGCCTCCATGACGCCAGCACGCGCCAGGATCAGCGCGAGGTGTTGGCCGCGCAGACCGCGCAGGTGCAGCGCTCGGCGGAGCTCGCGCTCGGCGCCTTTGATCATGCCGCGCGCCCTAACCGCGCCAGCGACGCGCCGCCGCCTGACCTGCTGCGCATGGCCCGCGCCGAGCAGAAGACCACCCAAGACACCTCGCCGCTGGCGAGCATCGTGCTCACGCCGACCTTGTGCGAGCACGACGCGCAAGCGCTGCAGACCCCCGTGGTGGGCGCCTCCATGCTCTGCCAGCTCGCCCAAGCGACCGCCTCACCCACCAAGCTCGCGCGCCGCCCCGACCTCGATGATGACGCCGTTCACGCTGGCGAGGCGCCTGCGGCGCGGCTGGCGGCGGCCCCTGCTGTCGCTGAGGATGCCGCGCTGCGCGTGCGCCCCTATGATTCCCCGGATCATCGCGCGCGGTTGAGCTATCCGGCGCAGGCGCGCATTCACTGGGATGGCCCCAAGAACAGCGCGCTGACCTTCGTGCGTCATGACGTCGAGGGCGCCGCGGTCGGGCCGCTGCCTGAGGATCTGCGCGCCTACGATGAGGAGGACTACTTGGGAGGCCTCGATCGCGCGCTGGAGGCAAGCCAAGGCCTGTTCCCTCAGCTGGAGCGCGCGCGCTGGCTGCTGGACATGGGCCTGATCAAGCAAGCGCGCTGGGCTGCGCGCGATGTGGCGCTAGAGTATCGCGAGCTGTCACGCCGCCCTCGCCCCTCAAGCGCGCCCCACCTGCTGCCTCAGACCCGCATGACGCCGCTCATCGACAATCGCCGCAATAAGAGCTCCACGTGGGGTTATGTGGAGCGGGAGGCGCGCTGGCCCGTAGCCACGGAGGCGCGCGCGCGCGCAGCACAGCTGGAGCGTCAGCGCGCCATCATCAGCAGCCATAAAGCGCTGCTGCCGCACATCGTCGACGCGCTCAAGGAGGTCGGCGACTACTTCATGGTGCGCAAGCTCACCCAGGAGCGCCGCGTGGGGCGCGGCCGACAGCGACAGATGCAGCTCTACCCGCGCGCCTTCCCTGATCTCGTCGTGCCCGCCGCACGTCAGTTCGGCGTCAACCCCTACCTCATCTGGGCGCTGATGATCGTTGAGAGCTCGTTCAACCCTGACTCCGTGAGCACCGCCGAGGCGCTCGGCCTGCTCCAGGTGATCCCACGCACGGGCCTCAAGATCGCCGAGCTGCTGGGCGATGATCGCTTCGGTCATTACGACCTGCTTGATGAAGACGTCGCCGTGCTCCACGGCGCCTTCTATATCGGCCAGGTGATCCGCAAGTTCCACGGTCAGGAGCTGTTCGCCTTCGCAGGCTACAACGGCGGCCCTCACCGCGTCGCGGAGTGGCTTGATCAGCGCGGGGACATGCCGCTGGATGAGTTCGTCGAGGAGATCCCCTTTGACCAAGCGCGCGAGTACACCAAGAAGGTGACCTACTTCCTCGCGCTGTATCTGCGCTTGTATGAGGGCGTCGACACGCTCTACATCGGCCAGAACGTGCGCCGTGACTACCAGCCCATGCCGAACTTCTAGCTCAGATCTGATAGTTCGGCGTGAAGTCATCACGGCGCTGCTCAGGCACGCTGTCGGCGATGGACTGGATGGAGTAGCTCTGCAACACCCGGATCGTGGCCTCGCGCGTCTCCTCCCAGACGGGGCGAAACGCCGCTTGGCGCGAGGACATCTGCGCGTCCATCGCGCGATCGCCGTAGGTCTGCGGCGCCACAGGCCCCTCCAAGTGGCGGATGATGTCGAGCACGGTGATCTCAGACGCGGGGCGCGCGAGCAGGTAGCCGCCTGAGGCGCCACGGCGGCTTCGCACGAAGCCGCCGCGCTTGAGATCGCCCATGATCCCCTCCAAGAACTTGCTTGGCAGGCTCTCCTCCTCTGCGATGGCCTGAATGCTCATGGGGGTGCTGGTGCGCGCGCCGGCGAGTGTCACCAGGGCGCGCAGGCCGTACATGGTCCTCGCGCTGATCTCCATCAGAGGCTCCTTGAGAGGTTCATGAGCAGGCGTCACCGACGCCGTCATTGTTCGAGTCGTCTTGGCCTGGATTGTAGATAAACCGGCAGTTATCACACCGATCGGGGACACCATCCGCGTCAGCGTCCTCGCCGCCCTGACAGCTCATCGCCGCGCTGCACGCGTCGCCGCGCCCATCGCCATTGGCGTCAGCTTGGTTTGGGTTGGCCACGTCAGGGCAGTTATCGCATGAGTCGCCGATGCCGTCATTGTCACGATCTGCCTGCTGGTTGTTGGCCTGCATGGGGCAATTGTCGCAGGCATCACCGATCCCATCGCCGTCGCTGTCGCGCTGCTCCTCATCCTTCACGGAGGGGCACAGGTCACACACATCGCCGACGCCATCCTCATCCGTGTCACGCTGATCCCGGTTGGCGCGGTCAGGGCAGTTGTCGCAGGCGTCACCGATGCCATCGCCATCGACGTCGCGCTGATTTGAGTTGGCGACTGAGGCGCAGTTATCGCAAGCGTCGCCGACACCATCATTGTCGGTGTCTTTTTGCTCTGGGTTACGCAGCCCGAGGCAGCTGTCACAGGCGTCGCCCGCGCCATCATTGTCGCTGTCGAGCTGATCGGGGTTAGGCGAGTTGGGGCAGTTGTCAGGGCCGTTTAAGACCCCATCGCCGTCGATATCAGGATCGCACAGATCCCCCACCCCATCTTGGTCAGTGTCACGCTGATCCGAGTTCGCGACGCTCAGGCAGTTGTCACAGACATCCCCCACACCATCGCCATCGGCGTCTTCTTGGTCAGGGTTGGCGATCATGGGGCAGCTGTCGCACGCGTCGCCGAGGCCATCCTCGTCGCTGTCAGTCTGAGCAGGATCAGCGGCGCCAGGGCAGATGTCACACACATCGCCGACGCCATCTTCATCGCCGTCAGCTTGGTCAGGGTTGGCGATCATAGGGCAATTATCACAGGCGTCACCGGCGCCATCGCCATCGCTGTCGGCTTGGTCAGGGTTCGCGACGCTGGGGCAGTTATCCTCATCATCGCGGATGTCATCGCCGTCGCGATCATCATCACACGCGTCACCGATGCCATCGCCATCAAGATCGGACTGACCGAGGTTGGGCGTGTCAGGGCAGTTGTCGCAGGCGTCACCGATGCCATCACCATCGCGGTCAGCTTGATCGAGGTTCGCGACGCCGGGGCAGTTGTCACACAGGTCCCCGAGCCCATCCTCGTCCACGTCGCGCTGATCGACGTTCTTGACGCGAGGGCAGTTATCTTGGGTGTCAGGGACGCCATCCTCATCAAAGTCGGCGCCGCTGCAGGCGAGCCAGCTGGAGGCGCCCGTGACGATGACGAGCGTGAGAGCGGCGAGCCGGGCGCGGCGCAACGTAGCGAGCATGATGGCGTCTCCTTGTCCTTAGGGCGGGCGCGCTGCGCGTCATGCGCGCGCGCATCAGGTCAGATCGTGAACAGCGGCTTGAGCAGGCCAAAGATCCCATCAAGGTCAGCCTTGCCGCCTGCGGCGTAGCGCCCCTTGTTGATCTCAAACTTGACCGAGCCATCTGACATGTCGTGACTGCGCGCGAAGTGGCGCTTGAGCACGTCCTCGCGCACGCCGTCGAGCTGCACCCAGAGGTAGAGCGTGTCGGGC
>CAYXWB010000369.1:0-4974 GCA_964468515.1 uncultured Bradymonadales bacterium | reverse complement strand
AGTCTGGCACAAAGGGCGCCTGATCGCGGCTCATGGCGCGGCGCGTGAGGATGAGCAAGAGCCCCGCGCCGCAGAGCAGCGGCAAGAGCGCGAGCGCCGCGTCAGCGCTCGCCTCAGGCCCTGAGGCGAAGCCGCTCAAGGCCCTCGCCCCCCAGCGCGTGGGGAACACAAGCCCCAGGCGCGCGGCCTCGGCTTGCTCGGGGGGGATGTTTGTCAGGTGAGGGGGGCCGCACAGCGCTAGGCTCGCCAGCGCGCTCATGAGCCACGCGCCGCGCGCTGTGCGCGCGCTGGCGCTCGCGCGCAGCCCCATCCCTACCCCCATCAGCAGCGCGCACAGCGTGGTGAGCACGAGCCATCCTAGCGGCACGCGCAGCCCTGGCAGCGTGTACGCCACGGCGCTCAGCAGCGACACCTGCACAAACCCTAGCAGCGTGAGCACGCGCAGCTTGGCCTTGAGGAGCGCACCGAGCGACACGCCGCGCTGACGCTCTCGCCACATCATCACCCGCTCACGCCTCAGCTCCTGCGACGCGCTCAGCGCACCCAGGCAGACGCAGGCGGTCACGAGCATCAGCTGCGTCTGCTCAAGCTGCTCGCTCAGCGCCAAGCCCCAGATCAGCGCGCCTGCCAACCCTGCGCTCGCCAGGCGCCCTAGCCACCAGGGGCGGTCAGCCAGCGCGGCCTCCAAGGTCCGGTCGGCTAGCAACGTGGCCTGCTCATCGGTCATCGGCTCACTCGCCGCGCGCTGAGGGGGCAGTGTTTCACGTGAAACACTGCCCCCTCAGAGGTGAAGTTCAGCGCTCTGGGCTGCGCTCAAGCTTGTCGAGCCGCTCCATGAGGCCGCGATAGTCCTTCTGGAGCTGCTCCAGCTGCTCCTCCAAGGTCTTGACGCGTGGCGCCTCCGGCGCGCTTAAGCCGCGCATCTGCTGGTCGAGCGTGACCTGATCCTGGTGGGAGAGCGTCTCGCGGTAGGCGCTCAGCGCTTGGCGCGCGCGCGTCGCGCGCGCGCTGATCAACCCCAGCGCTGCGGCCGCGCGCACCCGATCCACCCCATCGCGCAGCAGATCCTCCAGCCGATCGATCGCCGCCTCACGCTCTACGCCCGTGAGCAGCGACGCCAGCTTGCCCAGCGAGCTTGCGGCCACCGCGCGGGCGAGCGAGGGCGCTGCCCCAGGCTGGGTGAGCGCTGTGAGCGCGCCCGCCATGTCCGCTTGGCGCGTCGCCGCTAAGGCCCGGATCGCGCCCATCTGCGGGAAGTCGCTGTAGGTCGTCGTGTCCGACGCTGACAGCAGCAGCTCCATCGGCGCGTCGGCCCCATACGCGCCAAGCGCCTCATACGCCGCCATCGTCGCGCGGTAGGGCAGGCCCGCCTCCAGGCGCGCGATCAGGCCCGCCCGCAGCTGCGGATCGCGCAGCTTGCCACACGCGCGCACCAGCGACTCTAACACCAGCGGATCTTGCTCAAGCTCAAGCCACCCCCCAAGCAACCTCACCGCGTGCTGGCTCTGCACCTGGCCCACCGCCAGCGCCAGCTGCTCGCGCACCCCCCAGAACGGCTCCTCATGGTAGCGCGCGTCCAGCGCGTCCAGGTTCTCACGCTTGCAGGTCTTCGCTAGCGCCTGCGCTGCCCGTATGCGCCCGATCACGTCCGGCGCGCCAACAAGTTGCGCGCGCAACATCGCGTCGCCTGGGTTGAACTCCGGCTTGAACACCGACGCGTTGTCAGGATCAAGCTGCACCTGCTCGGGCGCCTGCGCCATGCGCAGCGTCACCTGCTGGCTCGCGCGATCCAGCGTGAACCGATGCACCTGACGCTCGCCATCGATCGTCCATGCCACCGCCATCGGCATCGTAAAGGTGGGCAGGTTCTTGTCGCCTCCCGCCTGCGCCTGCTCAAAGCTGAACGTGCCCAAGCCTCGCGTCGCGTCGTGCGTGAACGTCACCTTCAGGTGCGGATAGCCCGGCGAGCGAAACCACTGCTCGAAGAACTGCACCAGCGAGCGCCCTGAGCGCCCCTCCAGCGCCTTGCGAAAGTCGTCCGTCTCCACCACCTGGCCCATGTGCGCGTCCACATAGTCGCGCACGCCCGCCCAGAAGATCTCATCGCCCAAGAACTTGCGCAGCATGTGCAGCCGCGCGCCGCCGCCCGGATACAGGTGGCGATCGTACATCTGCCACGAGGACTCGAACTGGTGCGTCACGATCGGGCGCATGTACTGCGTGTCCGCCTCCTGAAAATACGCCTGCTGATTGCGCCAGAAGTCATACGCCAGCTCATCCTCCCCGTAGCGATGCTCCAGCCAGCACGACTCCATATAGGTCGCCCAGCTCTCCTTGAGCCACGCGTGCGCGAAGCCCCGACACACCAGCGCGTCGCCAAAGTAGCTGTGCGCCATCTCGTGCACGTTGACCTGATCCACCACCCAGGTGCACTCCTTGGCCAGCGTCTCATCCATCACGAAGATGTCATCCCAGCTCACCAGCGAGATGTTCTCCATCGCGCCGCCAAAGCCCGGCAGCGCGAACTGATAATACTTGGGGAATGGGAACGGCTGCGCGAGCTTCTGCGTCATCCACGCCAGCATCTCCCCCGTGCGCCCGAACGAGCGCAGCAGATCCTCCGCGCGCTTGAGGTGGCTGCCAAAATAGGCGATCGGCTTGCCGTCAAACGCGCCGTCGTCCGCGCGCGTGAAGTGGCCTATGGCGAAGCAGGTGATGTAGCTGGGGCAGCGCCAGTCCAGCCGCCAGCGCGCCGTGCGCGTCCCGTCGCCGTGATCCTGCTCGTCCACCAGCTCGCCGTTGGCCAAGATCGTCAGCTCGCTGGCCGCGCGAAGCCGAAAGTCGAGCGTGCAGCGCACCTCCGGACGATCGATGCACGGCAGCCAGTGGCGCGCGCGCTCCGTCTCGTGATCGGTCGCCGCGTAGCGCGGCGCGTCGGGGTTGTCGGGCGTCGGCGCGCTGAAGAACAGGCCGCTGCGCGGGTGCTCCACCGCGTACGTCACCGCCACGTCGCGCTCCTCGCCAGCCACGAACGGCTGCGCCCAGCTCACCTTCAGCTTCGCCCCGTCATAGCTCCAGGTCACGCCGTCAACCTGCGGATCGCGCACCTGCGCGATCTTCAGATCCACCGCGTCAAGCTCAAGCTCAAGCGGGCCGCTCTGGCGCGCGCGCACTGAGATGGTGACCGTGCCGTGTGCGCGCGCGTTGTCCACGTCGACGTGCAGGTTGATGTCGAGGTGAAACGGCTCCAGGCGCAGATCGACCGGGTAGTGACGCGGCGCGTCGGCGCTCGCGAACCCCTCAGGGGCGCTGTGGTAGGCGCGGCGACAGCCGCAGAGGCGGTGATCGTGTAGCAGTGGCATCGGGCTTTGTCCTCTCGTAACGCGTTCAATGAGCTGGTCATAGGCTAGGCGATGACGCCCAGGAATCCACCACGAATCGCCCCCGTTGGCAATCCCTGACGCGCGCTGCGCCCCACGCGATGGCGCGCGCGCTGCACCCTTTCCTGTTTGCTCTGGGCCCCCTCGTGATGCCACCATGCGCGGCGCGTGATGTGCTTAAGCCAGCTCTTGAGGTGAGGTGTGTGATGGTGTTAGAGCCTGTGGCGATCGTCTGGCGAGGCAGCTTGGTGGCGGGGGCGTTCACGCCGGAGAGCTTGATGGCGCACCTCTTGCGCGGCTCAGACCTCTACACCCCCTGCTCAGGCCGCGTCATCGGCGCCCAGGCCGTCTGTGAGTCGTCTGCCTATGCGATCGATGAGGCGCAGGTCTTGGCCGCGCCCGACGACGCGCAGTGGGCGCTGCACGTCGCCCATGAGGCCACGCGCGGCCTCATGGCAGGCCGCGATCGCGTGGGCCTGATCGTGGCCAGTGAGACGCCGCTGTGTGACCTCATCATGGCCGCGCTTGGCCTGGGCGGCCCCTCGCTCCAGCTCGCGGGCCACGATGACGCGGGCGCCCACGCCCTCATGCTCGCCACCGCTTGGCTCCAACACGATCGCACAAGCGCCGTCGTGGTCGTCGGCGCCCAGCGCCAGACCGAGGCGCAGCCTGAGGTGTGTGAGGGCGCCGTGGCGCTCACGCTCATGCGCCTCGTCGACGCACGCGCGCTCGGCCTCAAGGTCGCGGGGCTTTTGCGCGCCGTAGGCGCGTCTAGCCCGCGCGCAAGCCGCGATGACGCGCCCGCGCGCGCCGCGCTGCTCGCCATGCAGCGCGCCCAGCTCGACGCCAGCGCCATCAGCGCCGTCATCGGCCAGACGCTCGACGCGGCCGAGCGCGCCGCCCTTGATGACCTGTTCGGCGCGCCCGCGCGGGCGCTCTCTCACAGCAGCGCGCATCACAGCCTCGGCCCGCTCGGCGCCCTCACGGGCCTGCTCGGCGCCGTCATCGCGCTCGGCGCCTTGGAGCGCGACAAGCTCCCCGCGCGGCGCGATGGCGCGCATGAGATCGCCTCTTGGCCGCCGCAAGCCTCCCCGCGCGTCGCCCTCATCATGAGCGCGCACGCGGGCGCAGGCGCCGCCTCGCTCATCGAGGAGGACACCGCCCAGCTCGCCGCGCCGCGCGTGCATCAGCGCCTCACCACGCTGCGCGTGCGCGCGGCGTCCGCGCGCGTCGGTGATGGCGCGCGTCACGCGCTCACCCGCGCGATCTTCACTACCCAGCCGCTCGCCACACACGCCACGGGCGTCGCCGTGGTCGAGGCTGGCCTGCGCGTGGACCTTGTGGGCGCTCCCCTTCACGCCATCATGGCCCTGGAGGCCGCCCGTGACCTCGCCGCACTCATCGACGCCTCCCCCGAGCGCGTCGCGCTCATCACTGATCTTGGCCCGGAGGCGGCCGCGCTCATCGGCGCGCAGCTTGAGCTGTACGGCCCGCGCGTGCTGTTGCTCCCCGACGCCGCCAGCCCGCTCGACGCGCTGGAGGCCGCCCGCGCGCTGCTCAACGCCGACCTCGCCAGGCTCGCGCTGGTCGTCAT
>CAYXWB010000368.1:0-4991 GCA_964468515.1 uncultured Bradymonadales bacterium | reverse complement strand
TACCATGTCGCGTTCTTCGCCTCTGAGCGGGGCTGGCTGTTCAGCGGCGACGCTGTGCTGGCGGTGCCCACGCCGATCACGCCGTCAATGGGCGATGATGTGGGGCTGTATCTGGAGACGCTCGATCGGCTGGAGCCTTTGCCGGCCTCGCTGCTGATGCCAGGGCATGGCTCGCAGGTGATAGGGCGCGAGGAGGTGACGCGCGCGGTGCAGCGCTCGCGCCAGATGATGCTGCGCTATGAGGCGCAGGCGCTGACCGCGCTCCAGGGCGCGTCCGGCCCGGTGGATCTGCACACCCTGGGCAAGCTGACCTCGCCAGACGGCGAGGTGATGCAGCCGAAGACGCGGTGGTGGGTGCACTTGGCGACGCTTGACGCGCACCTTGAGCGGCTGGTGGCGCGCGGTGAGGTGGTGTGCGCGCGTGATGCGCGTGGACCTCTTTATGTGGTGTGAGCTGCCTTGGGGTTGTGGTGGTGATGGCACAACCTCTCGTGGGAGATGGCGTTTGGGTAGGGCCTATGCGGGGATCGTCCAAGCTAGGCTTGGGTTTGCAGTTTTGGCGTGAGGGCTCAGCGTGGCGCGTCAGCGCGCTTGGGCCAAGCGCACTTTAAGGTTCGATGGGCGGCGTTAGCGCTGGTGGCGAGGCGTGGGCGCGGGGTGCGCGGTCGTAGAGGAGGATCGGCAGCAGCGGGGGGAGGTATTCGAGGGCGATGAGCCAGTGAGGCACCGCCCAGGGGCCGCCGTGGCGGCCTCGCCACCAGGCGCTGTAGGCGATGAGGCAGGTGGCGCTGAGCAGCAGCGCGCTTGTGCGCCAGCGCGCGCCTTCGGCGCGCGTCAGGCTCAGCGCCACCAGCGGCACGAGCCAGGCCACATACCAGGGGTGCACGGTGGGGGCGACGGCGTAGAGCGCCAGCAGCAGCGCGGGCGCGGCGGCGATGGGATCGCGCCAGATCAGCAGCAGCCATAATAACCACAGCCCCATGAGGCCAGCGCCGATGAGCTTGGCGAGGTGTTGGGCGAGCTGGCCTGAGGTGAAGGAGGTGTCAGCGATGGTGCGACCTTGCCACTGGCGGGTCCAGCCGCGCGCGATGAAGGCGTCATCCCAGCGCGACAGCGAGATCATCGCCTCGCTGGTCGCGTCGCCTGGTGCGACGCGCTGCTGAGGGCTGGCGAGGTGGTCCATCAAGGCCTTGGCGCTGTCGTGGTGGACGCGAAACAGCGCGTCATTGGCGCGCCAGCGCGCGGCATAGGTGGAGAAGCCTGACCACAGCGCGCCGCCCGCGTCGGCGTAAGGGGCGTAGCTCAGCGCGGCGACGCCCAAGCAAGCGGTCACGAGCGCGACGCGGGCGCGGGCGCGCATCCCGGGCGCGAGCGCCAGCAGCGGCAGGAGGACGAGCCCCAAGAGCTTCGCGGCGACGCTGAGGCCGAGCATCGCGCCGGTGCGTGCGGCGCGGGCGGTGGTGTGGGTGGGGGAGCTTGCGTGGCTGGCGAGCGCGATGGCGAGCAAGCTCCAGGCTAGCGCGTCGACGTGGCCGCTCCAGGCGACCTCGATGATGACGAGCGGGTGCAGGCCATAGAGGGTCAGGGCGATGGCGCGCTGACGGCGCGTCCAGCGCGCGCGCATGAGCCAGCCGACGGCGGCGACGCCTACTACCTCGGCGCAAATCAGCGCGAGCTTGGTGGCGCTGAGCGCGCCGCCGAGCGCGGCTACCATCACGAACAGCGCCTGCGCCAGCGGCGGATAGATGGTGGGGATCTCGGGGTGGTTGATGAGCGGCCAGATGTGGGCGTCGCGCAGCGCGGCCAGCGCGTCGCTTGAGGGGGCGTGTGAGAAGGGGTTGACGCCGGAGAGCGCGACGCGGCCATCCCAGACGTAGCGGTAGAGGTCATCGGAGAGCAGCGGGGCTGCGTCGACGAGGGCGAGCCTGGCGAGGACGGCCCACAGCGCGATCCATCCGAGGGGGGCGTGTGAGGTGGTGTGCGCGGTGTGCAGCGCGTAGAGCGCGGGCAGCATGGCCAAGGCGCACAGCGCGAGGCGCGCGGCGTCGGGCAGCGGCGCCCAGGCGGCGCTGGCGAGCGTGAGGGTGACAAGCGGAGGCGCGACGCGCCAGGTGGCGCTCAGGCTCACGCGGCTCATGCTTCAGGGGCGCTGCGGCGCGCTTGTCGCCAGCGCCCGAGGCCTTGGCTCAGGCTGAGCGCGGCGACGTAGGTGAAGCCGAGCTGAAACAGCGCCAAGAAGGGCAGGCTGAAGGGGCTGACGCGGCTGTGGGTGAGGACGGCGAAGATGGCGTAGCCAAACCAGCCCGCGAGGGCGACCTCGGCGAGGGTGAGGGCGGTGGACTTTTTGCTGTAGCGGTGGTGCGCGAGGCCGCCTTGGCTCGTGGCCTCGACGGCGTATTTTGGGGTGCGCACGAACGGGGTCTCATAGCCGATGAGGGCCTCAATGACGGCGCGGGCGTTGTTGACGCACATGCCGATGCCGAGCGCGAGCACGGCGGGTAGCAGGCGCGCGATCTCAGCGCGTGGGCGGCCGATCTCGCGCTGGCTCATCCAGTAGAACAGGCAGACGGAGCAGGTGGCGCTCAAGAAGATGGGCACGTCGAGCAGCAGCGCCTCGCGCCAGCCCTGGTGCACGCGCACGAGGGTGGCGAGCGGCATCATCGCAGCCAGCAAAAGCATGAGGAGATAGGCGAGGTTAGCGGTGAGGTGGTAGGTGGCCTCTAGCTTGATGTGCCAGGGCAGGTCGCTCATGAGCAGGCGCGGCAGGAGCTTACGGGCGGTCTGAATGGAGCCCTTGGCCCAGCGATGCTGCTGTGCCTTAAAGGCGTTCATCTCGACGGGGATCTCGCTGGGGACGGTGACATCGCGCAAGAAGATGAAGCGCCAGCCCGCGAGCTGGGCGCGGTAGCTCAGGTCGAGGTCTTCGGTGAGGGTGTCGTGCTGCCAGCCGCCGCCTTGCTCGATGGCTTGGCGGCGCCAGATGCCAGCGGTGCCGTTGAAGTTGAAGAAGCGTCCTGAGCGATGACGCGCGGTGTGCTCCAGCACGAAGTGGCCGTCGAGCAGGATGGCTTGGGCGCGGGTGAGCAGGCTGAACTGGCGGTTGAGGTGCTCCCAGCGCGCCTGGACCATGCCCACGCCCGGATCGCTGAAGTGATCGACGACCTCGCGCAAGAAGGAGGCTTGGGGCACGAAGTCTGCGTCGAACACGGCGATGAGCTGCCCGCGCGCTTGCAGCAGCCCTGCGGCCAGGGCGCCTGCTTTGTAGCCGACGCGATCGACGCGGTGCAGCAGCTTGATGTCGAGGCCCCCAGCGCGCAGCGTGTCGACGATGGCCTCACAGATGGTGGTGGTGTCATCGGTGGAGTCGTCGAGGACCTGGATCTCTAAGCGATCGCGCGGGTAGTCGAGGGCGGCGACGGCGTGGATGAGGCGGCTGGCGACGTAGCGCTCATTGTAGAGCGGCAGCTGCACGGTGATGACGGGGAGGTCATCGGGTGCGAAGCGAGACAGCGGCGCGGGATCGGGGCGGCCCATGGCGTAGCGTCGATAGAGGCGCGCGATCACGTAGCGGTGCGAGCCGTAGATGCCGAGGACGCCTAAGATCGTGAAGTAGAGTGCCAGCAAGGTGAGGGCGCTGGCGCTGTAATGAGACAGGTCTAACATGATCACCCGATCGCCATCGCGCGCTGTGCAGGAGGGCGCGCTTTATCTCGGTCTAGCTTCAAGGTAGCATGGCGCGCCGCGCGCTTGAGGCATGATGACAATGCATCCACGCGCGCGACGTTTTGCGTCTTCAAGGTGTGCGCCGATCGCCGCTGAGCGTGAGGCAGCGCATCGCGCGCCATACGATGCCCGACCCCCGAGGGAAAGTCCACATGAGCGACCCGGTAGCAGCAGAGCGCGAGGCCGATGTGACGCCCGCGCGCGGCGCGTGGCGCGGCCTGATCGTCACGCTGCGTCCCAAGCAGTGGGTCAAGAACCTGTTCGTCTTGGCGCCGCTGTTCTTCTCCAAGCAGTTCTTGATCCCGTCGCAGCTGCTGGTGGGCTTTGGGGCGGCGCTGCTGTTCTGCCTGACGGCGGGCACAGTGTACTTGTTCAACGATGTGGCCGATGTCGACAAAGATCGGCGCCACCCCATCAAGCGCCACCGCCCGATCCCCAGCGGCCAGCTGCCGGTGCCGATGGCGATCGTGGCGGCCGCGACGCTGGGGCTAGGCTGCTTGGGTGCGGCGATGTTGCTGGACTGGCGCTTAGGGGTGGTGACGCTGATCTACCTGGTGATGAACCTGGCGTACTCCATGCGGCTGAAGCACTGGGCGTTCGTGGACGTGGGGATCATCGCCACGGGGTTCGTGCTGCGAGTGTTGGCGGGCGCGTTCGCGATCGGGGTGTTCATCTCGGAGTGGCTGTTCTTGTGCACGTTCTTGCTGGCGTTTTATCTGGGGCTTGGCAAGCGGCTGCACGAGCTGGACTTGGTGCGTCAGGGCAAGGCGAGCCAAGCGCGCAAGGTGTTGGAGCGCTATCGCTATGAGCACTTGGACTTTGGGGTGTTGTTCGTGGCGGGGCTGACGATCGCGGCGTACGCGCTCTACACGGTGAGCGCGTCGCTGCCCGGCCAGCCGATGCGCGCGCACGCCACGCCCTTCTCCTCGCCGCTTTTGCCGCTGACGATCCCGTGCGCGGTGTTTGGGATCACGCGATTTTATCAGCTGTTGCGCGCGGAGTCCTTGGAGGGGCCGACGGAGCTGCTGCTGCGCGACGTGCCATTTATCGTCAACTTGCTGGTGTGGGGAGCGCTGATGCTGGTGTTGACGTTCTTGTTTCCGGGCTGACATTGGGCTGGATGTGAGTTGACGTTGGGGGCTTTTCCCCACGTGAAGCTGGTTGGAACTGCTGGATGGATGATGTCAGCGCGGGTGAGGCTCGGATCACCTTAGAGGGAGCCCTCTGCGCCAAGCGCTCAGGGGCGCTCTATGAGGAGCTCGTCGCGC
>CAYXWB010000367.1:0-4997 GCA_964468515.1 uncultured Bradymonadales bacterium | reverse complement strand
GGGCGCGCTAGCGCGCCCGCTCGCGTAAGCTCAATAGTTCTCGTACATCTCCAGCCGATCGCCCAGCAGCACGTTCTTGCTGGAGTCGATGATGAGGCCCATGGCGTAGTTCTTTCGCACATCGATCAGCATGACCTGGCCAATGCGCATCCAAGGGATGGCATCTTGCTGGGGCTTGCCAAAGTCAGACAGGCCCTCTTTGCGCTGGTAGATGAAGAAGCGATTGCCCGCGACGACGCCATCATCAGCGCCCTTGTTCACATAAACATAGTGCAGCTCGCCGAGGTTAGAGCGGATCTCCAACATGTCGACGATCTGAGCGACCATATTCTTGTCAGCTTGGGCGGGCGTCGCATAGCGCATCTGCTCATCGTAGGGCACGAGCATATCACCGCGCTCGATCTCCATCCAAGATTGGACGATCTCAGCGGTGTTGAGGTACTTATCGCTGACCTCGGTGATCTGAAGCGAGCCGAGCATGATGTACTTGTGGCCGAGCACCTTGTCACCATCCTCAGGGTCGCGGATCTGACCATCAGGGCGCACGATCGCGAACAGAGAGCCGACCTTCACCTCTTGCTCAGGCTCAGCTATGGCGAAGCGCTCCTTATTGAAGCGCTTGGGGTTTGCGGCGGCATAAGCGCGATCGGTGTCGACGACCGAGTAAGCCTTCTCACCGAAGCCGACCCAGACGGTGTCCAGCTCACCGAGCAGCACCGCCTCCTTAGGAGAGGCAGCGATGCGGCCGACGAACTTGACCTCCTCAGGCTCAATGAAGCCGCCCATGGCGAGGTGGATCTCTAAGGGCTTGGCCTGCGAGGCCGCGAAGCGGCGCGGCCCCCCCGAGGGGTTTGAGGACTGGCCCTTGCCGTCCATGCCAGCGCGCAGGTAGACAAGATCGCCGGGATAGATCCAGTGAGGGTTGGTGATGTGGGGGTTATAGCTCCAGAGGCGAGGCCACTCGAGCGGTTCTTGGAGGTAGTTGCTGGAGAGATCCCAGAGGGTGTCTCCCTTCTGCACCTCATGCACATCGAGGGGTCCACGCTGCATGACCGTGACCTCTTGGGCGATCACAGGCGCGGCGATCAGAGCGGCGACGAGGCCGACCAGACAGACCGTGGGGTGTCGACGCGTGAGGCGTCGCTGCGTGCTATCCATGGGGCTGCTCCCTTGCGCGCTGCACATCATAGAACCTCGGGGGCGCCAGCGCGGCGCGCTGGCGAGGCGATCAAGCTCACTGTCGCTCTTTTAACTTCTGCGCGCCCAGGCGCCCCGCGTTGCTGAGCGGGTAGCGCTGCGTCAGCAGCGACAAGACCTCTGTGGCGCGCTGCTCACGGCCCACGCGATCGAGCGCGAGAGACATCTTCAACATCGCGTCGGGGACCTTGTTCCCGTCGGGCTGCTCGGCCAAGACGCGCTCAAACGCTTGCACCGCCAGCTCATAACGCGCCAAGCCATACTGACACTCGCCGATCCAATACAGCGCGTTGTCGATGTAGTCCTCCTGCGGCTTGGAGGCCAAGAACCCCTCAAAGACTGAGAGCGCCTCTTGATAGTGACCTGCGCGGTAGTGAGACAAGCCCTCGCGGTAAGCGCCGAGGCCTGAGAGCGAGGATTGAGGGGCGCGCACGGGGGCGCTCACAGGCGCGGCGGGCTGACGCTGGGGCTCAGGCGCGGCGCTCGGTGTGCCGGGCTTGAGGCGCTCTTGCGTGACCTCAGGCTGAGGTTGTCGCGACCCATCCGGGCCGCGCGAGGGGGCGGCCGCTGAGGCGACTTGGGGACGACGCGTGGGCTGCAGGCCTAGCTCTTGGAGGCGATCATCGGAGATCACCACCTCCTCCTCCTCCTCCTCGCGCGGCGCGGACGCAGCGGGCTCCTCTTGTGTGCTAACGGGCGGCGCATAGTCAGCCTCTTGCTGCTGTGCGCCGAGCTGAATGCGACGTACAGGGCGTTGAGGCGGCTGCGCGCGCGTGCCCTCATAGTAGGTCTCAGGGGCGGGCTGAGGCGCCTGAGGAGCATAAGCCACAGGGTTAGCGCGCATGAAGCCGCCGCGCTGCATGGCCAAGCGGTGAGCCTCGACGCGATCGTTGAGCAAGAAGAGCTGATCTTCAAGCTCCTCCACGCGCACAGCGAGCCGACCATTGGTGCGCTCCACCTCCTCAAGGCGCGCGCGCATAGCGAGCGCCTCGTCCGCCTGGGCGGGCGCGCCTGCCTGGGTGGTGGCGCAGCCTAACATGCTGACGCTGAGGCTGGTCGCCCCAAAGAGCGCGACACAAGCGCGGCGCCAAGCGCCTGAACGAGAGGATGGGTTCGTCGCCACGGCGCGAGCCTCCTGGACAACCAGAGGTGAAGCGCGAGAGGTGGACCGCACACAGGCAGCACACATCGCGAGGACATCAACGGCACAGTGAGGGGCGAGCTAGCTCAAGGGGCATGCTATCGCGTCTAGCGTGCAAGTCAAGATCGTCGCTCGCGCGCTCACCGCTGCGCTCAGGCATCTTGAGCGCGCCACACGCACTGCGCAAGTTTTCTTGGCGAGCGCGCGCCCTACGAGCGCGTCAAAGCTGCACCGGCGCCCCTGACAAAGCGGGTGAATCATCCTCGCGAGTCAGTTACAGTAGAGCCGCTGAGCACACCGCAGCCGCACGCGCGCTCCATCACGAGTGAGGTGGCATGTCATTGAGGTGTATGTTACTGTCGTTGTGCTGGAAGTTTGCCACCCTTAAAATATCAACCTAGCTCATCATCACCTGACGTCCATGACGCGCGCGATCGCCGCGAGATGACGTCTTCAAGAGGAAGGTCACGATGCTCAACGCTCGCAAGCTGACCCCGGCGCTCGCGCTGATCACAGCGCTCGGCCTTGTGGGCGCCGCGTGTACAGACGACACGCTCGCGCCTAGGGATAATCAAACCACCCCGCCCGACACCCCCATCGGCACCCCGCCGGCCATGAGCAAGCTGGTCCACGTGGCCCCCTCATGTGATCCGCTGGAGCGCGTGTGCACGGAGCGTGGCACGCTGGGCTCGTCGAGCATCCTGCTGCAAGCGGAGCTCGTCGACGCGCAGGGCGCGCCCGTCAAGAACACCACCATCAAGTTTGAGGTCGTGCAGCGCGACCCCGCTGATGGCGAGATGGGCCTCAACGCAAGCAACGTGGCTACCGATGACGCGGGCATCGCCAAGGTCGAGCTGTTCCCCGGTGGCAAGGTCGGCACAGCGCGCATCGTGGCCTCGACCAACGACCCCAACATCAACTCGGTCGAGTATCTGGTCTCCATCAACTCCAAAGACAGCGCCGACTTCGTCGTGGACTTCACGCGCCATGGCAACTTCTTGCCTGGCAAGGTCGACGTCTACCTGTTCAACGGCGCCACCACCTGCGCCCAGCTCTACACTGAGCTTGGCAAGCGCCGCGACAATGATCCCACGACCAACCCGAACCCGCAGATCTTCACGGCCGTCGAGAACAAGGCGGGGCAGACGCAGGCTGACGGCTCGCTGCCGATCGTGCAGTTCCCAAGCGTCGCCAACGGCACAAGCTACACCGTGCTCGCCTATGCGCAGAGCCCCACCACGACCGATGTGGAGCTCGCGCTCGGCTGTAAGGACAACAACCCTGCGGTGGCGCAAGGCATGCCCGTGCGCGTGACCGTGCCCCTGGTGAAGAATCTGCCTTATATGGTCGGCGACTACCGCGTGGTCCACAAGTTTGACCTGCGCGACGGCCTGCCGCCCACCATCCGCGCCGTGGTCGATCTGCTCGGCACGCTCATCACCGATCCGGGCGCGTTCGTCGTGGGCTGT
Source organism: uncultured Bradymonadales bacterium (assembly GCA_964468515.1). GTDB lineage: Bacteria > Myxococcota_A > Bradymonadia > Bradymonadales > Bradymonadaceae > CAYXWB01. The sequence continues at coordinate 1,190 of CAYXWB010000367.1, read as the reverse complement.
GAGGCAGGCGACGCCAACTGCGCTGTGCCCACAGCAGGTCTGACGACCCTCATCATCGACTTCTTGCCTGACTCGGGCGCCCTGGGTCAGCTCAAGGACGCGATTGAGGGCTTCTTGGGCAGCGGCTTCGCGCGCAACATCGTGCGCAACGTCATCAACGACGCGTTCCGCAACTTCATCAACAACAACGCGCCGCCGTGGCTGAGCACCGGGCTCAACGTCACGGCAGACATCTACGAGACGCTCAAGAGCTTTGAGGTCACGGGCGTCATCAAGATCCGCAACCAGCCCGTCTACGCGCTGGACGAGGCCACCGGCCTGCCCCAGCTCCAAGATGGCAAGACGCTGGCCCTGTGGCAAGGCGTCAGCGACGCCGACAAGAACCAGCAGATCTGGGAGGATCTCTACTTCAAGTGGTCGCGCGGCTGCACGCCGCAAGATCCGCCCGACTGTGGCCGCCGTCGCATCGGCGCCTCGGATCTGGGCAGCGGCGATCAGTTCATCGTCGGCTACTTCAACGGCTCCGTGCTTGATGGCAACCAGCTCAACATCACGCAGCACCCGCTCACCCTCAACTATGGCGCGCTCATCTTGGCCGTCATTGAGAAGATCGTCCTGCCCGCCATCTTCGCCCCTGACGCCAACGGCACCCCCGTGGACTCCATTGAGCGCCTGCTCGGTCGCGTGATCAACTGCGACAGCCTCGCCGCAGGCGTGGACAGCGGCCAAGGCGCCATCTACAACGCCACGCGCGGGCTGTGTAATCAGCTCTTGCAGCAGGCGGGCGACGGCGTGCGCAGCTACGTCACCCAGACGCTCGTCGCCCAGGGCGCCAACAACTTCCAGATCGGCACGCCCATCAACAAGGGCTGCACCCTTCACCCGCCCGAGCGCTATCAGGGCGAGTGGGCTGGCAAGCCCCTGCCCCTGGTCGACGCGATGGGGGATGATGTCCTGCCCACCTCGCTGTGTGAGTGGGAGATCAAGCTCCAGTTCGGTGATGTGAACAACCCCTCCTACACCTCCACCATTGATGGCACCTTCCACGGCTCGCGCCTCTGAGCGCTGCTGATGCGAACGCCCGCCACACGCAAAGCGTGTGGCGGGCGAACGCCAATAGCGAGGGGCCCCGCGACACGTATTACGTGTCGTGGGGCCGCTCGCTTTTGGCATGTTTGGGGCACGCACAA
>CAYXWB010000366.1:0-5011 GCA_964468515.1 uncultured Bradymonadales bacterium | reverse complement strand
CCGAGCGAGGGGACGACGCACGATCAGCGGGTGGACATCTTCTCGGTGGGGGTGATCTTGTACGAGCTGCTCACGGGGCGCAGGTTGTATGAGAGCGCGCTGGCGATCTTGCGCCACGAGCAGGTGTGGCAACGCCAGCGCGCGTGGCTGCCATGTGACGCGTCGCGAGCGGTGTTTGATCGGCTGCTGGCGTATGAGGCGAGCGCGCGAGCGACGACGTTGGACGAGGCGTTGAGGTTCTTTGAGGGGCGCCTCAGCGAAGCTTGCGGCTGATGTCAAGACGCGAGGACGATCAAAAGTAACTTTGACGATTGACAGTGGTCCCGTCTTTGCTTACTTTGACTGGCCTTATCCAGAAGTGCGTCAAAAGCGCACCAGGATAAAGTGGCCACAGCACAAGCCAGCGGCGTGTCGGATGCCCCTCAAGGGGGGCGCCGATGAGGCGAGCCAAGCAGCGCGAGTTCAGCCTTTGATTCTCACTATGATCAGGCGCCGGGGGAACCTCAGGCGAGGATGAAGCCCCCAGCCGGGGCGATCCCTGCCACGTGTAGCCAGCAGGAGGCTGCGCGCGGTGGGGTGTGTGAGCTTGTGGCGAGGCGTCTTTTAGACGCGCGTCACGGTTGAACGACAGACCAGATCGAACGTGAGGTGGCGCCGCTGCGCTGTCTCCCGAGCGACGAGCAGGACCGACATGATGCGCATGCTCTTGACCCAGCCCCCACTCGCCCCTGCGCCCCACCGACCGCCTCAGCGCGCCTTGCCTCCCGGGCCAGCGCGCCACGTCAGCCGCGCCTCACTCGCCGCATGGCGAGCCGCCCGCTGACTGCCCCTTGATGTTGTGACAAGTCTCTAAGTTCGCGCGTTTATCTCAAGACCATAACGTGCATCGGTCGTGTCGGGGCGCTGGGCTGGCGAGGTCGCCGCCTGGCATGCGCCACTTCCCCCTCCCCGCGATGCATGCAAGGAGTGACGATGGGTCCAGTGATCAAGGAAAATTTCCGTATCCGCAAGGACTACGGGACGATTGAGAAGATCATCGACATCCCCAACCTGATCGACATCCAGAAGCGCTCCTATGAGGAGTTCTTGCAGACGGGGATCGAGGTGGAGCACCGCCAGAGCGTCGGGCTTCAGGGCGTGTTTCAGAGTGTCTTCCCGATCAAGGACTTCAACGAGACCTCGACCCTGGAGTTTGTCAGCTATTTCTTGGAGAAGCCCAAGTACGACATCGATGAGTGCATCGCGCGCGGCAACACCTACTCCGCTCCCCTCAAGGTCATCATCCGCTTGGTGATCTGGGACGTCGATGAGATCACCGGCACGCGCGCCATCCGCGACGTCAAGGAGAAGGACGTCTTCTTCGGCGACATCCCGCTGATGACCGACAAGGGCACCTTCATCATCAACGGCACTGAGCGCGTCATCGTCAGTCAGCTGCACCGCTCGCCAGGCGCCTTCTTCGACCACGATCGTGGCAAGAAGCACGCCTCCGGCAAGTGGCTGTACTCTGCGCGCGTCATCCCCTATCGCGGCTCCTGGCTTGACTTCGAGTTCGACGCCAAGGACATCCTGTATGTCCGCATCGACCGCAAGCGCAAGATGCCCGCCACGGTGCTTTTGCGCGCGCTCGGCTACGGCGCCGAAGAGCTGCTCAACATCTATTACAACACCGAGACGATCCAGTACGAGGATGGTGAGTTCACCAAGACCCTCGATCTGGACCTGCTCCAAGGTCAGGTCGCGTCGCGCGAGATCATGGGCCCCGATGGTCGCCTGATCGTCAAGGAGCTTGGCAAGTTCTCGCGCAACGCTATCAACCGACTGCGCCGTGCCAACATCGAGCGCATCCCGATCTCCACCGAGGAGGTCCTGCGCAAGATCGCCGCCGAGGACATCTACGACCCGGAGACGGGCGAGGTGATCTTGGAGTGCAACGAGGAGCTGTCGCAGAAGCAGCTTGATGAGCTGCTGTCGCGCGGCTTGTATCAGTTCAAGGTGCTGTTCATCGACGGCGTCAACTCGGGCGCGTACCTGCGCAACACGCTGCTGACTGACAAGGTCAACAGCCCCGAGGAGGCCATCCTCGAGATCTACCAGCGCCTGCGCCCGGGCGATCCGCCCACCGAGGAGCAGGCGCAGAACCTGTTCGACAACCTGTTCTTCAACCCTGAGCGCTACGACCTATCGAAGGTCGGGCGCCTCAAGCTCAACTACAAGTTCCACCGCAAGATCGTGGAGCCGCTGGAGGAGGAGCTGCGCGAGCTGGCCAAGAAGCTGACGAAGGCGACCTCCAAGAAGGAGCGCGAGTCGCTTGAGGCGCAGGTCGTGCAGGTGCATGAGCAGCTTGATCCGTGGCAGATCCAGACGCTGCGCGAGGAGGACATCCTTGAGACGGTGCGCTACCTCATCGAGCTGAAGAACGGGCGCGGGCAGATCGACGACATCGATCACCTGGGCAACCGTCGCGTGCGCACGGTGGGCGAGCTGTTGGAGAACCAGTACCGCATCGGCCTGGTGCGTATGGAGCGCGGGATCAAGGAGCGCATGAGCATGTCTCAAGAGATTGAGACGCTGATGCCTGATGATCTGATCAACGCGAAGCCCGTGAGCGCGGTGATCAAGGAGTACTTCGGCTCCAGCCAGCTGTCGCAGTTCATGGACCAGACCAACCCGCTGTCGGAGGTGACGCACAAGCGCCGCCTGTCCGCGCTTGGACCTGGCGGTCTGACGCGCGATCGCGCGGGCTTCGAGGTGCGCGACGTTCACGTCACCCACTATGGTCGCATCTGCCCCATTGAGACGCCTGAGGGACCGAACATCGGCCTGATCGCGTCGCTGTCGACCTATGGTCGCATCAATGATTATGGGTTCATCGAGACGCCATACCGCAAGGTTGAGGGGGGCATCGCGACGGACAACGTGCGCTATTACTCGGCGCTGGAGGAGGCGGACAACATCATCGCGCAGGCCAACGCGCCGCTCATGGAGAGCGGGCGCTTGGAGGGCGAGGTGGTGTCGGTGCGCGTCGGCGGCGAGCCGAAGGCGGTGTCGCCTGATGACGTGACGCTGATGGACGTCAGCCCCAACCAGCTGGTGTCTGTGGGCGCAGGCCTCATCCCGTTCCTTGAGAACGATGACGCCAACCGCGCGCTGATGGGCTCGAACATGCAGCGTCAGGCGGTGCCGCTTTTGCGCACCGACGCGCCGCTTGTGGGCACGGGCATGGAGGCGCTGGTGGCGCGCGACTCGGGCGTGGCGATCACCGCGCGCAACCCGGGCGTGGTCGAGAGCGTCGACGCCGATCGTATCGTCGTGCGCCCGGATCAGGCTGAGGATGAGCTGTTCGTCAAGCCGGACATCTACAAGCTGGTGAAGTTCGCGCGCTCCAACCAGGCGACGTGTCTGAACCAGAAGCCGATCGTGTCGGTGGGCGATCGCGTGGAGGTCGGCGAGGTGATCGCGGATGGTCCCTCGATCGAGCGCGGCGAGCTGGCCTTGGGTCGTAACATCATCGTGGCGTTCATGCCGTGGGGTGGTTACAACTTCGAGGACTCGATCCTGCTGAGCGAGCGCTTGGTGAAGGAGGATCTCTACACCTCGATTCACATTGAGGAGTTCGAGTGTGTCGCGCGCGACACGAAGCTCGGGCCGGAGGAGATCACGCGCGACATCCCGAACGTGGGTGAGGAGGCGCTGGCGGACTTGGACGTCTCGGGCATCGTGCGCATCGGCGCCGAGGTGCGCGCGGGCGATATCTTGGTCGGCAAGATCACGCCCAAGGGTGAGACGCAGCTGTCGCCTGAGGAGAAGCTGCTTCGCGCGATCTTCGGTGAGAAGGCGGGCGATGTGCGCGACACCTCGCTGCGCATGCCTCCTGGCACGATGGGCACGATCATCGGCGCGCGCGTGTTCGTGCGTCAAGGCGCGGACAAGGACGAGCGCGGTCGTGACATCGAGGACGCCGAGGAGCGCAAGCTGCTCAAGGATCAGAACGATGAGATCCGCATCCTGCGTGATGCGGCATACCGCAAGCTGCGCGAGATCGTGCGAGGCAAGAAGCTCGCGACGACGCTGCAGGACGAGGCGCGCCAAGAGCTGCTGGCCAAGGGCAGCAAGCTGACGGACGCGGCGCTCGACAGCCTGCCGCGCCGCTACTGGGTGGACCTGATCGTCGACGAGGACACGACCTCGAAGATCATGCAGATCCTGGGCGACGTGGAGGATCAGATCCTTGAGGTGCGCATGCACTACGGGGACAAGATCGAGAAGCTGCGCGAGGGTGATGATCTGAACCCTGGCGTCATCAAGATGGTCAAGGTGTACGTGGCCATCAAGCGCAAGATCCAGGTCGGCGACAAGATGGCCGGTCGCCACGGCAACAAGGGTGTGGTCAGCCGCATCCTGCCGGTGGAGGACATGCCTTTCTTGGAGGATGGCACGCCTGTCGAGATGGTGCTCAACCCGCTCGGTGTGCCGTCACGCATGAACGTGGGGCAGATCCTAGAGACGCACCTGGGCTGGGCCGCCAAGGGCCTGGGCTGGCGCGTGACGGAGCTGCTGGACACGGGCGATCTGACGGGCCTGCGCGCGCTGCTGGCTGACGTGTTCTCGTCGAACGAGGACAAGCTGGCGCTGCTCAACGCGTCGGATGACGCGGGGCTCATCAAGATCGCGGACACGATGCGCAAGGGAATCCACATGGCGACCCCCGTGTTTGATGGGGCGCCTGAGGAGGAGATCCGCAAGATGCTTGAGCGCGCCGGGTTCTCGACCACGGGCCAGAGCATCTTGTACGACGGGCGCACGGGCGACGCGTTCGCCAACGACGTGACCGTGGGCGTGATGTACGTGCTGAAGCTGCACCACCTGGTGGATGACAAGATCCACGCGCGCTCGATCGGGCCGTACAGCCTGGTGACGCAGCAGCCCTTGGGCGGCAAGGCGCAGTTCGGCGGTCAGCGCTTCGGCGAGATGGAGGTGTGGGCCCTGGAGGCCTACGGCGCCGCCTACG
>CAYXWB010000365.1:1981-5016 GCA_964468515.1 uncultured Bradymonadales bacterium | reverse complement strand
GCCTCATCCTCCTCGCCGCAGCCTCCGCAACCGCTCAGCGCAAGCGCCAAGCTCATCCCTACCATCAGGACGCGCAGCGCGCGCGCTGCCTCCTGCCACCCCGACGTAGGGGTCGTCATCTTGACGCTCATCTTCACCGCTCCTCTGCACAAGAAGAGCGCGGGGGTGTCCAGCTTCTGCCGCACACCCCCGCGCCTAAAATAATGGCTGCGCAATCACTTAGCTCTAAGATCACAGCTCTAAACGCACGATCTGATGACATTAAAACGTTTGGACGTCAATAACAAGACGGTTCGAAAGCGCCGCGACGTGGCAGGGTGAGGTCAGAGAACCGGATTGGCGCGCGCCCCGTGGCTCTGCTAAGACTGCCAGGGCTGGCTGCGAGATGACGCGGCCGTGGCGCCACTAGAACTCATGACCCTGCTTGTTATGAACACTCCCCTTGAGCGCGCGCTGGAGGCTGACACAGCCCCCTCAAGCGGCTGGCCTTCGCAGCCGCTCTGCCACGTCATCCCTGAGGGGGAAGATGAGGCCGGGCGGGTGGTGACGCCTGCGGGCGAGCTGCGGTTTGTGAACCTGCGCGGCGATCAGGTGATGATGGCGGGCCAGCATGGGCATAAGCTCGCGCAAGCGGTGCGCGCCGGTGTGGTGCCCTGCTTTGACGCCTACCTCTACAAGCTGCTCCAGCGCAGCCCCGCGTGGCGGCTGGCGCGCACGTTGAGCTGGGGCGCTTATCGTGTCGCGGCCAAGCAGATGCGCGCGCGCTATCCAAGCTGGATGCGCGAGAGCGCGCGGGAGCTAGCAGCTCGCTCGGGCGTCTCTGAGGCGCAGGTGCTCAACGCCTACCTCATGCCGGAGACGTTCTTGTGGCTGGTGGGCACGTACCATAAGACGCTCGGCACAGCGCGCGATCCGGGGCTGGGGATGGCGCCGACCGCAGGCTGCACGAGCGTCATCACGCGCACCTCAAGCGGCGTGATGCACGGGCGCAACCTCGACTACTTTGGCATCGATCGCTGGGAGCCGCAGGCGGCGGTCATCTTTCATCACCCCGATCAGGGCTTGCGCTATGTGTCCGCGACAACTGCCGGCTTATTGGGCGCGGGCGTCACGGCGATGAACGCGGCCGGCCTCACGCTCGCCGTCCATCAGCACTTCATCGATCGCTTTGATCTTGGCGGCGTGCCCATCGGCGTGGCGGCCGACGAGGTGATGCGTCAGGCGCACACCATCGAGGAGGCGATCGCCATCTTGCGTCGTCACCCGCCCATCTGCGGCTGGGCGTACCTGATGACCGAGGGTGACACGGGACGCGCGGCGATCTTGGAGCTCGCGCCGGGGCGCGAGGCGCTGAGCTGGCTCGATGCCGACGCCCCCGGAATGGGCTACGCCAACACGTACACCTCAGCCATGATGCGCGACGTGGCGGTGGACTATTATCCGCACTATCGCCGCTCCAGCCACGCGCGCCACAAGCGCGCGCACGCCGCAGCCATGGCGCGGCCTCAGACCCCCCTTGAGGTCGCCACCGCGCTGGCCGACTGCACCGATCCTGATACGGACCAAGCGCGGCTCATCGGTCACACGGTGATGGCGACCAACACCATCAGCAGCGTGGTGTTTGAGCCCGCGCAGCGGCGCATCTGGGTCGCCGCCGGGGTGAGCCCCACCAGCCGCGGCTGGTTTGTGCCGTTCGCGCTCAGCACGCCCGATCGCCCCCACGAGGGCGGCCCCGACCTTGGCGTGGCGCCCTTCTGTGTGGCGCCTGACTGGCCGCAGACGCGCCAGGGGCGCGCCTTCTCGCTGTATCGTCAGGCGCACAAGCGTTACCTCGACGTGGAGGGCGATGACGCGCTGCTGATCACGCTGGAGCACGCGCTCGCGCTCGCACCGGAGGAGTCGACGCTGCACATGATGACGGGGCTGTTCGCGCTGCGCGCAGGTCGCAGCGCGCGCGCCGAGGGCGCGCTGCGTCGCGCGCTTGAGCTTGAACCCCACGCCCCGCGACGCGCAGAGATCGCGCTGCTGCTCGCCATGGCCATCGACGTGCAAGGTCGCCGCCTTGAGGCGCGACACCTCTACAAGCGCCTGAGCGCTGATGCCGACGCCGACCCCCAAGTGCGCGCCCTCGCCAACGCGCGCCGCCGCGCCCGCGCTTCGCAACAGCACGTCAAGCACCTCGCCGCAGAGTTCACCTACGGCGGCGTCACGCTCTAGACCCCCTCACGGCTCTCGCAATGGAGGCTCCCCCATGACGGACAAGCTGATCTGCGCCATCGATCAAGGCACCACCGGCACCACCGCGCTCCTGCTGGATGAGTCGCTCAAGGTGCGCGCCCGCGTGAACCAAGAATACCCGCAGATCTATCCTCAGCCCGGCTGGGTCGAGCACGATCCTGAGGCGATCTGGGACTCCACCTTGAAGACCATTGAGGCCGCGCAAGCCCAAGCGGGCGTCGCGCCCGAGCAGATCATCGCCGTCGGTATCACCAACCAGCGCGAGACGACCGTCATCTGGGAGCGTGACACGGGGCGTCCTATTCACAACGCCATCGTCTGGCAGGATCGCCGCACGCGACATCGCATCAACGAGCTGATCGATCGCGGCGAGGAGGCGCAGGTGCAGGCCAAGACGGGCCTGGTGCTCGATCCTTACTTCGCGGGGACCAAGATCGCCTGGATCCTCGATCATGTCCCTGGGGCGCGAAAGCGCGCGGCGCGTGGGGAGCTGGCCTTTGGCACCATTGACAGCTTCTTGTTGTGGCGACTGACTGGCGGCGATGCGCACAAGACCGACCTCTCCAACGCCTCGCGCACGCTCTTGATGGACCTCAAGAAGGGCGAGTGGGATGACGACCTGCTGGCGCTGTTCGAGGTGCCGCGTGAGCTGCTGCCCGAGATCCGGGGCAACTCGGAGCATCTTGGTGAGGTGCGCGGGATCAAGGGCTTGCGCGATGGGACGCCGATCTGCGGCATGGCAGGCGATCAGCACGCCGCGCTGTTTGGGCAGACCTGCTTTGATCAAGGCCAGGCCA
>CAYXWB010000365.1:0-1881 GCA_964468515.1 uncultured Bradymonadales bacterium | reverse complement strand
GGCGATCAGCACGCCGCGCTGTTTGGGCAGACCTGCTTTGATCAAGGCCAGGCCAAGTGCACCTTCGGCACGGGCGCGTTCTTGCTGATGAACACGGGCGACACGCCTGTGTTCAGCCGCCACCGGATGCTCACGACCGCGGCGTGGCGCTTGGGCGACAAGACGACCTACGCGCTGGAGGGCAGCGCGTTCATCGCGGGGGCGCTGGTGCAGTGGCTGCGCGATGGCTTAGGCTTCTTCACCGAGTCGGCGCAGATCGAGGCGCTGGCAAGCTCGGTGGACAGCAGCGACGGGGTGGTGCTCATCCCGAGCCTCGCGGGCTTGGGCGCGCCGCACTGGAAGGCGGACGCGCGCGGCGTGCTGTGGGGCATGACGCGCGGCACCACGCGCGCTCACATCGCGCGCGCCTCCTTAGAGGCCATCGCCTTGCAGAACATGGACATCCTGCTGGCCATGACCCGCGACTTAGGCGCGCCGATGACAGAGCTGCGCGTGGACGGCGGCGCCAGCGCCAACAACCTCTTGATGCAGATCCAAGCCGACCTGCTCGACTGTCGCTTGGTGCGCCCCAAGATGGTCGAGACGACGGCGCTCGGCGCGGCGCTGTTGGCGGGCTTGGCCGTGGGGATGTTCAAGGATCTTGATGACATCCGCGCGAGCTGGGAGATCGACGCCACGTTCGAGCCGCAGCGCGGCGAGTCCTGGCGAGAGCAGATGCGCGCGCTGTGGCGCGAGGGCTTAGCGCGCGTGTGAGCCGCATGGTGGGCCGCGCCGCGCGCGAAGTTAAGCCATTGTCTATGCGGCGCGTTCGCCTTGACACGTCGCGCGAGGCCATGCTAACCGCGACGACAACCCCTGTGATGGCGCTGATGCGCCTTACGCGCTGGTGAGAGACACTCACCGCACATCACTGGACCAGCTTCTCTTGGATGGAGGTCCCTGACAAATGAAGAAGATGGTAATGACCGGCGCGCTGCTGTGCGCCCTGATGCCGCTGACGGGTTGCTACAAGTCAACCTTCGTGTACTCCAGCAAGGCCCCCACGGCCAACACGATGGAGGAGACGCGCTCGTACGGGTTCTTTGGCCTGTCCAAGCCCGACAAACCCTTCCGCGCGGACGCCGTGTGTGGCGCGTCGAGCGTGGCCAAGGTCGAGCAATTCGCCTCGTTCGGCAACTCCTGCCTGACCGCGATCACGCTCAACATCTACACCCCTCGCACCATCCGCGTGACCTGTGGTAGCGGACAAGCGCACAACTTCTACTTGGACGAGCACGACACCGTCCTCGCGCATGAGCAGGTGGACGCGCAGACCGGCGATCAGCACGTCGAGACGTTCTCATCCGACGCCTTCTGATCTCTCTCTGCCCTGATGTGTTGACCTCTTTAGCGATATGCTCAACGTGAGAGGATACCTATGAAGCGCATGAAGTCGCTCCTGTCCGTCCTGCTGTGCGCTGCCCTGCTCAGCGGCTGCTACCATGATGTCATCGTCATGGACGCGAACTATGATCCTTCCAAGCGCGTCCCCGACGCCGATCGCATGCAGGTTCACCTGATCAACGGCCTGATCAACGTCTCCGGTGAGGTCGATCTCGACGCCACCTGTGGCCAGCGCGGCGCCGGCTTGGCCGAGACGAAGACCAACTTCAACCTCGGCTTCTTCGGCTGGGGCCTCATCAGCTTTGGCTCGATGAAGGTGTACTGCAAGAAGTGAAGGCTTGGCTGTCACCAGCCAGCTCGCTCACGCGGCGAGGGGCACACGCGCAGCGTGTGCCCCTCGCCGCGCTCGCGCGGGGCGCGCTGCAGTGGTCGGGCGCGGCGGCGGCCCCACGGCCCCCCCCCCCCCCCCCGCCCACCCGGCGCAGTGGCGAAGAGGTC
>CAYXWB010000364.1:0-5024 GCA_964468515.1 uncultured Bradymonadales bacterium | reverse complement strand
CATTGTGAGGTGGTGTTTTGATCGCGACCATGCAGAATGTCGTCCTTGACCAAGCCGCGCGAACGCGCGTGGCGTTGAGACAGAGAGCCGCAGCCGATGACCCTCAGACAGCTCCCCTGGGCGGCGCGCGCGCAGCTCGCGCGCGACGTCGTGGCGGGATTGTACGCCAACTTTGACGCCACCGTGAGCGCCGTTGTCGCAGACGGATGGCCCGAGCCGATGGTCCGCGCGGGCTTCGCCATGCACCGGCGCACCTGGGACATCGACGCGCTCATCGAGCAGCTCGACCGCGAGCTGCACGGCATGGGCGGCTTGCGCGCGCTCGATCAGGCGGTCACAGGCCCCCAAACGCGCGCGCGTCTCATCGCACCGCAGCGCGTCTTGCACGTCTGGCCCGCGCTCCCAGGCTCCGGCCTCACCCCCGCGCTGCTTGGCATGATCCTAGGCGCCGAGCAGCGCATCCGCCCCTCAGGGCGCGGCGCTTATTTCGCCACGCACCTGCTCAAGCTCTGGGAGCAGATCGCCGGTGAGAACGCCATCGCGCTAGAGGCCGGCGCCCCAGGCCCCACCTGGCGCGACATGGACGTCATCGTCGCCAGCGGCCGCGATGACACCGTGCAAGCCATCCGCGACTACGTCGGCACCACAGGCCACCGAGGCCGCCCCCTGCTCATGGGCTACGGCCACCGCGTCAGCCTCGCCGCCATCATCAACGACCCCCACGATGACGCCCTGCGCCACGTCGACAACCTCGCCCTCGACATCGTGATGTGGCACCAGCGCGGCTGCTTCTCACCGCTGGCGGTCATCTTCTGCGGCGATCACGGGGCCATGATCAGGTTCTGTGAGGCCTTGGGCGACGCGATCGCCAAGCGCGAGCGCCAGCTCGGGGCGACGGTAATCCAAGATGAGGCGCTGCTCGGGCGCCGCGCGCAAGCGCGCGGCTTGGCTGAGCTCAGCGGCGCGCGCTATGGCGAGGGTTTAGGCTGGGCGCAGCCCAGCGGCACACCGTTTGAGGGCCAAGCGGTCGCCCCGCATGTGGTCACGGTGCACCGCGTCGGCAGCCTCGACACGCTCAACATGGCCCTGCGCGTGCCCCCACACCAGCTGCAAGGGTGTGCCTTGGGCACACCCGACGACTCACCGCTGCTGCGCGCAGCGTGGCAAGAGGCGCTGGCCGCGCGCGGCTTCACCTGCGTCACGCGCCCCGGCCTGCTCCAATCACCGCCGCCAGGATGGTTCCATGACGGCTGGCCCAACGTCATGGACTGGATGCGCGTCTGCGTCTTCGATGATTGATGAGCTCACACACCTCAGCGCGGCACGCGGGCGAGCCACGCCTCGTCGTCGAGGGCGTAGGGGCGCAGGCGGTTGCCGTAGAAGTAGACGAGCTCCAGTCTGTTCAAGACCACGCCATCAGGGTGAAAGTCCACGGGCTCGGGCAAGTGGAACATGCGCAAATACTCGACGCCAGCCTCCGCCACCCGCTGCGGACGCTCACGCAGCACAAAATCACTCAACACCAGCTCGCCGCGCTCGGCCTTGAGCTTGAGCACGTCCAGCAGCGCCGACACGCCCGCGCGCACCTGCTCCCAGGACACGACCTCTTCTTGGGCCATGCGCAGCAGCCGGTACACGTCCCAGCGCGGATAGCGCCTGCGCATGACCTCGAACAGCACGTAGCTGACGAGCTGCGTGGGCATCACCACGGTGTTGTCCTTGAACGCCTGCGCCACGCGCTCCCCGGTGGCGCGCGTGTACTGACGATCGCGCACGTCATCCTCGACCACCTTGCCCGTCAGCGCGCTGCGCACATAGGTGGTCGGATCGACGCGACGCCCGCGCTGATCATAGCTCTCGCCATCGGCCTCCACGCGGTTGCCGAACGGGTCGATGGGCTGGCCAAAGCGCATGATAGTCGTCGACTCCATGCGCATCGTGTTCATCGCGAAGCGGGCGATGGTCGAGATCTGCTCGAACTCATCGTTCTCCAAGAAGTAGCGCGAGCCGCCCTCCATGCGCAGCGCCTCCTTGATCAGCGACTCCCCCTCCAACACGAGGTTGTAGTTGATGGTCACGGGGCAGATATAAATGCGCGCGTCGCGCTCATCTTGGATCAATCCGCGCACATAGGCCGAGACGCTGGTACCCAAGAGGCCAAGCTTCAGCTGCTGCTCGATGTGGTTGGAGCGACAGCGCGTGCCGCCGGGGAAGAACAGGCTGTGATAGCCGCGCTCCAGCAGCACCTGTGAGTAGGTCTTGAGGATCTCCTTGTAGAGGCCGTGGCGGATGCGACGATCCACCTTATAGGCCCCCAAGTTGTGCATGAAGAAGCTCATCATGGGGTTGCTGAACAGGTTCTTGCCCGCGCCGTAAGTGACCGGCGGCAGGCCGACCTGATAGAGCGAGTACCCGAGCAGGATGGAGTCCATGTTGGAGCTGTGCGTGGGCACATAGACGATGGTGCCGCGCTTGGTGAGTTGATGCAGCCTGTCCGTGTCGCCCTGCACGACCACACGCTCGCTCAAGTCGCGCAGGTGGCGAAGCCCCTCCAAGGGGTTGGGCACAAGCTTTGGCACATCTTGCAGATCCTGGGCCTTGAACAACAGCCCCAGGCCGATCGGCAGCGCGCCCGTGGCGAGCTTGTAGACGGCGGGGTTGAACTGGCCCGCGACGTCCTCGCTGTAGGCCTCAATAAGCTCGCGCAGCACGTCGCGGCGGCGCTGCTCGCTCATCTCCGACAACCCCTTGGCGAGCTTCACCCACCAGCCGCGCGGGCGCAGCTCATCGCCCGGCGCCCCGTCGCGCGACAGCCGGTCGATCTCCATAAACGCGGCCTCATTGAGCACATACTCCAGCGCGCGATCCTCGCGGTCACGCGCCTCGCTCATATAAGCGCGATGCACCCGACGCGCGACCTCGGCCACGATCTGCGGGCGCTCCTGACGAAAGCGAAACAGCGGCGCCTCAACGGCAGGGCCGAGGCTTGAGCGGATCGACATCGCATCCTCACCACAAGGCGACACACACACGCGACGCGCCGACCACGCGCCACAGACCTCTCAACGTCGCCGGCGAGCGTACACACAGCGGCCTATCGTGTCGAGCCTTCGCCATCTTTGCAAACGCGCCATCGGCGCCAGCACGCTCAAATCAGCGGGGTGGTGAGCGCGAGCGCAGCATGCGCTCTATCCAAACCGCAGGATGGTGCTATGATGCAAATCGCACCTCGCACAACTTGAAGGCATACCGCGCCAGGGACACCCCAGCACAGGGACATGCGCCAGCACGCTAAGCGCGCGGCGCGCGGACTAGGCCGCGACCTCCCTCACCTCAGCCGCATTGGAGCCTCGTATGCACATCGATCGTTATGGCGACGCGCAGCGTCCGGCGCTGGTCTTGTTGCACGGCGCGGGCGCGCCGCCCGCCTCATTGGATGCGCTCATCCCGCTGCTCGATCAGACCCATCATGTGCTCGTCCCCCACTTCCCAGGGTATGGCGCGACCCCTGCGCAGCCAGCTCCTGGCGCTCTTGACCAGAGCGTGACGCGGTGCTTGGAGGCGCTCGACGCGATTGGGGTCACGCGCTTCATCGCGGCAGGTCACTCCTTTGGGTTTTATCGCGCGCTGAGCCTCGCGCGGCACGCCCCTGAGCGCGTGAGCCTGCTGGTGGGGATCAGCGCGGTCGCCTCGCTTCCTGAAGAGGCGCGCCCCGGCTCGGAGGGCTTGGCCGCGCTGGCTCGCGCTGGACAGAACATCCCACAATTGCTCGTGGCCAGCTGGTTTACGCCCGGCTATGCGGCCACGACGCCCGAGCTGCTGGCGCTTGTCAGCGGCTGGTGGGCCGAGTGCGATGTGGAGACCGTGATCGCGGAGCTGTTCGTGCCGCTTGATAACGGCGCCCATGCCCAGCGACTCGCGCAGGCCAGCTGTCCGGTGCGGCTGCTCCACGGCGCGCTTGACGCGGCGGCCCCCATCGACCTCGCCCGCGCCATGAGCGGGTTAGGCGATCACATCGAGCTGACCGAGCTCCCGGACGCGGGCCACCTCCTCCACCTGGAGGCGCCCGAGGTGGCCGCGCGCTGGTTGGCGCGCGCGCTTCAAGGCTGAGCGGCGCTGGCGCGCGATAACCAGCGCCCCCATCGTGTCGCGCCTTCGCCAGTCATGTTGCGCGCTTGGGTGACGATCGCTTATGCTGGAGGCCGCCGCTGCCCTGAGCGCCCCCGCATGCACCACGGCCTGGCCGTGGCCACGAGGCTCGTCATGTCCCAGGATCACGATCGACGCCGCGACGCCCTCAAGACGTCGCAAGAACCGGCCGACGACGCCACCGTGGAGCTGTCGCTGCGCGAGGTCTTCCAGTTCAAGCGTCAAGACACCCGCGCCTTCACCTTGCCAGAGGAGCCGATCGACGACCTGCCGCCGCCCGGCCTCGCCACGCTCAGCGACGAGCCGCGCACGCTTGATGACATGTCCTTTGAGCCCGATGACATCTACGCGGACGATGAAGACCCCGAGGGCCGCGACGCCACCTCCATCCTCTCCAGCGAGGTCGTCGCGCTGGCCAGGCGCGATGACAGCGACGTCTGGCCCCCCACCCCGCAGCCGCGACCTCACATGGCCACCCCACAAGCGCTGGCTGACACGACCTCCATCTTTGAGATCCCGGCCGACCTCATCAGCCAGTGCCAAGACGACGATGACGCGCTCGATCCCGATGCCACCTCTGAGCTGCTCTTGAGCCCCAGCGTGCGCGCCTCGATCGCGGCGAGCATGCAGGGCCCTCACGCCGCCGTCACCGCGAAGATGCGGGCGGTTGAGACCGACACCACGCGCTCGATCAGCAGCGCGGAGCTCGCGCTGGTGCCTATTCAGCACGCGCCTGACGCCTCGCTGCGTCGCACCATGCCCGCTGCTGGTGGCGAGGAGGAGCTGATCTCGTTTGTCGGCGCGATCGATGAGCACATGCGCCTGTTCATCCCGCGCAACCTGTTTGAAGAGGGCACCCTCAAGCCAGGCATGCG
>CAYXWB010000363.1:0-5035 GCA_964468515.1 uncultured Bradymonadales bacterium | reverse complement strand
CCCTCGCCCATCTGCTCAAACAAGAACTTCTTGAAGTCCTTGCGGATCTGCACCTCGACTTGGCGGATGCGCTCCTTAGACACGCTCCAGGCGTCACCTAGCTCGACGAGGCTCTTGGGGGTCTCTGCGGTCATGCGCTCAAACCAGATGGCGCGCTCGCGATCATCGGTGAGGCTCTTGCCAAACAGGGCGATCACATCGCGCAAGCGCGTGGCGAACTCATTGGAGCTGACCAGCTCCTCGGGGTCCTCAGAGCCCGACTCCATCAGCTCGCCGATGGTGGTCTTCTCATGACCTGGGGCTTGCGCGTCGAGGAAGACGGGGGGGGCGTCGAGCTGGGCGCTGACGCGCACGACCTCCTGCTCATCCACGTCGAGATACTCAGCGATGAGGGCTGGGGAGGGGTTGGTGTGGCCCTGCTGGATGAGGGCGCGGCGCGCTTTCTTGAGGTTATAAAAGAGCTTGCGCCCTGCACGACTGGACCCAATCTTGACCGGGTGCAGGTGGTTCATGAGGTAGTTGAGGATCATCGCGCGGATCCAGTACTGGGCGTAGCTGGTAAACTTCACGCCGCGGTACGGATCATAGCGGGTGACGGCCTCTGACAAGCCGACATTACCCTCTTGGATGAGGTCGAGCAGGTTGGTCCAACGGCGCTGATACTCGCGCGAGAGCTTCACCACGAGGCGCAGGTTGGTGAGGATGAGCATCTTGGCGGCGTTGACGTCACCGTCGTTAACGTAGCGCTCGGCCAGCTCTTGTTGTTTGTCGGCGGGCAGCGGGGCGATGCGGTTGAGGCGCGCGAGGTAGGCGGTGAGCGGGTCAGTCTGCGCGGTGAGGTTCATGTCACTGTCGCGCAGCATCGGCAGGGTCATATCACCGAGCAGCTCGGAAGCCTGCTTGTAAGCCTTCGCATCATGGCGTACATCGACATCCTTCACACGATAAGCGAGCGGCGCCCGCGCCGAGGCAGGCTCGACGACGACCTCAACTTCCGGCTCAATCGGGTCCAGCTCACTGATGTTATTGATGGACGACATGCGTTCGACTCCTAGATTCATCAGGATTAGCGCCGGGCGCTCTGGGCAGGGACAACATCATCAACAGTCATTTTATTCACGCGAACCACGGCACCGCTGACCCTCTCATGGATAAGGCGAGCCACTGCCTGCAAGCCCTACAAGGTAGGTGCGTGTAAGCCAAGTGCAAGGGCAGAGGCGGCATCTGACCTGAAGACAACATCCTCATGCCACAGCGCTCATCTTACCGGACATTATTGTGATGTACCATCATCACCGGGCGGTTCAAAATCTCCCAAAAATCCCCACGCCCCCGCCCTCTGGCGAGATCCACACGGATGGCGGCGCGAGCCCCGCGCGCATGGGCGCCTCGCGCGAGGAGGACTGCGCGACCCCATCATCGGCGGTCGCCCAGAGCAAGATCGCGCCTGTGAAGCTCAAGATGGCCGCCGCGCCGAAGACATACATCAGCGTCTCATTGCGCGAATACGTGTCAGCGCCCTCGCTCTGGCCGCTGTTGAGCACGCCGAAGGTGACGGCCGCGCCTGCGGAGGCGACGCCCACGCCCAAGAAGATCCACGGGGCGACGCTGCTCGCGCCGCTTCGCGCGCCATCTTCTGCCAGCTTAGGCAGCGGTTTGAGGGTGATGTCATAGGTGGCGCCCTCATCACGCGTGACCACCACCTCGCCCTCGTGCTGCTCATACCCATCTAAGCGCAGGATCACGCGATAGGTGCCAGGCGGTATAGGCAGATCGAGGGTCGGCGTCGTGCCGAGCGGGCCATTGGCGACGTCATTGAGGTAGACGACCGCGCCGCGGGGCCTAGAGCTGACGCGCAAGCTCGTGCGCTCGGGCGCGCTCACGACAGGCTCCGTGGGCGTCCCCGGGCCGGGTGCGGGCTTCTGGGCGCGCAAGCTGGCGAGCTTCTCGCGCGCGGAGGACGCTAACGGGGCGCTAGGCATGGCCTTGAGGAACATCTCGAAGGTGTCGATCGCCTCGGCGCGCTGGCCCAGCCCCGCTTGGCAGCTCGCGATGCTGTAGAGCAGCTGGGGGTGAGGGAACAGCTCATAGGCGTCCTCATAATAAGTGAGCGCGCGATCAAACTCCTCGCGCTGCTCAGCCGCCTCCGCCAGCTCCAGCAAGCTCGCCAGCTTGCGCTGGTCCTCGCGTGACAGCGCCTCCACCTTGGGCAGCGCTTGGGCTGGCTCATCCTCGGCGTAAGCGACGCTGGGTGCGAGCGCGAGGAGCGCGGCGAACATCACAACGTGAACACAAGCGCCTCGCTTCGACCTCATGCAGACCTCTTCCCATACAATCAAGACAACGCGTTGACCGACTCACAGGCCGGCGACTCTATGCGAGGCGCACAGCCTGGATCAAGCCTATTAGACCCGCGCCCCGCCGACCATGTTCACCACGACGATCAATTAAACTTGTTCTTGAGCTTGGGATCAACCTGCTCGTCCTTGTCATTGACGGGGGGCACGTTCTCAAACAGGTTGCCGTGCTTGGTCGCGGGCTTCTTGACCTCAGGCTCAGCCTTTGCCGTAGGCGGCTTGTTGACCAGCGGCTTCTCGGGCGAGGGCTCCAGCGGCGGCGTTGACGCGACCTTGGGCGCCTCAGCCTTAGGCTCGCGCTTAGGCTTCTCAGCCTTGGGCTGAGCGACGCTCCCCTGCTCGGGCGCAGGCTGCGCCACGATCACGACCTCCGGCTGAGGGGGCGTGGTCGCAGGCGCAGGGGGTGACACATCAAGCGTGGTGGGCACATGCGCAGGGGTTGTGACGCTACCCGCGCGGGCCGCATCAGGCTTCACCTCAGCCCCAAGCGGCGCGTCGTCGTTTGGGGCGATGGCATGCTGCGTGAGCAGCTTCAGGGTGACCCCCCCTGCGGTCATGACGGCCAACAAGACGACGACCATCAACGCGATAAGCGGCGCGCGCGAGACGCTCGGCGCGGCGCTCGGCGCGGCGGGCTCCACCTCCACCGGGCGCTCCAGCGAGGAGGTCGCGCCCACCAGCGGCTGCGCGCGCGGCTGAGGTTGGCGGGGGGTGGTGGCCGCCAGGTCGAGCAGGTTGAAGTCTTTATCGTTACTACCACGCGCCGGGGTGTGGCGTGGGGTGCGCAGCCCATCGGCGATGATCTCGACCCGCTGCGCATCAGAGATCTGCTCAGTGGCTGGGGTGTCAGCGGTCTCCAGCAGCGCGACCGCGCTGCGCTCATCGGTGCTGTGCGCGCTGCCCGGGGCGACGCGGCGCGTGAGATCAGTCTCACGACGCAGCGACGCCGTGTGCTCATGGTGCGCGGCGCGCCCTAGCGGCAGCGGTGGCAAGAGCCACGCGTCAAACAAGCGCGCGCGCGCTTGGCTCGGCTCCACGCGCACGGGCTCAAGCTGATAGTCGCGCCGGATCGCGTCGATCCGATCGCGCACCTCGCGCGCGCTGTGAGGGCGCCGATCGGCGTTCTTGGCCAGCATGTCATTGATCAGATCCTCGACCTCGGCGGGCAGCGCGCCGGGGGGCATCAGCGCGCCCAGCGGCGAGGGGGTCATCTGGATGTGCTGGAGCATGACCTGGAGGCTGTTCTGGCCTTGGAAGGGGGGCACGCCGCACAACATCTCGTAGAGGATGATCCCGAGCGCATAGAGGTCCGTGCGGGGGCTGATGTCTTGGTTCTGGGCCTGCTCAGGCGCCATATATTGGGGCGTGCCGCAGACCATGCCCGTGGCCGTGATCTGGGTGTTGTTCTCAAGCGCGCGCGCGATGCCAAAGTCCAAGACCTTGGCCTGGATGGTGCCATCGGAGACGGGCACGATGAGCAGGTTGTCGGGCTTCAAGTCGCGGTGGATGACGTCGCGCGCGTGCGGCTCTGTGAGCGCGCCGCAGACCTGATAGGCGATCTCTAGGGCCAGCGCCACACGCATGCGCCCGCGCGCGAGCACGTCGGCGAGGTTCACGCCATCGACGAGCTCCATGACCAGGTAGAGCAGATCGCGGGTGCGATCTTGGCCAAAGTCGATGAGGCGCACGATGTTAGGGTGTGACAGCTCCGAGATGATGCGAGACTCGCGGTGAAAGCGCTCAAGCGCCAGCTCGCGATCGAGCAGCTCAGCGCGCAACACCTTGATGGCGACCTTGCGGTTGACGGACAGCTGCGTGCCCTTGTAGACCGCGCCCATGCCGCCCTTGCCGATGAGCGACTCGATCTTGAAGCGACCATCGATGACGGCGTCGAGCAGCGGATCTTGCGCTTCGGCGCTGAGGGTGAACAGGCGCGTCTGGTCCTGAGGACACAGCTCCAGCGTGTGATCCTCGTAGGTGGCCTTACATTCAGGGCAGAAGAGCTTCATAGGCGTCCTGCGCGCGAGCAGAGGAGATCGAGACGCTGCCAGTTGAGCGCGGCTATAGCGTATCATGAGCGCGCGTGAAAGTCGGGCGCGCCTTTTCTGTCTGAGGATCATCCAAGGCGTTGACCGGCGCCAGTAAAGTGACTATTGAACCGGACACGCGCCGCGTCAAGGCTCGAGCCTCAGCCCTGGGCGCCTCACCGCTTTGAGACGTGAACACGGCCCAAGAAGCGCTAATTTAGGCGAGAAATTCCCGTGGTCACCAAGACCACGACTCCCAAGCGCGCGCCTCGTCAAGAGCGCGAACGCGCGACATCTGCAGGACTTCGCATGAGCACCTCCATGGTCGATGCCCCCAAGAACTTCCTCAACACGGGGCTGACTCTGTTCGACGGTTCGCCCTACCGCGTCCACGACATGTCCCCTGAGACCGTCCGCTTCGGGCGCAAGGAGATCGAGCTGGCGCTCTACGAGATGCCCGGCCTCAAGGCGCTTCGCGAGCAGTATGGTGAGTCAAAGCCGCTCAAGGGCGCGCGCATCACCGGCTCGCTTCACATGACCATCCAGACGGCCGTCCTCATTGAGACGCTCGTCGCGCTCGGCGCCGAGGTCCGCTGGGCCTCGTGCAACATCTACTCTACCCAAGATCACGCGGCCGCCGCGGTCGCGGTC
>CAYXWB010000362.1:0-5061 GCA_964468515.1 uncultured Bradymonadales bacterium | reverse complement strand
TGGCCTCGCACTTCACCACCCGCACGCTGCGCGCGCTGGTGCGCCAGACGCAGCAGCGGCTGCGCCCCAACGCCTCCCAGGAGGACGCGTGGGACGCGGATGACGCGCTGGGCGGGCTGACCACCTCCATCACCGCGCTGTCTGAGGCGATGAGCGAGGCGATCGCGCAGCTCGCCAGCGAGCGCGATCAGTTTGAGGCCGTGCTAGAGGGCATGGAGGAGGCCGTCTTCGCGCTCGATCAGCACCACCAGATCACGCTGATGAACGCCGCCGCCCAGGCGCTGTTCACCCCCCAGCTCGACGCGCATGACGGCGATCCGCGCGGCGCTCGCATCACGGCGCTCATCCCAATCCCAGCGCTGATCACGCTCTTGGAGCGCGCGGATCAAGGCGCGCGCAGCGCCGCCGAGCTGACCTTGCTGGGGCCGCCGCAGCGCCAGGTGATGGCGCACATCACGCCGCGTCAGAACGCCCGCGGCAGCGTGCTTGTGCTGCACGATGTGACCACGCTGCGCAAGCTGGAGCAGGTGCGCAGTGATTTTGTGGCCAACGTCTCGCATGAGCTGCGCACGCCCGTGAGCGTGATCATGCTCAACAGCGAGCTGCTCTTGGAGCATGGCCTAGACGATCCACTCCAAGCGCGCCGCTTCATTGAGGCGATGGCCCGCAACGCCGAGCGCTTGAGCCAGCTCATCTCAGACCTGCTCGACATCTCGCGCTTGGAGGCGGGCAAGTTTCGCCTGGAGCGCGAGCCCGTGTCCGCCTTTGGCGCGGTGGTGCGCGTCATCGACGCGTTGGAGGCGCGCGCCGACGCGCGCGCTCAATCCCTAGAGGTGGACATCGACCTGGAGCTGCTGATCTACGCCGACGCGCGCGCGCTCGATCAGATCCTCTATAACCTCATTGATAACGCGATCAAATACTCCCCCGAGGCAGGCGCGCTGCTGGTGCGCGCGCAGCGTGAGCGCGGCAAGCTGCCGGAGGGTCGAGCGAGCGTCTTGATCGAGGTCTGCGATCAGGGCGCGGGGCTCACCCCTGAGCAGCGCACGCGGATCTTTGAGCGCTTCTATCGCGTGGATGATGGGCGATCGCGCGATCAAGGAGGCACCGGCTTGGGCTTGGCGATCGTGAAGCACTTGGCGCAGGCCTTGGAGGGGCGCGTGGGCGTGCGCGCGAACACTCCGCGCGGCTCAATCTTTTGGGTGCGCCTGCCTGCCGCCTCACCACGCGATGCCACCGCCATCGACGTGGCCACCACCCTCGAAGAGATCGCCTAGCTTCAGCTTAACCCCGCGCTTGAGCCCCACCCCCCGATTGCTTCACGTGAAACATCTGGCCTGCGCCGCGCATTGTCTCTAGGCGCGGCGCTGGGCATGTTGACAATTCATATCTAATCAGTAGGTTTTTGCGATGCGCCCCCTCAAGCGTGCCTACCCCTCACTGTCGGAGCGTGCATCATGAGCAAGCGAGTCGTCATCCTCGGCGCGGGCCCCATCGGCGTCGAAGCCGCCCTCTACGCCGCCCAGCGCGGCCTCGATGTCAACGTCTATGAGGCCGAGCAGGTTGGCGCCCATGTCGCCAAGTGGGGCCACGTCACCTTCTTCTCTCCTTGGCGCCTCAACCGCTCCCCCTGGGGCGAGGCCGCGCTGCGCGAGGCTGGCCAGCCGCTGGGGGAGGCGGATGTCTTCCCCACAGGCGCGGACTACCTGCGCCAGCACCTGCGACCGCTCGCGCGCTTAGCCCCCCTTGAGGGGCGCGTTCATGAGGGCGCGCAGGTCATCGGCGTCGCTCGCTCCCACGCGCTCAAGGGCCAGCTTATCGCGCATCCCGATCGCAGCGCGGGGCCGTTTAGGCTGCTTGTGCGCCGCGGCGCTCAAGAATCTTACGTTGAGGCTGACCTCGTGATCGACGCCACGGGCGCCTATCAACACCCCAACGCGGCGGGCCTCGGCGGCCTGCCCGCGCTCGGGGAGACCGCGCTCGGGGAGCGCATCTGGCGCTACATCCCTGACATCACGGGCGCCGACGCCCCACGCTTCGCCCACCGACGCACCTTGCTCATCGGTCACGGCTACTCCGCCGCGACCTCGCTGCGCCTGCTCCACACCTTGGCTCAGCAAGCCGAGCAGACCCAAGTGGACTGGGCGTTGCACGCAGAGCAGGCGCCTTATACGCGCCTGCCCGATGACGCCCTGCCTCAGCGCGACGCGCTCGCAGCCTTCGGTAATGACGCCGCCGCAGGGATCATCCCTAGCATCACCCCTCACCCTGGCTCAAGCCTTGAGGCCGTCAGCGCGCTGCCTGATGGCACCCTCTGCGTCACCTTGCGACGCGGCGACCAGCGCGTCACGCTGGCCGTCGATGAGATCATCGCGGATGTGGGCTATCGCCCCGACCTCTCCCTCTATCGCGAGCTGCAAGTCCACCTGTGCTACGCCTCCGAGGGCCCCATGAAGCTCGCCGCAGCGCTGCTGAGCGCCAGCGGCGCGGGCGGCGGGGACTGCCTCTCCCAAGAAAGCCCCGGCCTCGACACCCTGCGCTCGCCGGAGCCTGACTTCTTCGTGCTCGGCTCCAAGAGCTACGGGCGCGGCTCCGCTTTCTTGCTGCGCGTGGGCTTTGAGCAGATCGCGCAGGTGCTCGATGAGGTCGCGGGCGGCTAAAGCGCGCGCCGCGCGAGGCTCGCGCCTGGCATGTCCGCACCGGTGAATTTCGTGTAGGATGCGCACGTCTTAAGAGGTTAACTCATCGCGCGCGCATCCTTCACAATCGCGCTCCCCCACGGAGGCCATCACGATGGCGAGGACTTGGAACCTGCAGCGGCCCATCATGCTCATGAGCATCACCCTGCTGCCCTGGACCGCTTGCACCTGCGAGGACGAGTCCGCGCTGCCTGAGTGGGAGCTGCTTGAACCTGGCGCGCCCACCACCACTCCAGCGCCCGCTGATCTCCCCGACGATCTCGCGCAAGACCAAGACGCGAGCGAGGATCTGCCTGATGACATCGCCACGGATGTCGTTGAGGATCTGCCCGATGCGCCGCTCGATGCGCCCGATCAACCTCAGACGCCCATCGATCTGCCGCCTGATGTGCCCTGGACGCCCGAGGTGGTCGAGGAGGTCTCGCGTGAGCAAGCGCTCACAGAGCGATCCTCGCTGTCGGTCAGCGACGATGGCACCGTGTGGTTGGGCTATCACTCGTGTGCCGACACGCAGTGCTCTGATCCGCGCCTGACCGTCGCCATCCAGCAGCGCGCCAGCACCATGTGGGCCAAGGAGTCGATCGCGCGCCAGCGCGGCACGTTCGGCCTGAGCGTCTACAACAACGCGCCCTTTGTCGCTTACTTAGATGACATCAACCAGCAATTCCGCGTCTCGCGCCGCACCAGCGCGGGCCTGTGGCCCCCCGAGGCGCTGCCGGTCACTTACACTGGCGTGTCGGATGGCCTCGATCTGACACAAGACAGCACGAACCTCTACGTCACCTTCGCCAACAACAACGGCGATCCGGTGTCACTGTTCACGATGAACATGACGCAACCCCAGCTCGCATGGCGCGAGCTGCGCTCGCTCGACGTGGGCCGCGCTCATGCCGCCTTAGAGCGCGGCCTGCAAGCCGATGGTCAGGGCAACCTGTACCTCGTTCATCGCGACGGTGAGCTCGGCCCTTATGGCGTGGCGCGCTATCGCCTGCGCGATAATCTTTGGGATCGGCGCACTTATTATGCTGACCCCTCGCTCATCGTCAGCTCCATGGTGGCGCGTGATAGCGGCGACATCTGCATGAGCAGCGGCGACAATCAGTACATCAACCCGCGCCTCACGTTGACCTGCGGGCGCATCAGCCGCCTTGAGCGTGACGCGTGGGTGCTGGAGGGTGAGCCCATCTCCAGCTACAGCTCGCTCATTGAGGGGCGAGATGGGTCGCTCATCATCGCCTATAACTATGGCAACAATGAGCGCCTCAAGGTCGCGCGTCGCTACCCTGACGGCACCTGGGACGTGCGCACCGCGTTTGATGGTCCCTCTTATGGCGTCTCGACCGCCATTGACCCCGACAACAAGCTGCTGATCTCGTATTACACCTGCCGCCAGAACCGCTGCACGCTTGAGTTCTTGCGTCAACCTTACTGAGCGGCCTAAGCAAGCGGCGAGCGAAGCAGACGAGCCCTGCGGCCAAAGGCCGCAGGGCTCGTCTGCTTCGCTCGCGCTGCCCGCGCTTCGCGCGGGCAGCTCACAGCGGTTTGGTTGTGGACGCGAGGGGTCTTCACCCGGCAGGGGTGAAGACCCCTCGACGTCATCTTGGCCCGTCAGCGTGTCAGCTGACGGTGATCTTGCGAGGCTGCTGTGAGGCGACACGCGGCATGTGCAACGTCAGCACGCCGTCCTCAAACTTGGCCTCGATCTTGGACTGATCAAGGGCGCGACCCAGGCGAAACTGGCGCGTGTAGTGCGTCGCCTGGAACTCCTCATGGATCGCGCGCCAGCGCGACTCTTGCTTGCCCGCGCGCGCCGTGATCGTGAGCAAGCTCTGCTCCAGATCGATGTGAATGTCATCGCCCTTGACGCCTGGCAGGTCCGCCACGAGCGTCAACCCCTCGGCTCGCTCGTAGATGTCCACCTCAGGGCGCGCGTACACGCCCTCCCAGGTGCCCTCTTGCGAAGGCGCTGGGGTGTTGTCTTGGGTCGTCTGCAGGTCTGCTTGGGTGTTCGTGTCTTGCGTCGTCATGATCAAACCTCTCAATGTGCAGAGGAGACATCAGCTCGTGGTCCAAGCGCCCGCGCTCGCGGGCGCGTCAACACAACCTCGCCGCGCAGCGTCAGCGGATCGTGATCTGGCGCGGTCGCGCGCTCGCCGCGCGCGGCAGACGCACCTCCAGCACGCCATCCTTGAAGCTGGCCTGCACCTTGTCGGCGTCCACCTCAGCGGGCAGCTCGATGACGCGGCTGAAGCGACCACCCGCGCGCTCGCGCCGATGGAAGTCCGCGCCCTCGGGCGCCGGGGTCGGGGGCCAACCCCCCCCAGAGAGGAGGGCGGACGATAACGCGACAAAACACCCCCCC
>CAYXWB010000361.1:0-5069 GCA_964468515.1 uncultured Bradymonadales bacterium | reverse complement strand
GACCTTGAGGATCACATCAGTGCGCTCCTCAATGCTGGGATCATCTACCGTGTCGACGCGCACATCTTTGGGCTTGTGGAACACTAAAGCTCTCATCATGGCTCCTTACATACATCCAAACATGGGGGACAGAGGGCGGGAGGGCGCCCACAACATCGGACATGCTCAGCGCAACGCGGCTGACTTATAGCCATTCATTCAAACCACATAGCCGCTTTACAAGTGGTAAGAGCGAGCGAGCACGTGTCAAGGCGACAGCGCGCAGCTGACGCTGGGAGGGGGAACGAGCGCAGCGCTTGCGCCACGCTTGATGAATGAATGAAGCAGCGCGCGCGCACGTCTCACGCGCGCGACATCATCACGCCGAGGACGCGCTGCGCATCATCCTCGCATCCTCAGGAGACGATCATGATCTCGACGCTCATCATCAGCGCGGGGCTGCTGCTGTGGCCCCAGCTGGCGCAGCCAGACGCCGCGCCCACCCCACACGAGCACACCATCGCGGGCTGTTACTCCGACAGCGAGTGCGGCGGTGGCAAGTGCCGCTCCGGAACATGCACCACCGCAGGCGGTCAGTGTTATTCAGACAGTGAGTGTCCGGGGGGTCGATGCCGCTCGGGCAAGTGCACCACCGCAGGCGGCCAGTGCTACTCTGATAGCGAGTGCGGCGGTGGCAAGTGCCGCTCAGGTCAGTGCACCACCGCAGGGGGACAATGCTACTCGGACAGTGAGTGCGGCGGCGGCAAGTGCCGCTCAGGCAAGTGCACCACTGCGGGCGGCCAGTGCTACTCGGACAGTGAGTGTGGTGGTGGCAAGTGCCGCTCAGGTCAGTGTACGACCGCAGGGGGTCAATGCTACTCGGACAGCGAGTGTCCAGGGGGCAGGTGCAGCTCGGGCAAGTGCACCACAGGCTAGCGCATCGCCAGCACAGCGCGCGGCGGCGGCTGCGGCCAGCGCCCCATCGACTGGGTGACGAACAACAAGTCGCGCGCCATCACCTGACCTTGCGGCGTGGCGAGCGCGCCTCGCACACAGCGCAGCAGCTCATACTGGCCGCTGACGCTGTCCCAACACAGCGTCAGCGCGTCGGGCGCGGGCTGCGTCGTCTGGCGCACCAAGGCCAGCGGATAAGGCAGACACCCGGCCAAGTGGGGCGCATAGGCGCTGAGCGCGAAGTGTGCGTGCTCCACGAGCTGCCAGCTGCCAGGCAGCGCGCTGTTTAACATCTGCCCCAGCGCCTCACGCATCCGCACCAGCGGGTCGAGCTGGCGCGGATGCTCTCCCTCTTGCAGCATCCGCCAGCCGCCAAAGCCGCGATCCAGGCAGGCGATGTGACCCGTGCGCAGCTTGTAATCCATGATGGGATCCTCTCCCATCACGTAACCCGCGTAAAAATAAGCGAACCCCTCCTCTATCCCGTGCTGGATCTCGCGCAACATCGTGAAGAAGCCGAGGCCATACTGGCGCAGCTCAGGGTCAAAGGCGCCGACCAAGCTCTGCAACGCCTGCGCGCCGCGATCAAAGAGGCTGAACGCCACCAAGCGCGCGCCATCACGCACCGACACCTCCCAGGTGTCAAACGCCTCTGTGGGCGGCTGCTCGCCGTGCAAGAAGGCGTAGAGCGTCTCGGTGCGCGCGCCAGGCGCCACGCTCAAGTAGCGCGCATACAGCGCCTCGTGCTCAGGCGTCATCGCGAAGGGCTGCACGCTGACCTCAAAGCGCGAGGTCACTCGCCGCATCGCGCGGCGCAGCGACTTGCGAAAGCTGTAATCGGCCAGCGGCACGCGCGTCCAGATCACGCCACGCAGCCCTCGACCTGTGGCGGTCACCTCGCAGCCCATCATCAGCGGGCCGATGCGATACCAGCCCTCAGCCAAGTAAGCGTCAAGCTCGCCAGGAGACAGCGACGCAGGCAGGACCACTTGGGTGGCGCATCCTGGGCGACTCACGCTCATCGGTGACTTCGGTAACATGGCTGCCTCGCGAGGGGCGCGGTGTACACGCCCCCAGCAGAAGACGCCACCGCGCGCCCGAGGTCAAGCCCCCGCATGATCATCCTGCATCGCGCGCGCCTCGCCAGCCGCGCTCAATGACCGCCATGCACGCCATGTCCCGAGGGCACATGCGTCGAGCCCGTGCGCTGCGTCCATGTCGCGGCGTCCACCACGTCTTGCTTATAAGCCGCATGACAGCTCGTGCAAGCGGCCAACGTGTGCGCCGTCGCTTGGAGCACCGCTCCCGCATCGCGCGCCTTCGCCGCCTCGCCCACCGCGTCCGCGCGACGATGAAAGTCTAGCGCCAGCGGCGTAAACCCCGGCGCGCCCGCGCCCATGTGCTCGCACTGCATTTTCATCTGCGGTGAGGAGCCGATGCGGGCGCTGGCGCGCTCGATCAAGGCCCAGTCCTCGCGCGCGAGGCCGTCGGTGATCTGCTGGATCGCCACCAGGTGATCTTGCATGTTCTGCTTCTGATGCCACGCCATCATCGGCTGCAAGGGTACCGGCTGGCGCGGGTCCATCGCAGCCAGCGCCTCCCAGGCGCTCGGCGCCTCAGGCGCTGGCGCAGTCGCGCTTTGCGGCGCGCTCGCCGGGGTCACCGCGTCAGACGCGCGGCGCTCGCACGCGAGCAGAGCCACGCTCAAGCTCGCGAGCAGGATCATCATGGAGGTCCGCTCACGACGCATCATCGCCTCACCTCGTCATCATCGGCGTCGGGCGCCGGGGTCATCGCCATCACTTCTTGGAGCCGCGCCAGCGCCTCCACCACCTGCCCCAGCGACTCGCCCAAGCCCTCAGCCAGCGCCCCGAAGTGGCGCGCGCTGGCGCGATCGACGCGCGCGGCGACCTCATGGCCAAGCGCCGTGAGCTTGAGCGCGCGGGCGCGCGCATCGTCGGGGTCGGTGGCGCGCTCAAGCTGACCCAAGGCCTCCATCTTGGCGCACAGCCGAGAGACGTTGCTGCGATCGATCCGCAGCGTGGCCGCCAAGGCGGCCACGCTCAGCGGCACGGGCGAAGCGCGCAGCTCCAGCAGCGCGTGCGCGTGCGGCGCGCTCAAGGGCTCACCGCAAGGGCGCGCCGCCTCATCGAGCGCGCCGTGCGCGACCATCAGGCGGCGCAGCGCGTCGCGCAGCGCGCGCGCCTGTGCGGTATGTTCTTGTTCTTGGCGCTGATCCAAGGCGACCTCCGGCAAAATAACGTGCGAACGCACACATCACACGCACCCTAACCCCGCCTGCTCGGTTAAAGCGAGCAAAAAATGTGCGAACGCACACATCACGGCGCGATAAAGTGCGCCTCCCAGGCCCGCTGACGCGGGCTGCGGGCCCTTCGGGCCCGCATGGAGCGCAGCGGCGGCCACTTCAAGACGCCGTG
Source organism: uncultured Bradymonadales bacterium (assembly GCA_964468515.1). GTDB lineage: Bacteria > Myxococcota_A > Bradymonadia > Bradymonadales > Bradymonadaceae > CAYXWB01. The sequence goes on along the minus strand of CAYXWB010000361.1, from coordinate 1,698 downwards.
AGGGGCGCGCTGTCGCGACGACTGCCCTGCACATCTTCATCGCACTTCGCGCCTCATCCGATCAACAACGCGGTTGTCGTGCGCGCGCAACCTCGCCACACTGCGCGCCATGCACGCTCCCCCTCCTCATTCATGCACAGGTCGATCATGCACATCACCCTCTCTGGCCAGAACATCGCCTTCACGGGCAAGATCGCGGGCTACACCAAGCCCAGCCTCACCAAACACCTCCACGATCACGGCGCCAACGTCGCGCCTGCGCCCAAGAAGGGCGTGACGCTGATGCTCGTTGGCACAGCGAGCGCCGATAAGAAGGTCAACCAAGCGCGCGCGCTTGGGATCACGGTGGTCGAGGGCGAGGTGTTAGACGCGCTCCTTCGCGACGGTGAGGTGACGTGGGAGTCCGCGCAAGGCGTGGCCACGGTGCGCGATGTGATCGGGGAGCTGCGCGCGCTGCTTGATGGCAAGCCCGACCCTGCCAAGTGGCGCGCGATCGTGGCGCTCGTGGATCAGTGTGATCCGGCGCAGCTTGAGGATATGACCGCCTACCTTCAGCCGCAGCTTCAGGCGTGGCAGCGCGGCCCTGAGGGACCATTTGAGGGCTCACGCTTTCGCTACGCGGGGCTGTTCTATGACGCCGCAGGCGCCCTGCGCGTGACCACCGCTGACTGGCTCACTGAGCTTTTGCGCGGCGAGTCGAGCGCGAAGCATGGGCTGCTGAGCGCGATCACGTTTGAGCCTGTGACGGTGAGCAGCGCGGCGGCCAGCGCTATCTTTGATCATCCTGACCTGTCTCAGATCACGACCTTTGACATCGGCTACACGGTGCCGGCTTATATGTTCAAGGCGTCGTTTTATAAGAAGATGGCGCAGGCGACCAACCTCGCAAGCGTCGAGACGCTGGTGTTGCGCACGGCGCCAGACGGCGCGCTTGTGCCGCTGTTGACGACCCAGGCGCTGCCCGCGCTCAAGCGCTTGGTGATGCACCCCACGGGCCGCTGCGCGAAGACGCAAGACGGCGCAGCCCTCATCACTGGCCCCTGGGCCAATCAGCTCGAATCACTGGCCCTCATGACGCTGGGCCACGCGCGCCACTTGGCCGCGCATCATGACGCGCTGCCCGCGCTGCGCGAGCTGGCCGCGCTCGACCCCAACGACTTCTACGCGGGCGCCACGCTCAGCGAGGATGATCAGGCCTGGATCGACGCGCTAGCGGCGTCCATGCGGTCCATCGACACGCTGCGCTTGTGCATCCCCAAGCCGCATCGCCTGGAGGCGATGCTCCAGAAGCTCACCCCTCAAGCCGCGCCCGCGCTGCGCGTGCTGGACTTGAGCGTCGCGCCCAAGCTCACGCTCAGCGGCCAGGTGGGGGTGAGCTGGGCACAGCGCGCGCTGGTGGAGTCGGGGCTGTGTGAGCGCTTGGAGCGCGTGATCGTGGGGGAGGCCGTGGCGCTTGAGGTGTGCGACGCGCTTCGCGACGCTGGCGTCGAGGTCATCAGCCCGCTCGCTAAGCCTCAGCCTGCGGCATCAGCCGATGAGGGCGCGCCCCGATCGGGCGCGCCCTATACGCCCATCACGCAGCTCGCTGACGGCGAGTCGGCGCGGGTGCGCGAGGGTCGCGCCCATGTGCATGACGCGCTGATGTTTGAGGCGCCCAGTGAGCAGGCGTGGCGCGTGGTCTTGGGCGTCGCCAACGCG
>CAYXWB010000360.1:0-5086 GCA_964468515.1 uncultured Bradymonadales bacterium | reverse complement strand
GCATGACCGCCGATCGCGCGTCGCTGCCGATGGAGTTCTTAGGCCGCGTCTCGGACCGCATCATCAATCAGGTGCGCGGGGTCAACCGCGTGGTCTACGACGTGACGAGCAAGCCGCCGGGCACGATCGAGTGGGAGTGAGGGGGCCGTCCAAGAACTTGCATCGGGGCCAAGCGTGGCGTTAAATCGGCCCCAAGCGCGCGTGCCATGCGCGCTCAAAGTGAGGTCTTGTGATGTCGCGCAGGTTGGTCGGGTGTTGGGCGTTCGTGGTGATGGGGCTCGTCACGCTGGCGAGCGGGGCGCAGGCGCAGGTGGCGCCAGCGCCGCGTGAGCTGCTGGTGTTGATGACGGAGGAGGTGCGCCAAAGCGAGGGCGCGCCGCAGGTGCGCGCGTGGTGGCAGCGCGCGGGCAAGCCGCAGTGGACGGACACCGATCGGGCGCTGGCCGACAACCTCAAGGCGCACAACGCGCTCTTGGCGCAGCCCCTTCAAGGCAGCGCGCCTGTCTCCAGCGTGTACCGAGAGCCGTTCTTGGCTCCTGTGAACGCCGCTGCGCTTGCGCGCGTGTGGGGGCATCGGCGCGTGTTCACGGGGGCGGCGATCTATGAGCCGGTGGGGCAGGGGTTGCCCTTTGGCGTGCGCGGGATGCGGGTGGAGCTGCATTTGACGCTCGCGGGTGACGCGCTGACCCAAGAACAGCCGCTGATCGTGCGTCGCGTGGCCTACGCGACGGATGGGCGTGAGGCGATGTTGCGGGCGCGGGCTGAGGCGAGCGAGGTGATGGCGTATCTGATGGCGCGTCGGCTGGCGCAGCTGACGGGGCCTGTCGGCGTGCAGCGCGAGGAGCGGCTGTTGGTGTTGCGTCGCGCCAGCACAGAGGCAATGCTAGAGGGCATCCAGCGCGCGTTGTTGAGCGTGCGCGGCGTGGAGTCTGTGCAGGTGCGGTGGGTGACCACAGGTCACATCGCGCTGGAGCTGAACCCAGGCCGCGTCGATCCTGACAGCCTCATTGATGAGGCTGCGCAGGCGCTCGTCGCGACGCAGTTTGAGCGCTTTAATGTGACGCGCGCCCAAGATCCTGATCTCCCCCAGGCCGAGCTGCTGCTCGTGACGCCGCGTGACGCGGCGTCTGTTGAGCCTTGAGCGATGTCGCGTCACGCGCCAGATCATCCCAGAGGTGTGCTCCTATGACCCCGCATTCGCAGCCTGAGCCTCGCGACGACGCACCCGCGCCGCTCCAGATGAGCGCCGATGTGTTCTGGCAACGCTACGGTAAGTATCCTTATATTTTGGCGAAGCTCGCGATCGCCGTGGCCATCGTGTGTGGCGTCTTGTGGCTCGGTCGGGCTGTCTCCAGCGTGCTGTTCCCGCTCTTCTTGAGCTTGCTGATCGCCTACTTGCTCGACCCTCTCGTCGATCGGTTTGAGGGGCGCCGGATCGGGCGTACGCCTGCGATCCTGCTCATCATGCTGGTGATCCTGCTCGCGATTGGCGTCTTCGTGGCCTTCTTGTACCCGCTCATCGCGCGCCAAGTGGTCCTCATCTTTGAGAAGCTGCCAGGGCTGTTGGAGATGATCGAGACGCAGATGTTGCCCTGGCTTCAGCGGCGCTTTGAGGTGGAGATCCCTCACACCTTGAACGAGACGATCACGCGCTATGGCGGTGAGCTGAAGTCTGCCGCGCCTGCGGTGCTGCGTAAGGGCGGTGATTGGGCCACGGGGCTGCTGACGCAGACCGGGCTCATCGTGGTCAGCTTGATCAACCTGGTGATGATCCCCATCTTCATCTTCTACTTCTTGCGCGACTTTGACCGAATGCGCTTAGCATCGGTGAACTTCATCCCCATCTACTGCCGCGCGTTCGTGTTGCACCGCGCGCGCTTGATGGACGTGGTCGTGGGCGCTTGGTTTCGAGGTCAGATCCAGGTCGCGCTGATCTTAGCGGCGCTCAACGGGGTAGGCTTGGGGGTGGTGTTTGGGGTCGGAGGGCTGTCGGTGTTCGACGGCGTCGCGTTAGGCGTGATCACGGGCGTGCTCAATGTGGTGCCTTATCTGGGCTTCACGATCGGCTTCTCGCTCACCATCTTGGTCGTCCTCATTGAGTGGACCAGCTGGGGCACGCTGATAGGCGCGATGGGGGTGCTCGTGGGCGTGCAAGTGTTAGAGGGTTACTACATCACGCCCAAGGTGGTCGGTGACAAGGTCGGCCTCAACATGGTCACCGTGATCATCGTGCTGCTGATCGGCGGCGAGCTGGCGGGGCTGATGGGGGTGCTGCTCGCGATCCCTGTGACGGGCGCGCTCAAGGTGATCTTGCCCGATATGATCCGCGCCTATCGCGAGAGCACCTACTTTCGCGGCGACGCTGAGGATATCAGCCCCGTGGCCTCAGCGCTGATTGACGCGCCGCCGAGCCATCCTCCCACGCTGAGCGAGGCCATGGCTGATGCCATGAACCTCGGCTCGCCACAGAAGGTGCCTGACCAAGCCCCGGTCGATCTTCACCAATCGCCGGTGCTCGCGGGCGTGGCGACGCCGCCTAATGTGCCGCTCAATCGCGTCACGCAAGCCACCTCTGAGCATGACGCTGAGGCCGAGGCCGCGCGTGCTGCTGGCGTCACTGGGGTGGCAAACGAGGAGGCGGGTGAGGCCGACGCGGGCGAGGCCGCCGCGCAGGATCCAGCAAGCTCGCAGAAGCCTTGATCAGTTGGCGGGGCGAGCGCTTGACATTGTCGTGAGGCCTTGAAACGATGCAGATGACGCGGCGCGTGCTCACGCGCCGCGTCATCTGCATCGTGGACATTCGCTTGGTTGAGAGGAGTGCATTGAACCGCCTCAAAGAGACGCAGCTGCGCGAGCGCGTCATGGCGCTCATTGAGCAAGAGTTTGACGAGGTCAGCGACGAGCGCGTCGCGGTCGTCTTGGGCCAGCTCGTGAGACACTATGAGACGCAGTCTCAGTCCTTCGTCTCAGACGCCAACAGCAGCGCCGGGCGCGATGGTGTCGCGCGCGAGCCACGCGCGATCGCCCCTGAGCGCAGCACCCCCGCAGAGACGGTGGCAGCAGGCGCGGGTGAGCTGCGCGAGGCGATCGCGCAGTCGCGCGGTGAGGAGCTCAGCGAGCCTCGCGTGGCGGGTGGGCCAAGCCCCACACCTGCCGCACAGCCAGCGCGGGCGCAGTCAGCGCGTGAGGTGCGTCAGCGCGGGGAGATCGTGCAGGTGATCGCCCGCAGCCAGGAGGCGATGCTGGAGCTGCGCGATCAGATCATGAACATCGGGGCGCTGCTCTTGCCGCTGGATGAGTCGCCGCCGCTGAACACCCAACTTCAGGTTGAGATAAGCTTTGAGCCGCTGCAATACCATGTGGCGCTTCAAGGGCGCGTGGTGAACCTCTCGGCGCGTGGCACCGCGCTGGAGCTGACCAAGCTCGGGCGCGAGGATCGCGTCACGCTGGAGCGTATGACCGCAGCCCTCGTCGCGCCGCCGCAGCCTGAGCCATCGAGCGGGGCGCAGCTCAGCAGGACCCACTCCGGCGGTACGATGCTCGGCCCGCTCGGCGCGTTCGGGCGCTCCCCCTCGGAGCCGCGCTTTGCCACGCGCCGCCAAGTGTCGATCACCACCCCCGATGACGCCATCGTCACCTCCATGACGAGCGCGCGCGCGCGCGATATGGCCGATGAGCTCTACGGCCCCGCGCCCTTGTGGTACCAAGCCACCGGCGATCCGGAGCGCGTCGAGGCGCTGGCCAATGATCGCATGCTCGACATCCTGCTCCAGCTCTCAAGCCACGGCTTCACGGGCATCGCGGAGCTAGAGAGTGAGCGTCAAGTGCGCACGCAGATCTCCTTTGACAGCGGCTTCTTAGTCGGCGTCTCGCGCCGCCCTCGCCTCGCTAATCACGAGCTAGGCCTCATGCTGCTCGCCGCGAGCAAGATCGACGCCACGCAGCTGGCGATGGCCGCCGCGCACGCCGATGAGCGTGGGCTGTCCGTGTCGCGCGCGCTGCTGGAGCTGGAGCTGATGAGCGCTGAGTCGCTGCGTCACGCCATCGCGGGGCGCCTCACCTTCTTGCTGCGTGAGCTGTCAGGGGTCATGCAAGGGCAGGTGCGCCTCTACAATCACATGGCGCTGCCCGCTGACTTCTTGCCCCTGCCCCCGCTGCGCGTGCATGTCCCGGTGGAGCGCACCATCTTCGCGGGGCTGTTTGATAAGCTGCGTCAGCTCGGCGCGCGCGAGCGGGATGAGCGCGCGCAGGCCGATCTCGACGCCTACCCCGAGATCGTCGCCGAGGATCGCGAGCGCTTGGAGCGCGCGCTCGTCGAGCGCGATCATCTGCGCTTGGTGGAGCGCGTGCTCAACGGGCGTCGTCGCTTGCGTGAGGTCTTCACGGAGAGCCCCTTGCCCGGCGCGGACACCTTCGCCGTCGTCTTCGCCTTACACCGCATGGGGCTGGTGCGCTTTGATCGCTCGCTGCATCACACCGTCGTGCGCGAGCGCTTCCGCGAGAACGTCACGGTCAAGTACCTCAGCGTCCATAAGGCGAGCTATTTTGAGGTGTTGAACGTGCACTGGTCGAGCTACGACGAGGGGGTCAAGCGGGCGTATGATGATCTGATCGTGCAGTTTGATCCTCACGCCGTGCCGGACAACATGGAGCCTGAGGTGCGCCAGCGGGTGCGCGAGATCCGCGAGCGCGTGGAGGCGGCCTATCAGGTGTTGGCCACGCGCCCGTCGCGCCACGCCTATCGCACCCGCATCATGCCCGAGTACAAGCTCGCGCACGCGGTGCCGCTGTTCCTCAAGCAGTGTGAGCTGGCCGAGAAGCGCGGGCAGCTTGATGACGCGCTCGACAGCCTGCGTCGGGCGCTGGAGATCGCCCCTGAGAATCCCCAAGCCGCCTCATGGCGCACGCGCTTGGAGCGCCTTCAGCGCAACAGCACCTCCTCACGCTGAGCGCCATCGCGCGGGCAAGACTTGAGGCGCCAGGATACACCCTGGCGCCTCAGTTTTTGCTCAGGTTACACCTCGCGCGAAGACGCGAGGTCTGGATACTGCGAGGGCCGCGACGGGATACACCGGTCGCGGCCCTC
>CAYXWB010000359.1:0-5095 GCA_964468515.1 uncultured Bradymonadales bacterium | reverse complement strand
CAGGCCGCGCTTCATGTCTGCGTGGGCAACCATGAGTATGAGGAGCAAGACGAATACGACGTGCACTTCGTGCGCCTGTTCACAGGGCAGGGTGATCCAGGGGCGCAGGTCGACTACCACGCCTTCACCTACGGCAGCGCGCGGTTTATCCTGATCAACTCCGAGACGGACATGGATGATCCTGAGAGCGCGCAGCATCAATGGCTGCTCACACAGCTCGACGTCGCCCGCGCCGCCTCACAGATCATCATCGTCGCCTTTCACCGCCCCTACTTCACCTTCAGCCGCTCGCGCCCAAGCTTCGCCACGCGCGACATCATGCACCCCATCTTCGTCCAAGCGGGCGTGCGCGTGGTCTTCACCGGTCACAATCACTGCTACGAGCGCTTTGAGGTTGATGGCGTGCATTATGTGATGGATGGCGGTGGCGGCGCGGGTAAATATGATCCTAACCACAACCGCATGAGCATCCTCGACGCCAGCCCCACGGATGAGGCGCTGCGTCAAAACTTCACCATGGAGCACGGCGTGAGCGTGCTCGACCTCGGCGCGGATGGCTCGCTCTCGCTCACGCGCGTGAACATCGACGGCGCCGTGTTTGAGCAAGTCACGCTGACCTGAGCGGAGCGCCTACGTTGCCTGAGCAAGCGCGCGAGATCCTGCGCCAGAGCGCGCGACTGGCCATCGTCGGCGTCGCCAAGAACTGCGGCAAGACGACCACCCTCAACGCGCTGCTTCGCAGCGCGCGCGCGGCGAACGTGCGCGTGGGGCTGGTGTCGGTGGGCGTTGATGGCGAGTCGAGCGACGCGCTCATCGGCACGCCTAAGCCCACCATCACGTTTCGACGCGGGGAGTGGGCGGTGAGCGCCGCCGGGGCGCTGGCGCAGTCCAGCGCGCGCGTGGAGTATGTCCAGTCGCTCGGCTTCACGACGCCGCTTGGGCCTGTGTCGCTGGTGCGCGCGCTCGAAGACGGCGAGCTGATGCTGGCGGGGATGCGTCACCAGCAGGATCTGCGCGACGCGCTTGAGCTGATGCAGGCGCATGGCGCATCCTGCTGCCTGATCGATGGCGCGTATGGCCGCGTCGTGGCGGCGCGGGCGGACCTGTGTGATGGGGTGATCGTGGCCACGGGCGCGGCGCTTGGCAGCACCATTGAGGCGATCGTGGCGGGCACCTGCGCGCTGACCTCGCGGCTGACCTTGCCGCGCGCGACGCTGCCTTGGCAGCGCGCGCTGTTGGACGAGGCGCTGGCCACATCGCGGGCGCTGCTTGGCGGCCAGCAGGCGCAGGCGACGCCGCTTGAGGCGGCGTCGGCGCTGCTGGGTTTGGCGCGCGCGCCTTGGACGCCCGCGCTCACCGCCATCGCGATCCCAGGCCTCGTGAGCGATCGCGTGGTAGAATCACTGCTCAGCGCGCCAGCGCTGTCTGAGCCGCGCGCGCTGCTGCTGAGCGATGGCACCGCGCTGCAAGCGTCGGCGTCGCTGACGCGCCGCCTGCTGGCGCGCTGGCAGGTGCTGGCGCGTGAGGTCGCGCCGTTACGCGCCATCAGCGTGAACCCCACCCATGTGTTAGGCGATCGTGTGGACAGCGCGGCGCTGCGCGCCGCGCTGTCACAGGCTCACCCCGGCGTCTGGATCTTCGACCCGATGCAGCCTGAGTGAGCGGCGCGCTTTGGGCTCAGAGCGCGGCCTCAAGCGTGGCGAGCTGCATGCGGGCCTTGGTCAACACCATGCCCAGGTTGGCGTTCTTGCGGCACACGAACACCGCCGCGTGATCCGTGTAGTTCTTGCCGCGCAAGAACACGTGGATCAGGTCGTCGCTGTAGACCATAATCTCTTGGAAATAATGGTGGTTATCCTCAGAGATGCCACGCGAGCGCTTGAACAGCTGCTCAATGGCCGTGACGTTGGCGCCTTGGAACAGGTCAGCGGTGGCAGCCGACACAAGCTCCAGCACCTGGCTGGGGTGGGAGTCGACGGTCTTGACGCTCAAGAGCATCCCGGTGGTCATGTCCACATAACCGGCTGCGACGCACTCGGGGACGTTCTGTGAGGCGGTGGTGATCGCTTGATCGAGAGACATAAAGCGGCTCCTCGCATGGCTCATGCGTGCAGGGTGCGCGTGATCGCGCTAAGACAGACTCCCCCATGGGTGTCAGTCGGCCTTCCACACAGGCGCAGCGCGCGTGTGGTTCGACAAGCACAAGCCTCGCCAGATGCCAGGTTTTCCTGATTATAAGCGGTGATGAGGTGTCTTCTAGAGTGGCGCGCGGGCGCGCGATGGCACCTAAAGCGGCGCGCGACCGCGCGCCATGGATGGGCTGGCGCGCAGGCCGATTTGGGGTGAAGGTTGTGCGCTTTGGGCCTACACTGTGACATGGAGCGTGGGTGAGCCCGATCGAGGAGGATGCGCGTGTCGACGGCGTTGCGTGAGCGAGTAGAGCGGGTCTGCCAAGAGATCATTCAGAAGCACCTGGACCTGCTGCTGGTCTTGCTCTCCGAACAGGGCGCCTCCCCTGGCGAGCAGCGCGAGCGCGCTGAGGTGCTGGTGCGCGCGCTGGATGCTTGCCAGCTCTCCCAGAACCTCACCGATCAGGGCCGTCGCGTGCCCGCGCTGCTGGATGAGCGCGCGCGCCCGGCGCGCATCATGCTCGGCGAGGATCTGCTGGCGCAGTCCTCGCACGACGCGCTGCGCTTCGCGCTCACGCGCCCCATCGCGCAGCTCTTGAGCTTGCCCGCCATCAGCGTCGGCTTGGTGTTACAGGGCACCGATGAGCAGCAGCTGCGCAACCTCTATCACGGCGCGCAGAGCCGCTTGGACACGCCCGTGCTGCGCTCCACGCAGGTGCGCGCGGTCATCGAGCGGCGCATCACCTCCTTCGCCGAGCGCGTGCGCGCCCTGACGCTGCGCCTCGCGCAAGCCCGCGTGAACCTCCCCTCGCCAGCCACCTTCATGGGCGCGCTGGCCGCGCGCACTGGCGCGTGGCCCGAGTGGGACGAGATCGCCGCTGATCCCTTCATGGCCCAGATCATCACCACGGTGCGTCACGCGCTGGTCGGTCACAGCCAGCTGCCGCCCGCTGAGATCCTCACGGAGCTGTGCTGGGAGAGCCTCGACCTGTCGCCGCAGTCCTTCCTCAAGCACGTCGGCCGCGCGCTGCGCAATCAAGACGCCCTCGTCCACGAGGGCTTGCTGCGCGCCATCGCGGAGGTCGTCGCGCCAGGGCGCGTCGATGAGCTGAGCGACATCGCGCAGTGGCCCTCCATGCAAGAGCTGCGCGTCGTGTGGGAGCGCTTGCACGCGCGCGAGCTCGCGACGCTCGGCCGCTTTCACCTCGGCGCGTCAGCGCCGCCGCCCTTGTCTGTCTTCGCCTCCCCGGCCCTCGCGCTCGGTCTGCGTGAGCCCGAGGATCTGCCCTTTCATGACCCGCTCGTGTGCTGGAGCGTGCGCGAGATCAACGCCCTGCGCGATCTGCTCATCGGCCTCACCCAAGGCCACGGCAGCGAAGATGAGGATGACGTCGAGCTGCTGCTCGTCGACGCCCCCTCCTCGCGCCCTGAGCTGCCCATGGCCATCGCGCCGCCGCGCCGTCGCGTGGAGATCCAGGTCATCGGCACCGACATTGAGATGCCCCCCGGCTATGACATCCTGCAGCAGCGCGCGTGGCGCGCGGCGTGCAGCCGCCTGCGCGATCAGCTCTTGACGCTTGAGCACGCCCAACAGCAGGTCGCGCTCAAGCGCATCCGGGGCGCGTTTGAGGGCTTCTTCGAGCGCACCGCGCCGGTCTGGGCGCGCCGCCTCCAAGGCTGGCAGCTCGACCCCCCCATCGACGCGCTCGCCCGCATGGTCGAAGCCTGCCGCGAGGTCTTCGGCGTGGACGTCTTCATCGACCCGTTTGAGTCGCCGCAAGACTCAAACTTTCGCCTCATCCCCACCTTCACGTTCATCGTCGCCGCGTCGACCGCGTTCGAGCGGCTGCCCTTTCGCATCCCCATCGCCGCGCTGGTCAACACCGGCGCGACCGGCGCGCCACCCTTGCGCGTGCGCTTCGTGGATGTCCCTGGTGAGGGCGCGCGCGCGGCCAACTGGTTGTGTGACCGCGACCTCACGATGACCACCATGCAAGGCTACCCCGTCCAGCTCACCCTGCGCGCGGTCCAAGGCGACATGCTCCGCATGCTCGCCTACGAGTGAGCGAGCGCCCCCCCTGTGAGGCCTGTGATTCATGTCCAGCACCCAAGAACCTACGCACGATGCGCCCTGGAACCTGCTCCATGAGCTAGGCGGCGAGGAGGCGCTGCGCGCCTTGCTTCGCGACTTCTATGACCGCGTCTATGACGATGTGATGATCGGCTTCTTCTTCGCGCCGCACCCCAAGCAGTCGCTCATCGACAAGCAGTACGCCTACCTGGTGTCTCACTTGGGCGAGGGGCGCGCGCTCTACCACGGGCGCACCATGCGCCAAGCTCACATGGCGCTGCCGATCCTGCCCGGTCACTTTGACCGACGCCACACCATCCTCAAGCAGACGCTCGCCAGGCACGAGGTGCCCCCGCATGTGCAGCAGGCGTGGCTGCAGCTGGAGCAGTGGCTGCGCCCCTTCGTGCTGCGCATGGGCAAGGCCGCCCGCGAGGCCTAGCTCGCGCGCTTCGATTTGCTCCAGTCAGGATGAATGTTTGGGGAGAGGTCTCATGCGGTGGCGAATCTGCAGAGTGACCTCACCCCCCCGGCCCCCTCTCCATAAATGGAGATGGGGTGACTCTTTAGTGAGATATATGTAATTCTGAGGCTCGTGCCTTCGTTAGTTGAAATTAGACTTTATTTTGAAAAAAATTAATTGGGAGCGGTCCCCCCTCGCCATTTATGGAGAGGGGGCTAGGGGGTGAGGTCTGCCCGCTCCCACACAACCTCCCGCGCGGTGCGTCGCTGCGCCTTATTCTATGCGGGGATTGTCCAAGTGAGTCGGCTCGTTGCAGACATCTCAGCCTGACTGGCGCGCCCGTGAGGGCGCCAGACGAGAGCGGGGGGGGGGGGGGGGTTGACAAAAGGGGCCCCCCCCCCCGCGGCGGGAGCGGGCGCACCCCGGCCCCCCAAA
>CAYXWB010000358.1:0-5102 GCA_964468515.1 uncultured Bradymonadales bacterium | reverse complement strand
GTCTAATCGCGATGAGGGCGAGGCAGGTCGTAGACGACCTGACTCGCCCTCATCGTCTCTGAGTCAGAGGCGCGGGCGCAGCGGCAAGGTCAGCGTCATCGTCGTGCCCTCCCCGTACACGCTCTGCGCGCTCAGCGAGCCCCCCATCAAGCGCGCTAGCTCACGTGAGATGGTCAGCCCAAGCCCCGTGCCACCCGCGAGCTTCCCCTCCTCGGACTGCTCAAACGCCTGGAAGAGCCGCGCGAGCGCCTCGGGGCGGATGCCAACCCCTGTGTCGCTCACACGGCAGATCACCACGTCATCTTCGCGCCCCAACGAGAGCGTCACGTCGCCCTCAGGGGAGAACTTCACCGCGTTGCTCAGCAGGTTGGTGAGGATCTGACGCACCCGTGGCCCCTCGCACCACGCGCTCAGCGCCTCGTCGCTCGCGGCGCCCTCCTCACGGCACAAGCGCAGCGTGGTCTGATGGCGCGCCGCCAGCGGCTCCACCGTGATCAGCGCCTCGCGCGCCAGCGGCTCAAGCGGCGTGTCAGCGCAAATGAGCGTCATCTTGCCCGCCTCAATCTTGGACAGATCGAGGATGTCATTGATCAGGCCCAGCAGGTGGCGCGCCGCGACCTGGATGTGGTCGAGGTCATCGCGCGCCACCTCAGGCGCCAGCTCATGAAGCTCCTCGGCGAACAGCTCCGCGTAGCCGATGATGGCGTTCAAGGGGGTGCGGATCTCATGCGACATGTTGGCCAGATAGTCGCTCTTAGCGCGCGAGGCGCGCTCGGCCTCATCGCGCGATTGAGCCAGCTGCGCGTTGAGCGTCGCCAGCTCGCGCGTGCGCTGCGCGACGCGCTCCTCCAGCTCAGCGTGCGCTCGCGCCAGCGTGTCATAGCTCTTGGTCAGCTCGCTCTGCTGCTCGCGCAGCAGCCCAAGCACCGTGCGCGCGCCCAGCACGGTGCCAAGCGCCGCGCGCAAGCGCGCGCCAAACGCCACTGACGGCGGCAGCGTGATCAAGAAGCGCCCCTCCAGCCCGCTCGGCGCCATCGTCAGCGTCACGGTCGCGGGAGCTAGGCCAAAATAGGCCGCTGGGGCGCGGCGAAAGACCTCCGCGGTGATCTCGAAGTAGAGCGAGCACGGCGTCTGAACGCGCGCGTTGCCGTACAAGCGCAGCGCGATCTGCTGGGGTTTACCGGGCAACACTTGATAGTCAGACAGCAGACACGGCGTGGTGCGAGGCCCAAAGAAGGTCATCAAGCGATAGAGGCGCTCAGGCGGCGAGAAGCTGCGCAAGAGCGCGCGCATGGGCGCGCTCAGCGGGGAGACGAGGAGTTCTTGAGCGATCAGATCGATCGTCCGCTCACGGCCAAGGCGCTGGGCGATCGCCTCCAGCAGCGCGGCGAAGCTCGCCCACAGACATGCCTCGGGTGCTAAGCTCAAGATCGCGTGATGTTTGGGATCCATGGATTGGCGCAGCTGCTCCACGCTTACCCCTTGGGAGGTGGCGCAGCTCAGCGCGAACTCGATCGTGCGCGGGTTCAGATCCAAGGCGACCTCAAACGGTTAAGCACAGGGAGGCGACCCCCTCCATCATGGGCTAGCGCTGAGGGTAGGGACAAGCAGAAAAGTGGCTTACCAGAGACGAGGAGGCGCCAGGGCTTATCTGAGCCCTGGCGCCTCCTCTAAGGTATGCGTCGCCTCACAGCGACGCGCTTTATCGGGGCTCAGTTGCGTGTGCAGGGGCCCACATAGTCGACGCTCACGCCTGACGAGATGGCGGTGCAAGCGTTGCCGTAGGTCTGCCCGTCACAGCCGCAGACCGGATCATACTGCTGCGTGCAAGCTTGCGGCAGCACGGTGCAGAAGCCGGGGGCGTCATAGCGGCCGCAGTCCGCGCCGAGGGGGCGGATGCAGCCTTGGCCCTCATCACACTGCATCAGCGTGCCGCGCGTGCCACACGCTTGGCCCTCGGTGGAGGGCTTCTGGCACTCGCCCTCGTAATCGACGCTCACGCCAGCAGCGTTGGCCATACAAGCGTTGCTATAGGTCTGGCCATCGCAGCCGCAGACCGGGTCATACTGCTTTGAGCAGGCCTGAGGGGGGATCGTGCAGACCCCAGGCGTGTCATAGCGACCACAGTCAGCGCCGAGGGGGCGGATGCAGACCTGACCAGGATCGCAGGTGATCACGGTGCCGCGCGTGCCGCACGCCTCGCCCAAGGTGGAGCCGCCACCACACTCACCCTCGCTCGCCACGCTCACGCCAGCGAGGAGCGCGTAGCAGGCGTTGCCGTAGGTCTGACCATCGCAGCCGCAGACAGGATCGTAGATGTCCAGGCAGGCGACATCGGTGGGGATCGGCTGGCAGACGCCTTGCGCGTCATCGACGAGGCACTGGCCGACGTCGTAGGCGCAATACGAGCCCTGAGGGCAGCGGCGGCTGGTGGCGCTGCAAGCCTGCGCCGCAGGCGCACACTCGCCCTCGGAGGCGACGTTCACGCCAGCAGCGGCGGCGGTGCAGGCGTTACCGTAGGTCTGGCCGTCGCAGCCGCAGACTGGGGCATACAGCGTCGAGCACAGCTCAGGGCGCGGGGTGCAGACGCCCTGTGTGTCGGCGTCAGCGCACTGGCCCACAGGCACCGCGCAAAACTCATCACGGCCGCAGCGCGCACCGCTCGCGCCGCAAGCGCGAGGCGCGACGATGAGGGCGTCCGAGCGGTCAGCGGGCGGCGCGGGCTCATCCTCTGGGGCCAGGCAGCCTGCGCTCAACAGCGCCACCAGCGCGGGCGCGCACAAGCGGCTCATCATTGACATTGAGATAAGTCTCATCACAACCTCCTCCAGCTCTACGGGATTGTTAAAGGCACGCGCGCCGAGGCGCATGTCGTCAGGCTGACGACCTGAAGCAAGTTCTATTCCAGCGCCTCACGCTGAGCCCGCACCCCTTGTTTAAACAACCCAGGCGCGAGGATACCACACGCGCCAAGCGCGAGCGCGAGCGCGGGGCGTGTGGGGAGCCTCAAAAATCTGAGACGGCACCAGCGAAGCGTCAAAGAACTGTCAAAAACCCACTAGTTGAGTGGGAGAACCCCACATCCGGCGCATCTTTCGCGCTTCACGCGTGGCGCGGGGCATCGTATAGGGGTGGCGCAAGGGTGAGCGCGCGAGGGCGCGCGCTCACCACCATCTTGTCCGGGCGGCCGCTAGAGCTGGCGTGCCAGGAGGATCAACATGCAGCGCCTCTCTGACCCCACCCCACGCTCGCTCGCGCTCAAGCGCGCGGCGTGGGCGTTCGTGTTCTACCTGATCGGCGTGATCTTGTTTGGGGCGTGGGTGCGTATCACGCACTCGGGCGCGGGCTGCGGCAGCCACTGGCCGACGTGCCACGGGGCGCTGATCCCGCTGGCGCCTACGTTAGAGACGAAGATTGAGTTTACGCACCGGCTGACCAGCGGGCTGTGCGGGATCTTCAGCCTCGCGCTCATCGCGGCGCTGGTGCGCAGGTTTGGGCGCGCGCATCGCGCGATCAAGGCGGCGCTGGTGACGCTCGCGTTCATCATCTTGGAGGGCGCCATCGGCGCGGGCATCGTGCTCAAGGAGCTGGTGGGCAGCGATGACTCAGGGGCACGCGCGATCATCATCTCGCTGCACCTGGTGAACACGCTGGCGCTGGTGAGCAGCGCGGCGCTGACGGCGTGGTGGAGCGGCGGCGCGCCGCCTCTGCAGCTCAAGGGCTATGGCGCGGCGCCGCTGTGGTTGCGGCTTGGCTGGTTGTGCGGGCTGGTGGCGCTCGTCGCGACCAGCATGACAGGCGCGATCACGGCGCTCGGTGACACGCTGTTCCCCATCGCGCCCGCGCTCGGGCCTGGGCTGCTCGACAAGGTGCGCGATGACCTCTCGGCCACCAGCCACTTCTTGGTGCGCCTGCGCGTGGCGCACCCGGTGGTGGCCATCTTGAGCGCCACCTACCTGATGGGCCTTGGCAACCACATCTGGCAGCGCGCCCGCGCGCCACACGCCGCTAAGCGTTGGGCGCTGATCGTGGTGGCCTGCGTGGCTGCCCAGGTCTTGATCGGGCTCGCCAACATCGCGCTGGCCGCGCCTGGCTGGATGCAGCTCGTCCACCTGCTGATGGCGAACCTCGTCTGGCTTGGCGTGTGGCAGATGGGCTGTGAGCTGCTCGCCATGCGCCCCAGCGCCACGTCGGAGCGCGCGAGCTGATGGGCGTCGTCTCAATGCAATCCCACGTCAGCTACGGCCACGTGGGTCACAGCGCGGCCATTTACCCATTGCAGCGCATGGGGGTGGAGGTGTGGCCGCTGCACACGGTCCACTTCAGCAGCCACGCCGGCTATGCGGGTTGGCGTGGCACGTTCGCCGCTCAAGAAGCGCTGGCCGCGCTGCTTGATGGGCTCGACGCGACGGGCTGCTTGGCCGACTGTCAGGCGCTGCTGACTGGGTATTTAGGCAGCGCGGGCGCGGGCGAGGTGGCGCTCGACGCGCTGCGCCGCGTGCGCGCCCAGTCGCCCGGCGCGCGCTATATCTGTGATCCGGTGCTCGGTGATGATGGCGTGGTGTATGTGCGGCCCGAGGTGCGCGCCTTCTTTGAGGCGCATATGAGCGCGGCAGACGTGCTGGTCCCCAACCAAGATGAGCTAGGCTGGCTCAGCCGGCTGCCCGTCCACACCCTCGCCAGCGCCGAGCGCGCGGTGCACGCCCTGGCCGAGCGCGCGCAGGCGCAGGTCGTGGCCAAGGGGATCGCCACCGCCGACGCCCCCGACACGCTCTTTATCTTCGCGCGCGATGCCAGCGGCGCGTGTCATCAGCTGCAGACCGCGCGCATGCCCGGCGACTTCGCTGGTACGGGAGACGTCTTCACCGCCACCCTCACCGGCGCGCTGCTCCAAGACGACGCGCTTGAGCGCGCCGCCCAGCGCGCCATCGACGCGCTCAACCTCATCCTCGCCAGCACCCTCGCGCGCGGACGCCGCGAGCTTGACCTGCTGGCGCTGTAGCTACCCCAGGAGCAGACGACCATGACCGACCTGCACACGCAGCCATGGCGAGGCGTGATCTTCGACATGGACGGCACGCTCATCGAGCCCGCGATCGACT
>CAYXWB010000357.1:0-5125 GCA_964468515.1 uncultured Bradymonadales bacterium | reverse complement strand
CCCCCCCCCCCCCCCCCGGGCCCCCCCCCCCCACCCCGTGGCCCCCCCCCCCCCGCCGCCCCCCACCACCTCCCAATCGGGGGGGCCGCGCCTCGGTCGTTTGGGGTCAGCAGCTGGGGATGCGCCTTGAGCGCTCACAACCCGCGCGACAAACACCCCAGCAGTCATATCCGGCAAGCAATGCTTGATGCCACCCCTCAGCGAGGGCGCTTACTTCACAATCGTCTTCACAAAAATGCATGGGGGCCCTATGTTCTGGGCGTGGGCGCTGACGTGCCCACGCCAAACGCATGGAGTCAAAGTCCGATGAAGACATCGCACGATCCACTGTCAGGCCCTCCCCCTACTGAAGTACCTCTGAGCGCGGCACCGCTCGTGCGTGTGATCGCACAGGTGCGGTTCCCGATCATCGCCTCGATCGTGAAGGGCGAGTTCATCGCGCCATTCCAAGAAGCGATCCGTAAACAGTATCCCGTATTACAACTCGAGGAGGGGCGTCAGGTCGTGTTCAGCCCACAAGGCGTTCAGGACACTCGCACCACAACGGCATGGCGCTTCTCCGCCCCCAGCTCTGGCTGGCAGGTGACGCTCGCCCCCGAGTTCTTGACCCTTGAGACCACGGCGTATACCAGCCGAGACGACTTCATGGCGCGGCTTAGAAGCCTCCTTGTAGCGCTTGAAACCCACCTCAACCCTGGCCTGCTCGATCGTCTCGGCGTACGTTATATCAACCGCATTACAGGCCCTAACCTGGACGACCTCACGGCCCTTGTACGACCCGAGGTGAGCGGCGTCCTCGCCACGTCCCTCGCGCCACAGGTGCGTCACTCCGTGTCCGAACAGCTGCTACAGATAC
Organism: uncultured Bradymonadales bacterium; assembly: GCA_964468515.1. GTDB lineage: Bacteria > Myxococcota_A > Bradymonadia > Bradymonadales > Bradymonadaceae > CAYXWB01. The sequence goes on along the minus strand of CAYXWB010000357.1, from coordinate 4,269 downwards.
CTGGGTCAAAAGCGCTCGTGATGGTACGATGGGGTAAGATCCCAGCCCAAACCACGGTAGACCCGGCGGCTATTGCGCCCATTGAGACGCCTAGCTGGTTGCTCGACATTGACATGTTCGAGACTTTCCCAGAGAGGCGGAATCTGGACATTGACGCGATCGTTACTGAAGCCGAGAGCTTCACAGAGCGCATCTATAGCGTCTTTCGATGGGCGGTGACAGACGAGCTCCTCTCGCGGTACGGAGGTCAATCGTGAACGCTCAACCTTGCGATCTCACAACATCTCCCTACACACCGACAAGCTCAGGGCTCAAGCATCAGCTCAATCGTTTGCATGGTGCTGTGTCTGTCCTTGTCATCGGCGGCACACTCTGCACTTCCAATACATCATCAGCGCAGCCAAACCAATTATGGGAGCCACCTTATATCCATGAGGACAGGCCAACTTCCAGCGGTGAGGTTTGGTTAGAACGCACCCCCCAAGAGGTCAAGCCCTATACTGAAGACACGAGCCAAGCCCTCGCGCAGCTACGGCTGCTGTCAGGTCTGACGTGGGAGCAGCTTGGCCAACTGTTCAAGGTCACGCGCCGAAGCGTGCACTTTTGGGCGAGCGGTAAGCCGCTCAATGCCGAGAATGAGCAGCATCTGCGAAGAACGCTGGATATCCTTCGGGCCGCAGATCGAGGTGAAGCACGCGCTAATCGCTCAGCACTGTTGGAGGTACAGGCGGGGAGATCTGCGTTAGATTTACTCACCGAGCAGCGCTTTGAGGAAGCGCGAGCGCGATTAGGCTCAGGGCAAGGGCGAAAGCAGCTCATACTGGGAGAGTTAAGCGATCAAGCCAAAGCAGCGCGAGCCCCCCTACGCCCAGAGGAGCTGATCGAGGCAAGACACGAACGAGTACATCAGGATACTGGGCATGCTCGGGCCGCCCGCACCGTGAGGAACTCGCAGCGTGGAACCACTTGATCAAGAGGGATGTGCTCAAATCGATGCCGCGCTCTCCGATTGGCGTCAAGGCGACTGCGTCATTGGTGAACAGTGGTTTGCCTTTCGAACGGCCATCACTCAACCATTGACCGCTGATGGCGCAGTCGCAGCTAGGCAAGAAATAGACTTGGCGGAAGCCGAGGTCGTGGGCTTCATGGTGCTCACTCAGACGTGCGATCTCGTCAGACGCTCCAGCGAGCGCCCTTTTATCGAGGTGTGCCCCTTGGTAGAGGTGGAGGAGACCGCCCACCATGAGATTGAGCGAGGGCGCAGACCAAACTATGCTGCGGTTCCAACATTAACCCACAAGCGACTCGTCGCAGACCTTGATCGTGTGATGACGGTTGAGAAGTCTGTCATCGCCAGCTGGGAACGCGTCGCAGGTTGGCAGACAGACGCTGAAGCCCGCCGCCTCGCCCTCGCCCTCGCCAGGAAACGCGCCCGCGTCGCGTTTCCAGACGAATTTGTTAAGTTTGCGTCACCTCTGATAGCTCGCATGTCCTCAAAGCATGACAAGGAGAGCGATGAGGGGGCCGCGCTGCGAGCGCTACGTGAGATTCGTGTTCGCGCTGAGCCCTTATGGGATGCTTCGCAAGTAAAGCTGGTGTTCTGGTTCATCCGGCATGAGCACGAGCCATCCTTTGAGGGTAAACGCTGGGAGGAGTGCTTAGGCGCCTGGGAGAAGCGAATTAAGCCCAACGAACGCTTCGTCGATGTCCAACAGGTCGTGCAGACTTTGGATGATTTGACCGCACGCGAGTATTTGGAGAGCGATCCGCTCGACCTGGATTATCTCACGTCACGCCATACATAATCCCTCCACCCACAACCTCCCCAGCGGTGCGTCGCAGCTACAGATTCTATGCGGGGATCGTCCAAGCAAGCCAGTGGGTTGCAGCCCGCGCTTCGCGCGGTGATCAGATGTGGGCGTAGCGTGCGGCCAGCGCGTTGGCCCAAGGGGTGAGGTCAGGGGGAGCGCAGGTCTGGAGGTGGGACAAGAGCGCGTCGAGGTCGAGGTGTGACACCGACGCGGGGGTGCGAAGCAGCGCCTTGAAGCCCTCAAGTAATTCGCCGTCACCGAGCAGCGCGGTGTTTCGTGATGACGCGCAGACGGCGAACCGCACGTCTGAGGCGCCGCGACGCGCGGCCTCCTCGTGGGCCAGGGCGAGGTTCACCCAGAGCTGCCAGCGCGCTCCGCCGAAGGGGCAGCCTTGAGGGGGGAGCGCGTCAGGGGCCAACAGGTCGTGCTGATCGGTGCGGCGCCAATAATCATAACCTTTGAGGCTCGTATAGAGGCACGCGCTGCGATCGTCGCGCACTGGCACATCTTGGGCGCACATCGTCTGCCCCTTCGTCGCGCGGCCGGGCCTGCGAAACCCGCACGCGCTGAACTCGGGCTCCACGAGCTTCGTCTCAATGACCAGCGCGAGCGCGCCTTGGGTGGTGTGCCCCTCGATCAGCACATCGCAGTCCACGCCACCGCGCCCCGTCTGATCGTGGAACACGTCACCAGCGGGGGTGTGCTCGATGTGAATGGCAGTGATCGCCTGTAAGCCGTCGATGAACGGCCTCAACGCCTCGGTGGCCAAATCAAGGCGCGTGGCCAGCGGCGCGAACAGGTTAAAGCACATGGCCTGGCTGGAGAGCATGTTCTCAAAGGTGCGCTGCGCCACGCCCTTGCCCGCGCGCTGACGCTCGCGCGCCGCGTCAGCGGCCTCATCCATGATGAAGTTTGCGCCATCATCCGCCGCTTGCGCCGAGAGCAGATGACCGTATCTGCCATGCGGCGCGCCGAGCACCTCGGCGCGGTAGCTGCGCTGGCGCGCCTCAGCCCTGGCCCGGTAGCCTCGCCCCCTCGTATAAATCGGCCCCTGCGCCATCGTCATGCTCACACCTGCTCGTGTTGTTGAGCATCGAAGGTAGCGGACCCGTGCCCTGCTCACAAGGCCGCTTGAGCCAAGCGTAGCTCAAGCGATGCGGCGCAGCTGAGGTGAGGCCTGTTTATACACAACCTCCTGATCGGTGCGTCGCAGCTACAGATTCTATGCGGGGATCGTCCAAGCGAGCGGGTGGGTTGCAGCCCGCGCTTCGCGCGGTGATCAGATGTGGGCGTAGCGTGCGGCCAGCGCGTTGGCCCAAGGGGTGAGGTCAGGGGGAGCGCAGGTCTGGAGGTGGGACAAGAGCGCGTCGAGGTCGAGGTGTGACACCGACGCGGGGGTGCGAAGCAGCGCCTTGAAGCCCTCAAGTAATTCGCCGTCACCGAGCAGCGCGGTGTTTCGTGATGACGCGCAGACGGCGAACCGCACGTCTGAGGCGCCGCGACGCGCGGCCTCCTCGTGGGCCAGGGCGAGGTTCACCCAGAGCTGCCAGCGCGCTCCGCCGAAGGGGCAGCCTTGAGGGGGGAGCGCGTCAGGGGCCAACAGGTCGTGCTGATCGGTGCGGCGCCAATAATCATAACCTTTGAGGCTCGTATAGAGGCACGCGCTGCGATCGTCGCGCACTGGCACATCTTGGGCGCACATCGTCTGCCCCTTCGTCGCGCGGCCGGGCCTGCGAAACCCGCACGCGCTGAACTCGGGCTCCACGAGCTTCGTCTCAATGACCAGCGCGAGCGCGCCTTGGGTGGTGTGCCCCTCGATCAGCACATCGCAGTCCACGCCACCGCGCCCCGTCTGATCGTGGAACACGTCACCAGCGGGGGTGTGCTCGATGTGAATGGCAGTGATCGCCTGTAAGCCGTCGATGAACGGCCTCAACGCCTCGGTGGCCAAATCAAGGCGCGTGGCCAGCGGCGCGAACAGGTTAAAGCACATGGCCTGGCTGGAGAGCATGTTCTCAAAGGTGCGCTGCGCCACGCCCTTGCCCGCGCGCTGACGCTCGCGCGCCGCGTCAGCGGCCTCATCCATGATGAAGTTTGCGCCATCATCCGCCGCTTGCGCCGAGAGCAGATGACCGTATCTGCCATGCGGCGCGCCGAGCACCTCGGCGCGGTAGCTGCGCTGGCGCGCCTCAGCCCTGGCCCGGTAGCCTCGCCCCCTCGTATAAATCGGCCCCTGCGCCATCGTCATGCTCACACCTGCTCGTGTTGTTGAGCATCGAAGGTAGCGGACCCGTGCCCTGCTCACAAGGCCGCTTGAGCCAAGCGTAGCTCAAGCGATGCGGCGCAGCTGAGGTGAGGCCTGTTTATACACAACCTCCTGATCGGTGCGTCGCAGCTACAGATTCTATGCGGGGATCGTCCAAGCGAGCGGGTGGGTTGCAGCCCGCGCTTCGCGCGG
>CAYXWB010000356.1:0-5131 GCA_964468515.1 uncultured Bradymonadales bacterium | reverse complement strand
GAGGCGTCATCAATGCGCGTGACGACGACGCCCGCCACGGACTCCGCGCCGAGCTGGCGCGCCAGCGCCTCATCGAGCGGCTTGACCTCCAAGCCGAGGTTCTCCAGGCGCGCGTTGGGCGGCGCGGCGGGCCGATCCTTGGTGGGGATCACGGGGTGCTTCTGGTTGGGGATGGCCTCAAGCGTCAGCGCCACGCGCTGGGGCTTGCCCTGGCGCACGATCCGCGCCTGCACGACCTCGCCCGCGCCGCCCGTGGCCACGAGCCACGGCAGCTGGTCACTGTGGCGGATGTCGCGATCGCCGATGGCCATGATGACATCACCAGCCAGCACGCCCGCGCGCGCGGCGGGGCTGTTGGGCACGACCTCGGCCACGAGCGCGCCGGTGGTTTTGCTCAAGCCGAAGCTGCGCGCAAGCGGCGGCGTCACCGCCTGCACCCTGACCCCAAGCCAGCTGCGCACCACGAAGCCGCGCGTCTGCAGATGCGGCAAGAGCGCCTTGACGACGTTGATCGGGATGGCGAACCCGATGCCTTGACCTGCGCGATTGACGGCGGTGTTGATGCCGATCACGTCGCCGCCAAGCCCGATGAGCGGGCCGCCCGAGTTGCCGGGGTTGATGGACGCGTCGGTCTGGATGAACTCCGCCTCCAGCGTGCGGCCGCCCGGTGACAGGTCGCGTCGGCCCAGCGCGCTGATGATGCCGCTGGTGACGGTGTGGTTGAGCCCCAGCGGGTTGCCTATCGCCAGCACCTGATCGCCGACTTGGATGCCGTCGCTGTCGCCGAGCGCGATGGCCTGAAAGCGCTCCTGCGCGTCGATCTGGATGAGCGCCACGTCCGTCGCGGGATCGGTGCCCACCGCGCGCGCCTCAAACTCACGATCATCGTTGAGCTTGACGCGGATGCGCACGGCGCCCTCGACCACGTGGTTGTTGGTCAGCACATAGCCGCTGGGGTGGATGATGAACCCTGAGCCCACGGCCATGCGCCCGTTGCCGGGCGCGCCCGTGATGTCGCGCAGCGGCTCATCGCCGTCGCCGTAGTTGACGGTGATGTTCACCACCGCTGGGCTCAGCTGTGACACGAGCTGATTAAACCCTGCGGCCCGCTCGCTGCGCGCGGGGCGATGATCGAGCCAGAGCTGCGCGGGGGGCTTCTGCTGCGCATGAGCGCTCAGCGCGAGCAAGAACGCACCGCAGCAGCTGACGAGCGACATGATGGGGCGACGGTGAGCTTGCATCAATCCTCAGCCTATCTCGTGGGGCATGGGCCGGCGTGGCGCCCTGAAGTAGTGGTGCGGCGAGTAGTGCGCGAAGTTGGCCACGCGGCTAGTGTACAAACAGGCGTAGTCTTCGACTTGTTCTCCAAACACGCTGTTCTTATTGTGCTGCTTGAAGATCAGCCCCCAATACGGGTTAAACATCGCCTCCAAGTGGCGCTCTGTGGCCAAGAGCTGCTCCAGCAGCTCCTTGCGCCGTCGCTTGACGCGGTCGCGGCTCTGACGCAGCTCTTGGCGTGCCACTTGTAAGGTGTGCGCGCGCTGCGTCGGGTCCACTGGCCCCTCGCCATGATGGGGCAGCAGCGTCTCTAGGTTGTGATCAAGCCACTGATCATAGGACAGCGTGTGGGTGAGGCGCGCGAGCTGCTCCTCAATGTGATGCAGCTTGCGGTAGTCCTCTTGCAGCGCCAAGAACTGATGCTGCTCGCGCTCCATCTCTTGCACGATCATCACCGTACGCCACGCCGTGGTCTTCTTGCTGCGCAAGATGTCGCCGTAGATGTGATCGCCCACATACATGACCTGCTCGGGCGCATAACCCGTGATGGCCATGAACTCGCGCAGGTTGCCGCCCTGGTAGATGCGATCGCGCTCAAAGCGATCGTGCTCCTCCTCGCCGGGTTGCAGCGCGTCATCGACGCGCAAGAAGGGGCTGTGCTGGGAGAAGAAGGCGGGCTTCTGCGCGCCCGCGATGATGATGTCAAAGTAGTTGCGCCAGCTCGGGTACTCAGGCAGCACGCCGTCGAGCAGGTGGCACATCAGCCGCTCGCTGTAGTCGGGGTAGCTGTTGGTCAACAAGAACAGCTTCTTGCCCGCCGAGCGCAGCCGATGCAGCGTGATCGCCAGCGCCTCACCGCGCGTCACGAAGCGCTCCGGGTCAGCCAAGATGCCGGCCTGAAAGGAGCCATCGCGGTGGGCCAGATCGATGCAGAAGCGGATGTCCTCGTACAGCTCGCGGTAGTTGACGCCAGGCGCGGGGTAAGCGCGCTCCATGAAGTCGACCATCACGGCATATAAGAACGCCTCGGGCAGCGCGTAGAGGGTGTCGACGAGCGCGAAGCGGTCGTCATTAAAGCGGATGACTTCTTGGCGGTAGATGCCCAGCTGCTCCTCGCTCAGCTCGCGCAGGCCGTGGTAGGCCTTGCCGACGTGGCGGTGGCTGTCCATCTTGAGGATGTTGCCCAGGTGCGTATCCAGCACGAGGCCGCGGATGGCGAAGTCGTGCTTGGGCGTGATCTCGCGGATGTCCTCAGGGTAGCCGCGCTCGCTGATGAGGCGATCGACGGTCAGCTCGACCGACAGCCGATCCATCGCCTCTTGGTGATACAGCGCCAGCGTGTAGTCCATGTCGAAGCCGATGGCCTCGATCTGATGCATGTCGATGTCGCGGTTGCAGAAGATGAGGCGCGTGCGATCGAGGTCAGCTTGGTTGCCTTGGCGTAGCAGCTCGATCAGCGGGCGCACGTCATCGCGCGAGAGGGGGTGGTTCATTCGGGGCGGCTCCTCAGGTTGGCGAGGTTGAGGTCAACAGCACATCGTAGACGATGCGCACCCCTCGCCGCAATGTGTGATGGCGCGTGTTGACAGCGGGTGTTCGCGCTGACTAAGACACCAGACGCGACATGATCATGCTCACCGATCCTCTCACTGATGGAGCCCAGGATGAAGCTCGCCACACTGCGCGATGGCACACGAGACGGCAAGCTCGCCATCGTGCGCCGTGATGGACAGGTCCTCACCGACGCCTCAGACATCGCCCCCAACCTGCAAGCCGCGCTGGACCGCTGGGACGCGCTCTCGCCCGCGCTGCGCGCGCGCGCTCAGGCGCTGGAGTGTGGCGATCTGGAGGGCAAGCCCGTGGTCTTGGAGCAGCTCCAAGCGCCGCTGCCGCGCGCCTATGAGTGGATCGACGGCTCCGCTTACATCAACCACATCGTGCTCGTGCGCAAGGCGCGCGGCGCCGCGCCGCCTGAGACGCTTGAGACCGATCCGCTGGTCTACCAAGGCGGCAGCGGCATCTTGCTCGGCCCCACGGATCCTATCGAGGTCCCGGACGTGAGCTGGGGCGCGGACTTTGAGGCCGAGGTGGGCGTGATCTTAGGCGACACCCCGCGCGGCGTCACCGCAGACCAAGCCGCCTCGTATGTGAAGCTCATCGTGATCCTCAACGATGTCACCTTTCGCAACCTCATCCCGCCCGAGCTTGCCAAGGGCTTTGGCTTCTTTCAGTCCAAGCCCGCGACCGCCTTCGCGCCCTTCGCCATCACCCCTGAGGAGCTGGGTGAGGCGTGGCACGGCGGCCGCGTGCACCTGCCGCTTCGCACCGATTATAATGGGGCGTTCTTCGGCGATCCGGAGGCTGGCCCCGCGATGCACTTCTCGTTCTTCGATCTCATCGCGCACCTGACGCGCACGCGCGCTTACACCGCAGGCACGATCTTGGGCAGCGGCACCGTCTCCAACGAGGATCGCGCGCGCGGCTCAAGCTGTCTGGCTGAGCAGCGCATGCTTGAGAAGATCGAGTCCGGTGAGTTCACCACGCCCTTTATGTCACCCGGTGACACCGTGCACATTCGGATGCTTGATGACCAAGGTCACAGCATCTTCGGTGATATTCGCCAGCAGGTCATCGCCGCGCCCTGAACCCTGTGCGTCCCGAGCGAGCCCGCGCGAAGCGCTCAACCCAAGAGGTCTGCCATGTTGCGAGAGGTCACGCTGTTTGGTTACTGGCGAAGCTCCGCGTCGTGGCGCGTGCGCGCCGCGCTGCTGCTCAAGGAGATCCCGTTCACGCTTGAGCCCGTGAGCTTGATCGATGAGGGCGGGCGTCAGCACGATCCCGCCTTCGCGGCGCAGAACCCGATGCGACAGGTCCCGCTGCTGACCTTCACCGATGCCGACGGTCAGCGCCACGCGCTCGCGCAGTCGCTCGCCATCATTGAGTTCTTGGAGGAGCGCTACCCTGCGCCCGCGCCGCCGCTGCTGCCGCTTGAGCCTGTCGCCCGCGCCCGCGCTCGCCAGCTCGCCGAGATCATCAACGCGGGCACCCAGCCGCTGCAGAACCTGTCCGTGCTCAAGCACCTGCGCGAGGAGCTTGGCCAAGACGCCAACGCCTGGTCACAGCGCTACATTCGGCGCGGCTTAGAGGCCTTCGAGGCGGTCGCAAGCCAGCGCCCAGGCCGCTTCTCAGTCGGTGATTATCCCACCATCGCGGACCTGTGCTTGGTGCCGCAGCTCTACAACGCGCGCCGGTTCAAGGTGCAGATCGAGGACTTGGCCCGTGTCTTGGCGGTGGAGGCGGCGTGCGCGATGCTGCCCGCGTTTATCGCCGCGCGACCCGAGGCCCAGCCTGACGCCCCGGCGCAGGCGCTATGAGCGCCCAAGCCGTGACCATCAAGCCGTTTGACGCGCTGTCGTTGCGTGAGCTGTATGCGATCTTGCAGCTGCGCGATCTGGTGTTCGTGGTGGGCCAGAAGATCACGTCGGAGCCCGAGGTGGACGGCCGCGACCCTGCGTGTTCGCACGCCATGTTATGGGAGGGCGACCAGCTCGTCGCCACCGCGCGCTTGTTCTTACACGAGACGCCGCGCTTGGTGGGGCGCGTGGCGGTCCACCCGGATCGACAGCGCCAGGGATTGGGCAGCGTGGTGATGGAGGCGGTGCAGCGCGCGCTTGAGGCAGATGGCGCAGGCGGCGGCGCCGAGCTGCACGCGCAGGCGCACCTGGAGGCGTGGTACACCCGCTTGGGCTGGCGCCGCGTCGGCGAGGTGTTCATGGAGGCCGAGATCCCGCATGTCCACATGGTGTGGCCGTCGCGCGCCAACTCCCGCAAGAGGTCGCGCAGCTCGATGCGG
>CAYXWB010000355.1:0-5144 GCA_964468515.1 uncultured Bradymonadales bacterium | reverse complement strand
GCGCGACGATGTGGCCGACGGGCATTATAGTCACAGCAGCCCGCTCGCCAACCTCACAGATGGTTCGTTCAAGGCAGCCCCTCATCGCGCCAGCGCCACCCGGCGTGCAGCGCGCGCAGCGCGCGCTCAAGCTGCTGGGTGTCTTGCTCGGGCGTCAGCAGCACGAGCTGATAGCCCCACGCCTCGTGGCGCGCGTAGGTGATCGCGTACAGGTAATTGTGCGCGCCGACGCGCCCGCGCGCGCGGGTAATATGCGCTGGCGCGCCCGAGAGCTGGGCGGGGGTGTCGCTCAAGATGGTGAACTCAGGCGTGTTCGAGGCCATCAGCGCCAGGGCGCTGTCTCGCAGCGCTGAGAGCGCGATCGGGGCGACACCGGGCTGGGGTGCCAGGGCGGTTGGCACGACCATCAAGAACACGCGCTCATCGCGCGTCTGCGCGGCCAAGTCGGCGTCGGTGTTGATCGTCGCAGGCTCAAGCGCCTCCCACTCGGCGCCGAGCGTGAGCGTGTAGGGCGCGCGCGCGCTCTGATGACTGAGCGCCTGGGGCGCGCTGGACGCCGAGGGCTGCGGCGCGCGCTCGCATGCGCTGCCAAGCAGCGCGAGTGAGAGCGTCGCCGCATAAGCGGCGCGCGCGAGGGGGGGGTGGGGGCGTGGCATGACACCTCAAGGAGCGATGATTGCGCCGCCGCGTGCGGCGGCGGCGCGTGATGAGGCGGCGTCAGTCGGCGTCGTGCTCGAAGCCAGCGCGGCGCGCGAGCTGAGCGAACGTGTTGGGCGTATAGGCGCAGCACCCCGCCCCGATCAGCATGCTCACGATGGCGATACCATAGATGGGGCCTTGCGCGTTGACCAGGCGCGTCCCCTCCAGGATCGCGTTGAGCAAGCCGAGCGCGACCCCGACCAGCGCGCCGATAGCGCCACCCCAGATCGCATAGGTGAGCCGCACGGAGGGGGTCACGACCACCAGCGGCAGGGTGGGCCCTTGGAGCGGCGCGTGCTGCCCGGTCACGGGCGCGAAGCCGCCTGTGACCGGGCCAAAGCTGCCCGTCGGCCCCACCGGCGGCACAAACCCTGGCGACGTATAGTGGCCCGCGCTGTGGGCGCCGGGGAAGCTGCCCGTGGGGCCGAGGGGCGGCGCAAACCCTGGCGAGGTGTAGTGGCCCGCGTGCGGGGGCGTGTGTACGAGGGCAGGGTAGGCGCCTGTGACATAGGGGGCGCTGGGGGGCAAGAAGCTGGGATCAGTCGTCTCGCTCAGCTCAGGCGGCGTCAGCGCGGCGGGGAAGCCGCCTGTGGGGTGGCGCGCGGGCGCGTGCCCTGGCGCGCTGTAGGGCTGCGCAGGCAAGCCGCCCGTGGGGCTGATGGGCGGCGAGAAGCTTGACGACGTGGCGTGGCGCGCGGGCGGGATAGCAGGCAGCGCGCCTGTAGGGCGCGGCGCGAGGGGGGCGTTGAAGCCTGATGAGGTCAGGTGTGGCGGCTGGGGGCGCAGGGCGGCGAGGGCGTGACCGGCGGGCGGCGTGGGCTCGTCGGGTGAGGCGCTGTCATCGTCATAGGCTGACGCGTGGCGCTGCGGTTGACTTGGCTGGCGGTTGAGGCCAGGGGGCCACGCTTGATCACCGCTCATCGTGGGGCGCTCGCTTGTCGCGCGCACATGCGTCGCGTGAGTGAAGGTGAGGGTGCGCGCGGTGCTCGCGCCGCGCGCCAAGAACTCTGCGCTTAATTATAACGCGCGCGTAAGCGCACTTCAACTCTCACCCACATCCTGAGCAGGCGCGCTCGCGTAGCTGGGCGCCTGCTCAAGCGGCGGCTCATGCGCAAAGTAGACCTTGGCTGCGGGTTGCTGCACGAGCGTCTGCTCGGGCCAGCGCCACGCGCTGAGGTGACCGCCAAAGACGCACCCTGTGTCCAGACACAAGGTGCGCCCCTGCCAGCGGACGGGGCCATCATAAGGGGTGTGACCGTGCAGACAGCGCGGCGCGTGCGCGGGATAACGCGCGCGCCAGTCCAACCGCTCGGGCAGCCCGTGCGCCGTCTGCTGGCCAGTGCTAGGGCCATAGAGGCAGAACCAGCGCACGTCGCTGCGCTTGCGCCCGATCATGGAGGGCTTCCACGCGGCGTGCGCGATGACAAGCTGCGCGCCAAAGGGCGCGTCTGGCGCGTCTGTCGGCGCGGCCAACAGCCACAGCGGCGCGCGCTCTAGCATGGGCAGCGCGCGCGCGATGAGGGCAGCGCGCGGCTCGGGCGCCATGGCGTCGAGCTGGGCGACGGTCGCCTCTAAGCCGTGCGTGAGCGTGACCTTGTTGCCGCGCAGGTGTCGCGCGAGCTTGTCATCGTGGTTGCCTGGCACCATCACCGCTTGGCCCGCGTCGATGAGCTGGCTCACCAGCGCCAGCACGCCAGGGCTGTCAGGGCCACGGTCGACCAGATCGCCCGCGAACACGAGCACGCGCGCTTGGGGGTGATGCCACTGGCCCGCGTCGTCGCGCTGCCAGCCGAGCGAGCCCATCAGCGCCACCAGCTCCTCAAGGCAGCCATGCACATCGCCCACGACGTCAAAGCGCGGCGCCCATAACATCGCGCCGTGCGCGGTGACTGGCGAGGTCAGCGGTCGCTGCCACGCGCGCAGCACCTGGCTTGTGAGGCCGCCTTGATCGTCGGGGCGCAGGCGCACGATCTCATCCCAGGGCTCCTGCAGCAGCGCCTCAGGCAGCGCGGCCATCGCCTCGCGCTGGCGCGCGATGGCGGCCGAGGGCACGCGGCGCGCGCGCTGCGTCTGGTTGGCCTCGCAGCGCGCCTGATCGACGTCAAACCACACCGCGATGGCGGGCACGCCGTGTGCGCGCGCGAGCTTGAGCCAAGGCGCCCGAGACTGCGCGCGCGTGTGCGTCGCGTCGAGCAGCGCGGGGCGCCCGTAGCCAAGCCGCAGCGCGGCCAGGGAGCCCATCAGCGCGAAGACCTCTTGGGTGCAGCCCTGATGGGACGCGTCATCGGTGAGCTGCTCGCGCAGCGCGTCGCTTGAGATCGGCGTCAGCCCCGGTTGCGCCTGCGCCCAGGTCGACTTGCCCGCGCCCGCCGCGCCGATGAGCACGATCACGCAGGGGCGCTTGGGCGCGCGCCATGGGGCACTTGTTGGCTCGCTTGTCATCGGATCTCCAGCGCATATGTCATTGTTTTGACATTGAATTTTCCACGAATGTGCATCTTTTAGGGATAGACTTTGTGACCCGATGCGTTATTGAGCTGTCGAAGAGGGGGAGCGCCGCCGCGCCTCAAGATGTACGACGCCCTCAGCTCTTAGGACAAGCTCATGCAACCTCCGCTCCCCGCTACTTTGCTCATCACAGAGGCGCCTCAGATCTTAGTCGTCGACGACGATGAGCTGGTGCGCCGGCTGCTGGATCGCATCTTCAGCCGCATGGGCGTGCCTTATGCGCTCTATGAGAGCGGTGATGAGGCGCTGCGCATGTTAGCGCTGCACGTCGATCAGGTGCAGGTGCTCGTCACGGATGTCAAGATGCGCGGGATGTCAGGCGTGGAGCTGGCGGTGCGCGCGCGTGATATCAACCCTGAGCTGTCGGTGGTGCTCATCTCCGGCATGGAGCTGGAGGATGTGCCGCTGTCACTCGACGCGCGCCTTCACTTCTTGCGCAAGCCCTTCACCCCGCAAGAAATCACCGCCTTGGTGCGCCAGCTCGTCAGCTGACGCGCGCCGCGTGAGCCCAACCAAGACCCCGCCCAAGCCACCAGCACGCACGCTCATCCTCGCAGCGGCATAAAGTGCAGCGGCTCAGCCACGTTCTTCACGGCCGCGCTGCGCATTGGCCCCAGCGCTTCAGGCTCACCAAGCGTGCGCGCGAACGCCTCCATGCACAAAATCTCATCGCGCGTGGCGAGCCCCTGAAGCCGCGCCGTGTTGTTCATGCCTGAGCTGAACCCCGTGTAGTTCTCATCAGGGCCGAACGTGCCGACGAACAGGGGGCAGTAGTTGAGCCCCGTGGCCACGCCCACCTGCAGATCGTGGCGCCCGGTCAGCGCGGGCACGTCAGGCAGCGAGGGCAGGGCGCGGGTGTAGTCGCGGATCTGGCGCGCGGCGGTCGCCGCTTGCTGGCACGCCTGCTGAGGCGTCAGCTCAAACAGTGGCGGCCCCCACATCCCGATGATGCAGTCGCCGACCATCTTGTCGAACACGCCGCCGCTCTGCCAGATGAAGTCCACCACGCGCGCGCTCCAGGCGTCGATGAGCTGCCCAATGAGCGCGGGTTCTTGCAGGATCTGCTCGCTCAGGCGCGTGAAGCCGGAGATGTCACAGTACAGGATCGCCACCTCGCGCTCGCGCGGGCTGAGGTAGCTGGCCACGTAGTCTTCTTGTTGGAGCAGGCGTCGCACTACCGCGCGCGGGAAGTGGTGAGACAGCCGCTTCCATTCTTGGTTGAAGTCCACCACGCGCAGCCGAATGTAGTCGGTGAAGCGGTCGAGCACATCGCGCGCGAATGGCGTGAGCCCGCCCTCCTCGACGCCCACGCTGACGCGCACGATGGCGTGGCCATCGCGCCCCAGCGCCATGGCCTCCTCGCGCTGAGGGCTCAGTGAGAGGGCGGCTTGGAGCGGCTGAAGATCGCCGCGCAGCAGCGCCACGGCGCCGTCGCGCGTGTCGCGCCCGTCCTGATGGCCGGGCCCGTACCACAGCCCATCACAGCGCACGCGGTAGTTGAGCGTGTGGCGATCGAGGCTGTCCTCGTAGCGCAGCGCCAGCGCCAGATCGCGATAAGGCACGAAGCGACGCAGCAGCGCCACGGCCTCATCCAGGCCCACGTCTAGGATTGGCGAGCGCAGCGCGTCGGACAGCGCGCGCAGCGCCTCGTGCTTGCGGCGCGCGTCGGCGATGGCGGCCAGGTAGTTGTCCACCTGCTCAGACCACGCGCGAAGATCGGCCATGCGCGCGTCGAGCTCAGGGGCGGCCAGCGCGCCATGCGCGGCCACCACCACCGTGCCCAGATAGACGTCGGTGACGTCCAGCCGATAGCCAAGCAGCGCGCGGCCCTCGCGCTGGATTTGCAGCTCACCCTCGCGCGCGACTTGGTCGCACAGCGCGTCGAGCGTCGCGTCATCGAGGGCTGCGGGCATCGGATCAGCGAGCTGGACGGGCTG
>CAYXWB010000354.1:0-5159 GCA_964468515.1 uncultured Bradymonadales bacterium | reverse complement strand
CATGTGATCGCTTCGCGCCTGAGCGGCGCGTGTAGCTTGATGGTCGCGCCCCTTAAGCAAGCGGTGTGCCATGTGGTCGAGCGGGTGTGATCCTGGGACAGCGCGCTCATGTCACGCCGCGACGCGCGCGCGGCTGCGCCGCTGGGTGGCGCAGCCTGCTGGCTGCAAGTGACCCGCTCGCTTGGACGAGCCCCGCTTAAAATCAAGCGCATCGACGCACCGCTCAGGAGGTTGTGCGTGAGCGCGCTACCTGTAGAGGGCGCCGCATCGCTCAAATGAGGCTTGGCCCAAGCGGCCATGCTCGCTGACTGTGACTGAGCGAGGCGCCGCTCACCCTGGCGCGGGCTGCTACTCCAATCACACGCGGCGCTGGAGCATCAGCCCGCGCTTGATTGCTGGGCGCCGCGCAGCGGCGAAGAGGAGAGTGAGGCGCGTCAGCGCTGAGCGAGCTGCACCCGCTTCGAGCGCAGCTCAGAACGGGATCTCAGCGTCATCGTCGTCGTCCTCATCGTAAGGATCATCCTCAGGCGCGGGCGGCGGCTGCTGTTGCACGCGCGACCCGCCTTGGCGGCGCGCGTCTTGCTGGGGCGGACCGCCGCCAGGGCGGCCGCCCTGGCGAGCGCCACCGCCGCCTTGGCGGCCATCAGAGCGCTGCTGTCCACCACCGCCGCCACCGCCACCAGGGCGCTGACCGGGGCGCGCGGGCGTGGAGACCTCGCTGCCGAACACCGCGCGGATGGTGTCGCCCAGCGTGCGCACGTACTCGATCTGCACGCCCTTGAGCGTGTCGCCGAACTCCTCCTCGACGCCCTTGCGGTTGCCGCGCGGCACGATCACGCGCGAGAAGCCGAGCTTGATCGCCTCCTTAATGCGCGCGGGCGCGAACCCCACCGCGCGCACCTCACCCGCCAAGCCGACCTCCCCGAACAGGATCGTGTCGCGCGGCACGGCCTTGTCGAGCAAGCTGGAGAGCACCGCCGCGACGATGCCCAGATCGCCCGCCGTCTCGACCACGCGCACGCCGCCCGCGACGTTCACGAACACGTCCTGCGCCGCAGCCTGCAAGCCGGTGCGCTTCTCAATGATGTTGATCAAGAGCAGCACGCGGTTCTGATCGACGCCCAGCGCGTTGACGCGCGGCGGCCCGTAGTTGCGCGGGCTGACGAGCGCCTGCACCTCGACGAGCAGCGGGCGAGAGCCCTCCACCACGGGCACCACCACGCTGCCGGAGGCGTCCTCGGGGCGCTCCTGCAAGAACATCGCGGAGGGGTTGGTGATCTCGTGCAGCCCATCGCCGCGCATCTCAAAGACGCCGATCTCATTGGTCGAGCCATACCGGTTCTTCACCGCGCGCAGCACGCGCGTGCTCATGCCCTGCTCGCCCTCAAAATAGAGCACCGTGTCGACCATGTGCTCCAGCACCTTGGGGCCAGCGATGGCGCCATCTTTGGTGACGTGGCCGATGAGCACCAGCGGCATGCCCATCCCCTTGCCCAGCTGCGTGAGCACGCCAGTGACCTCGCGAAGCTGCGTGACGCTGCCCGGTGAGGCGGTCAGACGCTCAGTGGCGAGGGTCTGGATGGAGTCGATGATGGCGAGGTCGGGCTTGAGGTCGCGCAGCTGACGATCGACGCGCTCCAAGCTCGTCTCTGTGAGCACCAGCACCTCGCTGGCGTCGATGCCCAAGCGCTGCGCGCGCATCTTGATCTGGCCCAAGCTCTCCTCGCCAGTGACATACAACACGCGCTGCTTCTTGGCCGAGAAGATGCCCGCGATCTGTAACGACAGGGTGGACTTGCCGATGCCGGGATCGCCGCCTAACAAGATCACGCTGCCCGGGACGAAGCCGCCGCCCAGCACGCGATCCAGCTCAGAGACGTCGCTGGTGATGCGCGCCTCGGCGAGCTGCTCGATGCCGCCCAAGCGCACGGGCTCAGGCGCGCTCAGCACAGCGCTCGCCGAGGCCATGCGGTTCTTGGAGGCGACCTCCGCCTCGCGCACCTCCTCCTCCAGCGTGTTCCAGCCGCTACAGCCGGGGCACTTGCCCAGCCACTTGGCCGCCTCATAGCCGCACTCCTGACACACATACAAGGTCTTCGCTTTCGCCATCGCGCCACGCTCCTCAAGCACAAGATCACGAGCCGCCAGGAGTGTAGACCATGCGCGCACGATCGGTCAGGGCTTGGCTGATCGTCAGGCATAAAAAAACGCCCGCCACCTCGTGAGGTGGCGGGCGTTCACGCTAAGCGCGCGCGCTCAGGGCTTCGTGTTGCTCGTCGGCGCGGCGGGGTTAGCCGCGGCGGGCTGTTCGACGATGTTGAACTCCACGCGGCGGTTGAGCGCGCGGTTGTTGTTCGAGGTGTTCGGGATCAGCGGCAGGGTGTCACCGAAGCCCTTGGCGATGAGGCGGCTGGGCTCGACGCCTTGCTGGATCAGGTAGCTGCGCACGCTCTCGGCGCGCGACTGCGACAGCTCCATGTTCTCGTTGGGCTTGCCCACGTCATCAGTGTGGCCCTCGACCTGCACCAGCTTGACCTGAGGGTTGTCAGCGAGGACGGCGGCGACCTGATCGAGCAGCCCGAAGGACTTGGGCAGGATGGCGGCCTTGCCCGTCTCGAAGAAGACCTTGTCCTTGATGATGATCTTGCGGCCCGTCAGCTCAGCGAGCTGCTTCTTGGGACGATCGACGAGCACGAACTGAAGCTCGGCGCGATCGTTGGGCTTGATCTCCACGGCGCGACCGCGCGTCAGGTAGTTGTCGGCCTTGACGGCGATGTTGTACTTGCCGGGCTTGATCTCGCGCGTGAAGTTACCGGCGGCGTCGACGTTGAGGTTGTAAGACTCAGCGCCCGAGAGGGTGACCGTCGCGGTGGGGATGGGCTTGTCCTTGGTGTCGAGGACGCGGCCGACGAGGGTGGCGCGCTTGGGGATCGCCTCCAGCTTGATCTGCTGGGGGGTGTCACCCTTGGGCACGTTAACGGCGACCTCAGCGGGCTTGTAGTCAGGGTGCGTGACGCGCACCTTGACCTCGCTGTCGGGGCCAAAGCCGTAGGAGCGGAAGGTGCCATCAGCGCCTGAGGCCTGATCGGTCATCGACGCGTCAACGTAGCTGATGCGCGCGCCCTCCACGGGCGCCCCTGAGACGACGTCGACCACGGTGCCGTCGATGTAGGCCAGCTCGGGGGTGCGATCGACGACCTTATCCTTCTCAACGACGCGCTCCTCGATGATGCGCTCGGTGGGCGGGTTCGGGTCGATCGTCCAGCTCAGGCCGAGGTTGACGACGTAGCTTGGGGTCATGGGCAGCCCCTCAGCCTGGCGAGGGGTCAAGCCGAAGTCGAGGCCCGCGTGCAGGCCCAGGTGCTCCACAGGGGCGACCTTGGCGCCTAGCGAGATGAACTTCGGGTAGGCGCCGATGCCCGCATCATCGACACACTGCAGCCGATCATTGCCTGCCAAGCACAAGGCGCTGTCGCCCCCCACAGGGACGTTCATGTTGAACGCCAAGAAGGGGCGCACATAGGGCAGCGCGTACTCCAAGCCGACGCCAAGCTCAAGCGCATCATAGGCGCTCACATCGTAGGCGAAGCGCTCAATGCGCGTGAGGCGCGCGCCCTCAGGCACGCCCGCCTCCGTGTTGTCAAACCGGTACCCGATGTTAAAGTGCGCCCCGAGGTTCACCTCGCCATCGGTCAGCGGCGCGAAGTCGAGCGACGCGATCAGGCGCGGGCGCACGCTGGTCGAGGCGCCCGACAGGCCCGACGCGCCAAAGTCAGCGGGGAAGTAAGCGGTCAGATCGCCGCCCACGCTCAGGATGTCATTGACCGGGTAGAACCCGCGCACGCCAAAGTGGAGATCACCCTGCGACAGCATCGCCTCGGGCTGACCAAACGAGTTGACGTTGCTGCGCGCGCTCAAGCCGAGGTGCAGCGAGAGGTAATCCCACACCGTGCCTTGGAGCAGCAGCGTGCCGATGAGCTTTTTGTTGGTGTCACCCTGACGGATCGCGTTAGACGCAGAGAAGATCTGCCCGAAGAACGCAGCGCGGAAGTTCATCGGCTCGCCGCCGCGCGCCACGCCGATGCGAGCAAAGCCTAAGCCGCCCTCCAGGTCGAGGTTCTCGCCAGTCGGCCCGACGACCTCATCTTGCGCGGGGCGCTGCACGGGCGCGGAGAGCGCGGCGCTTGAGTCAGCGCTCGTCTCCTCGGGCGGCGCGGGCGCTGGTGGCGCCAGCGCAGGCGGCGGCAGCTCAGCGGGGGTGGGCTGCTGGGCCCAAGCGCTCACGCTCATCGTCAGCGCGCTCAGCGCGACGCCACCAGACAGCGCCAGCTGGCCTAGACCGGGGCGAAGCCCGACCACCTTCTCTGCGTTCTTCCTGCTCATCGGGGCTCCTCACGCGCGACGCCGCTGCGCCGCCTGTCTCTCCACCAACCCACACCCTCGCGCCGCGCATAACGCCTCGCGCTGACGGCGTGCCTCGCTGGCTCTCCGCATAGCCCATCGTTGTAACAGCCTCACCTAGCAGGCGCAAGAACGCCAGCGCGCGTCACGCTGAGAACTTCTCTACGCCCCATGCATGCGGCTTTAGGTGGCGCTGGTGAGGCCGAGCAGCTCGCTCACCAAGCGCGTCGCGCCGAAGAGCACGATGAAGATCACCGCGCCGATCATCGCCGCGCGCCCAGCGCGCAGCGTCGTCTCGGACCACGCGATGCGGCGCCCCTTTCGCCACTCCCACGCGGCCACGCCGGTGGCCACGCCCAAGCCCAAGAGCAGCACGACCCCGAGCGGGTGCGCCGACAGCGAGCCCCACACGTCGCCGCGCACCGCCGCCACGCAAGCACGCGTCATGCCGCAGCCAGGGCAGCTGTGCCCCGTGAGCGCGCGAAACGGGCACAGCACCATGCCCTGCACAGGCGACGCGGGGAAGATCCAGGCGGCCACGATGAGCCCCGCCCACAGCAGCGCCAGGCGCCGCGCGCGCCGCCCCAGCGCCGCGCCCTCATCGCTCACCGCGCCTGGCTGCTCCTGCGTCATCATCTCATCGCTCATCATGAGGCACAAACGCCGCGCGGTGACGCCCCACCCCCCGGCGTGGGGCGGCACCCCGCCGGAAGCGCAAGGGGCGGTCCCCCCCCCACGCGGCCGGTCAGGGGGGGCTT
>CAYXWB010000353.1:0-5161 GCA_964468515.1 uncultured Bradymonadales bacterium | reverse complement strand
CAGCGTCGCCGCTGAACAGCCAGCCCCGCTCAGAGGCGAAGAACGCGACATGGTAAGGATCGTGGCCGCGCGCGTCGAGCACCTGGAGCTTGAGGTCATCAAGCTCCAGCACATCGCCAAGCTCAAAGGGCGTCACCCGCGTGAGCGCGCCCTCACCGAACGCGCCCCGCATCGTGCGCGAACCTCCTGAGGTGCTCTGCCTCGCCATCGCCTCCAGCAGCGCCTCGCGCTCGGGCGAGGCGAAGGCCTGCGCCACCCAGCCCGACCAGTCATTGAGCCGATCTTGGAAGCCGTGCCAGTCAGCAAAGTGCGGCTGCATCGCCGACCACGCCAGCTGCGGCGCGTCGCTGTGCTGCTCCAGCAGCGACGCCATCCCCATGTGATCGATGTGTGAGTGGGTGTAGAGCCATCGATCGACGGCGCGCAGCGACGGCGCCAGCTGAAGCTCGCGCAGCGCGCTCTCTAATAAGGGCAGCGTCCAGGGCCAGCCAGGGTCGATCACTGCGGTGATGTGCGCCGTCTTATAAATGTAGCTGTTGACCAGCAGGTGCCCCAGCGGGTTCTTCAGGCGCAAGCGCCACAGCGAATCCGTGAGCTGCGCGGCGATGCCCAACGCGCCGCGATGCATCGCCAGCACGCCAGGGCCAGGATCAGAGGTGGTCATCAGCGAAGCTCGGGGCACGTGGAGGGGAGCGCAGACGCAGCCCCCTGTTATCACCATGGCGCGCTGAGGTTCAAGTGTGCCAAACTCTCCCCTCCATGAGGCTGAACCCATCATCGATTAAGCCTACTTCAGGAGTGAGCGCCCGATGCGACGCGCGTTGCGAACACTGGCCGCCTTGAGCGTGCTGACCATCATGGGCGGGGGGTGCGCGTTTGATCCTCCCGAGGCGACCCCGATCGACGCGCCCGACGCGCGCCCCGATCTGACCATCGACCTCAGCGCGGATCTCCCCGCCACGACGCACGACCACGCGCCCGATCTGCCCACCGCCCCAGACAGCGCGCCCGATCTGCCCACCACAGCGCCTGACGAGGCGCCCGATGACGCGCCCGATCAGCCCCCGGTGGAGACGCGCTGCGGTGGCATCGTGATCGATCTGACGCGCGATCCTTCCCACTGCGGCCAGTGCGATCGCGCCTGTGACGCGCGCTTTGGGCGCTGTGAGGGCGGCCAGTGCGCGTGTGATGCGGGCTTGAGCGCGTGCGGCGCGCGCGGCTGTGTGGACACGCGCCTCGACGCTAACCACTGCGGCCAGTGTGGCGTGCGCTGTGGTCCTGGCGAGCGCTGCCTCTTGGGGCAGTGCGTCTGTCGCCAGGGCTTCACGCGCTGCGCTGGGGAGTGCGTCGACATGCAGATCGACCCGCTGCACTGCGGCCAGTGCGACAACGCCTGCGGCGATGAGCGCTGCGAGCGCGGCGACTGTAAGGGGGGGCGCTGGTGCGGCTTCGCCATGGGGCGTTGCGAGCTGTCAGGCGTCGGCGTGGCCTGCACCCCCACCACGCGCAACGATCTGTACTGTCGCAACCTCTCCAACCTCGACGCCCTGCAATGTGGCGATCGCTGCGACGGCGACGCCGTCTGCGCCCAGCTCGACCGCTTTGGCCCCACCCGCTGTGAGCGCTTTCGCCCCGGGCGCGGCTGCGACAGCTGCCCCTGCGACGACTGCGATCGGGGCCAAGAATGCCAGCGCGCGCCCTCACCAGCCGCGGGCGTGCTCTGCGTCGGCGGCTGATCGCGCAGATGCTCTGCAAAGCGCCAGATTTGACAGTTTGATCTGATCCGTTACACTGTCTGACTCGACACCCGCGCCGCGTCAAGCGATCTGGCGCGCGGGCGTCACGCGCATCGCGACATCGCACGAGCCGCTCGCACAGCGCCATTCCAGGCAAAGACGCATGGGTCGGATCCCCGACGAGATCATTGATGAGGTGCTGGGGCGCACCAACGCGCTTGAGGTGATCCAACAATACGTCACCCTCAAGCGTGGTGGCACCGGCGCGCGCTACAAGGGGCTGTGCCCCTTCCACCATGAGAAGTCCCCGAGCTTCTATGTCGACGGCGACAAGGGCCTCTACAACTGCTTTGGCTGCGGTGTCGGCGGCAACATCTTCCACTTCTTGATGGGCATTGAGGGCTGGACCTTCCCCGAAGCTGCCCGCGCGCTGGCCGCTAGAGCGGGGATCGTCATCCCCGAGAGCGACGACGCGCAAGACGAGGCCTCGCGCCGTCGCCGCGAGGCGCGCCAGCAGTACATCGAGCTGATGAAGCGCGCGCGCGACTTCTACGAGGACCAGCTCTGGGGCCCCGATGGTCAGCCCGCGCGCGCCTACTTGCAAGAGCGCGGCATCGACGAGGCGACAGCGCGCCGCTTCTCAATGGGTTACGCCCCCGGCGGCTGGCAAAACCTGCTTGACGCGCTCGCCACAGAGGGGATAAACCCCGCCCTCGCCGCGCAGGCCGGGCTGGCGATCGAGCGTCAGCAAGGTGAGGGTCATTATGATCGCTTCCGCGCGCGCGTGCTCCACCCGGTCGTCGACATCTGGGGCAACCCGCTGGCCTTCAGCGGGCGCGTGCTCCCGGGCGATGACAGCCCCAAATATATCAACTCGCCAGAGACCCCCTACTACGTCAAGGGTGAGCAGCTGTTCGGCTTGCACACCGCGAAGAAGGGCATTCAGCGCCGCGAGCTGGCGCTGCTGGTCGAGGGCAACTTTGACGTGATCGCCTTGCACGCTGCTGGCCTGGATATGGCGGTCGCCCCTATGGGCACCGCCTTCACGATCGCGCAAGCGCGCCTCATCAAGCGCTTCACGCGCCGCGTTGTCATCGCCTTTGATGGCGACTCGGCCGGCGAGGAGGCCACGATCAAGGCGCTCGGCCCGCTGGAGCAGTGCGAGATCCAGGCCGAGGTCATCCGCTTTGAGCGCGGCGATGATCCCGACAGCTTCATCCGCCGTGAGGGCCCAGCCGCGCTCTTGGCCAAGATCGACACCGCCCAGCCGCTCGTGGCCTGGGCGCTCGATCGCGTGCTGCCAAGCGCCGACAACGCCCCCATTGAGGAGCGCCTCGCCTCACTGGAGCAGGCCGCCGAGGTGCTGCGCCAGGTGCAAAACCCCATCGTGCGCCGCCACTATGAGGCGGAGCTTGAGCGTCGGCTTAACATCGACCCCAAGCTCTACTCCCGCTACCTGACGCAGGCCACCCGACGTCAGGAGCGCCAGGCGCCAAGCGCGAGCGCGGGATCAGGCGCCACACCACCTCCCCCCGAGCGTCGCGCGCCTCAGCTGCCGGAGCCGAAGCTGGAGCGTCGCGAGTTCGTGCTGCTGGTGCTGCTCTTGAGCCAGCCCGCGTGGCTGCTCGCCTTCTGCCAGGAGGAGCTTCAGCTGATGCTGGAGAGCCAAGAACTCGCTGACACCCTCGACGCCGCCGCCCAGCTCGCCGCCGATCGCGGCGGCGCGCTTGACGCCGCGACGCTGTTGTCGCGGCTGCCTCACGAGGCGATGCGACCCATCCTCACGCGCGCGTTCGCCTCAATCGGTGAGTTCTACGATGTCGAGAAGGCGACGCAGATGTACCAAGACACGCTGCGCACGCTCAAGCGCGAGTGGGCCGATCGCAGCCTGTCGCAGCTGACCCGCGAGCTGGAGGGGCTCGACCTGTTCACCCAGCGCGAGGCCTACGCAGCGCTCAACACACAGATCAAGCAGCTGCGCGCCTTTCGCCAGGCGCAGGCCGAGGGAGATCGGGCGCGCCCTTAGAATCGGGCAGCGCGAAATAAGGTAGTTCAATTAACAGTTTCTGCCGTGCCGCGCGCGAGCCCACCTGAGCGGGGTGGGTCAGCGCGCCGAACGTCGCGGGTCAGCGCACGCTGACCCCAGTGTAAGGAGATCGCTGGATGACCGATGCCCGTACGACCAGCCGAGAGGTTCGCAAGCTCATCGACATGGGAAAAGACAAGGGATATTTGACCTACGAGGAGGTCAACAAGACCCTCCCCCGCACGGTGCTGACGAGCGACCAGATCGACGACATGATGATGCTCTTCCACGAGCTGGACATCGAGGTCGTCGAATCGGCTGAGCAAGCTAGCAACCGCCGCAAGCCCGCGCGCACGATCCGTGATGAGTCCAGCACCAAGAAGGAGAAGGCCGGCGCCGATGACTTCGTCAAGGGCAACGACCCCGTGCGCATGTACCTGCGCAAGATGGGCCAGGTGCCCCTGCTCACCCGCGAGGGTGAGGTCGAGATCGCCAAGCGCATTGAGGAGGGTGAGAAGACCATCCTCACCGTCGTGCTCGCCACCGCCATCGGCGTGCGCGAGATGATCCTGCTGGGCGAGCGCGTCAACAAAGGCAAGGTCAAGCTCAATGACGTGCTGCAAGCGCCCAACCCCGATGATCTGGAGCGCGATGAGCGCGGCAACCCCATCGAGCTCACGCTGGAGGAGCGCAAGGGCTGGTTTGTCGGCCAGATCGAGCAGGTCAAGGCGCTCTATCAAGCCAACATCGCGCTGAGCGAGGAGCTGATCACCACCGCCGCCATGCCCATGGAGCAGCGCCGGGCGCTGCGCGATCGCATCAAGGGCAACAAGCGCGAGATGTTCGGCCTCACCAAGAACGTGCGCCTCACCAAGAAGCACACGGACAAGATCGTCGGCAAGTTCAAGACCCTCATCGGGCGCGCCGACAAGGCCGAGATGGAGCTCGCTCGCATTGAGCGCTCCTCGCGCCTGACCTACGGGCAGGTGCAAGAGATCGTGCGCGCGCGCCGCGCCGAGACGCCCTCCTGGGAGAGCGCCTTGAAGGGCTCGCGCGTGGAGCCTGGCCGCTTGAGCGAGCTGTGGCTTGAGATGCGCGCGCTGCGCCGTCGCGTGCGCGCCGTCGAGATGGAGGCCGGCCAGTCGCTCACCTCCCTGCGCATCACCCACCAGGGCGTCTTGGCCGGTGAGAAGATCGCTGAGCGCGCCAAAGCCGAGCTGGTCGAGGCCAACCTGCGCTTGGTGGTGTCCATCGCTAAGAAGTACACCAACCGTGGCCTGCAGTTCTTGGACCTCATCCAAGAGGGCAACATCGGCTTGATGAAGGCCGTTGATAAGTTCGAGTACAAGCGCGGCTACAAGTTCTCGACCTACGCGACGTGGTGGATCCGTCAGGCCAT
>CAYXWB010000352.1:0-5176 GCA_964468515.1 uncultured Bradymonadales bacterium | reverse complement strand
TGAAGTTACAGCAGTAGGGGCTGAACTGATACGCCACCACGGGCTGATCGCTGCGCACGCGCAGCGGCCCAATCAGGCCGCCGCCGTCAGGCGGCGCCATCAGCAGCACGGCTGCCGCCTCAGGCGGCAGCCGGAAGCTGCCATCAGGCTCGCGCCCGAGCGCCAGATCGCCGCCCGCGCGCAGCAGCGCCGTGCGCGCGGTGGCAGGCGGCGCCTGGCGGTAAGCGGCAGGGGGCGCCAGCGCGATCTCTGCGATCAGCGGCGCGGGCGCGCCTTCAGCATCGCTCACCCACACGCTCAGCGCGCGCAGCGGATCAGGGTTGGCCATGACCAGCGCGAAGGGATGATCTTGGGACTCGGGGTTGGCGCGGTAGACGTTCTCCAGCTCGATGGCCGTATAGGCGCACCCAATATAAGAGCTCTCGCGCGCCGCCTGCTCGCACGGGTCGACGCAGCGGCCCGCTTGGCAGCGCTTCCCCGGCTCACACGCGCTGGGCGCCTCGACGCTCAGGCCATCTTGCGCGCAGACCGCCACGTTGTCAGGCCCCACGCACACCGCGCGCGCGGGCGCGCAGGTGAACGGCACGCACTGGCCCGCGCGGCAGATGTGCGCCGCCTCACAGGCGCCCCGGACATAACCCGCGCCCGACGCGTCGCAGCGATCAAACAAAGGGCTGTTCTCCGCCAAGCAGCGGCGCGCCTGCGGCGTACACAGCAGCGTCAACGCCTCATCGGGCGTGTCGTCCTCATCGTCACCGACGCCATCATCCATCACAGGGAGGTCAGCTGGCGCTACAGGTCGTGGCGGCGACTGCTCACTCACACAGCCGAGCGCCCACGCCAGGAGCGTGAGGATGAGGGCGCGGCTTAAGCGTTGGCGTGACACAGCAGACTCCCGCTCGACGCAGCGCGCTGTGCGCTGACTCCTGTGAGTGTAGGCCCTGCGCGTACGAATGCAAAGCGTGGGCGCGCCGCTCGATCTAGCCAAGGCGCGCACAGTCTGCTATCAGCGAGTTGGCCAGAATAAAAGGCGCGCCGCCGCGCCTCGCCCCTCGCTCTTCACAAGCGAGTCTTTGTCAGGTGACACATGACCTCGCAGCAGCCCTCTACGATCCGCTCCAGTGGCGCCCCTCGCATGACCGATGGGGGCAATGAGGTGATGGCCTTTCACCTCCACCGCTTCCTCGCGGGCTGGTTGGACCTCCACCGCTTGGAGCGCCTGTGGGTCACCCTCGGCTTTGAGCACACCGCGTGCGAGTCCACCACCTTTGAGGTCTCCCACCACGAGAGCGCGCAGTGTCGCACCGGCTGGACCTTTGAGGACCTGTGCCAGACCTCGCGCCGTGGCAGCGGCAGGCTCTACTTAGAGGAGGCTGGGCAGCCCGGTGGCCCCGTCATCCTCGACGTGCTCCCCCTGCTCGATCGCCCCGCCCAAGGCGGCCCCGCTCGCGTGGTCATGGGCTTCGCCCTGCTGCCCCAGCTGGAGTCGTTCGACGCCGAGGCCATCGCCTCGCTCCAGCTCCACCTGTGCGAGGCTATCGCCGCCGCCCGTCGCAACGCCATGCGTCTGTTCTTCGATGAGCACAAGGCCAGCGACCTGAAGTCCATGCTCTACGCGTTCATGGCCCACCTGCCCGAGTGGACGGGCTGCGACTACGCCGCCTCCACCATCCTCACCAGCACCCTTGAGACCATGACCCTCGAAGACGCCAGCTCGCCGCGCTTCAGCGTCTTGTCCGAGCGCCTGTTCTTTGAGCCCGATGAGCGCCACGATGAGCGCCTGGTCGGCATGTCCATCTCGCTGGAGGAGGGCACCCACAGCGTCCTGGCCGCCGCCTTTCGGCAGCAGCGCCAAGACGTCGAGCTGCCCTATCAGATCTTCGTGCGCGATCCTGATGACCTGTCACGCTGGGCCGCACAAGATGGCAGCGCGCGCGCCTGTGCGCCGTTCCACGCCGTCGCCTCGCGCGAAGATGAGGCCATGTATGTGCTCGTGCCGCTGGTGGCGCGCGATGGCGAAGACGTCGAGCTGCTCGGCTTCGTCTGCCTGACCTACCGCGCCCGCGCGGAGCTCTCCTCGGGCATCGGTCAGCTGCTGGCTGAGCTGGGCGATCATCTGGGGCCGCTGCTGCGCTTCTCCTCGCTCTACGCCTTGAGCGCGCGCAAGCTGTGGATCTTGCGCAGGCTGCGTCGCGCCGCTGAGCGCGCCATCGCTGACGCCCCCCACACCCCCGACGCCCTCGATCGCCTCATCGGTGAGGCCAGCGCCCTGATCGCAGGCCACGTCGAGGTCCCGAGCTTCGCCATCGGCGCCATCACGCGCGGCCCCGACAACAGCCGCCAGCTGCGCTACGTTCATCCTCACGGCTGGACAAGCTGCTCGAAGCTCGATCTGCCCGTCGATGTCCCTGAGTCGCATCGCCTTGACTCCGGCGTCTCCAGCCTCGCCGTGCGCCTCAACCGCCCCTTGGTGCTCGCTGGCGGCCACGGCGCAGGTGATGGCCTGCGCTTTAAGAACGCCCTGTGCGTGCACGAGGCCACCGGTCGCGTCATCGACGCTCGCAGCGTCCCGCGCGATCAGCTCCCCGAATCCCAAGGTTGGGCTCGCTTGAGCCGCTACTACAAGTCCATCCGCCCCTACACCTACGCCACCTTGGCTTACCCCATCACCTTCTGTGATGAGCCCATCGGCGTCGTCTCTATTGAGGTTGAGAAGTCCACCAACTGGCTGTGGTGGACGGGCTTTGGCGGTCACCTGTTCTGGCAATTAGTCGCCTCAGAGCTTGCGACCGCGTTTTATGCGCTCGGCGTGCGCCCGTAGCATCGATCCCCCAGCGCGCTGGCTGTTTCCTCCACCCCTCGATCGCGAGCATCACCATGCCCTCTCGCTCCCCTATCACTATCCTGATCGCTGATGATGATGAAGACGACCGGTTACTCGCGCAAGAGGCCTTGCGCGAGAGCCGCCTCGCGAATAACCTGCACTTCGTCGATGATGGGGAGCAGCTGATGGAGTACCTCGCGCGGCGCGGTAAATATGCTGACCCTGAGCGCTCCCCACGGCCTGGGCTCATCTTGCTCGACCTCAACATGCCCCGAAAGGATGGACGAGAGGCCCTGCAAGAAATTAAGTCCAACCCAAGCCTGCGCTCGATCCCCGTCGTCATCCTCACCACCTCCAAGGCGGAGGAGGATGTGCTGCGCACCTATGACCTCGGCGTCAACTCATTCATCACGAAGCCCGTCTCCTTTGACGGGCTGGTCCAGGTCATGAGCCGCCTGGGACAATATTGGTTCGAGATCGTTGAGCTCCCACCCGATCATAATGATGGAGATGGCCATGGTGGTTGATGGCACCCTGCGTGTGCTCCTGGTCGATGACGATGAGGACGATTATCTCATCACCCGTGAGCTCTTGAGCGAGGGCGATCACTTCGCCAAGCCTCAGATTGACTGGCTCGATGACTATGACGCCGCGCTTGAGGAGATCAAACGCCAGCGCCATGACATCTACCTGCTCGACTACCACCTCGGCGCGCGCGACGGCTTGTCGTTGCTGCGTGACGCGCTTGATGCGGGCTGTCGCGCCCCCATCATCATGCTCACCGGTCAAGGCGGCCGGGAGGTTGACCTGGAGGCTATGGATCGTGGCGCCTACGACTTCTTAGTCAAGGGGCAGATCTCCTCTCAGGTGCTAGAGCGCTCCATCCGCTACGCCATGCGTCACTCGCGCTCTATCGGCGCGCTGCGTCGCACCGTGCGCTTGTCCAGCGCCTTGGTCGCCACCCTCAACAACCTCGATGAGGCCGTCCTCATCACCGATCCGCTCCAGAACGACAACCCCGTGATCTACCTCAACCCCACCTTTGAGCGGATCACGGGCTACAGTCGTGACATGCTGGTCGGTCACAACAGCCGCCTGCTGCGCGGTGAGCTGACCGATCCTGAGGCCATCGAGCGGCTGCGCATCGCCCTGGAGATTGGTCACCGCTTTGAGGAGGTCCTCATCCATTATCGCAGCGATGGCCGCGCCTTTCGCCACAAGGTGCGCGTCTTCCCTGTGACCAACAACCATGGCGAGGTGATCCACTGGATCAGCCTGTCACGCGACCTGGGCGATCTGTGAGCTGCGTCAATCGCGCCAGCAGCTGAGGCAACGCCTCACCCGTCGGCGCGCGCCACACCACATCACATGCCTCAGTCAGCGCGCTCGGGTTGGGGTTGATCTCGATCAACCTCGCCCCCGCGCGCTGCGCCTCCTCTGGCAGCATCGCCGCAGGGTAGACCACCCCCGAGGTCCCCAACAACAGGCACACGTCGCAGCCTCGCGCCGCCTCCCGCGCCGCCTCATGCACCTGCGCCGCCAGCCTCTCCCCAAACCAGATCACATCTGGCCTCAAAGGGCCGCCGCACACCTGACACCGCGCCTGAGCGCTCGCCCAATCCTGCGCCTCATCGATCGCGCCGCACGCATGACACCGCCCCCGCTGCAACGTCCCATGCAAGTGCAACACCTCCTGGCTCAAGCGCGCCGCCCGCAGCGCCTGCTCTAGCAGCGTGTCTACGTTCTGCGTCACCAGCGTGTAGCCGCCGCGTCGTGTCAGCGTCGCCAGCGCGTGATGCCCCGCGTTAGGCGCGGTCGCCGCGATGTGCTCGCGCCATCGCTCATGCCAGCTCAGCTGCCACGCCCGGTCTGTCTCAAAGCTCGACGCGTGCGTCACGCGCTGCAACATCTCGTCGTTGTACAGCCCCTGCGTCGTGTCGCGAAAGGTCGCGATGCCAGACTCCGCCGACAGCCCGCTCCCCGCGAACACCAGCACCCGCCGCGCCTGACACAGCAGACGCGCCGTCTGCTCCAGCGGCTCCCCTTCACTGACCTCCAGCCCATCCAGCGTGAAGGGCTCCAGCGTGAGGTCCGTGGCCCCAAAGCCGAGCGGATCACGCGCGCGCTTGAGCGCGCGCCGCAGCGAGGTCATGAGGGAAGGCAAGGTGGGCTCGGGGGGCAGGGGCGGTGATGTGACACCATCGTGACGTCGCCCATGATAGCGCGCTGTTTACCCCAGCGCACGGTCGATCGTCGCGCACCACGCGCTGCGCGCGTCACGCCGTTGACTCGGCGCGGCGGCCGCTGACGCGGCCGCCGCTAGCAGGCGCGTCTGGCGCGAAGCGCCAGACG
>CAYXWB010000351.1:0-5202 GCA_964468515.1 uncultured Bradymonadales bacterium | reverse complement strand
AGCCGCCGCCGCCTAACAGGCCGAGCGTCAGGCCCATGATGATGGCGAGCGCCGCGGCGATGATGAACATGTCCTTCCTATGTGCTTAAGAGGTCCGCGCGTGCGCGGCTGAGCTGGCGAGCGTGATGAGGTGGCGCTCATACGCGCTCGCTCGTCATCGCGTCTTGCGGCTGGGCTCGGGCTTAAACGCGTTGATGGGGATGCGCAAGTAGCGCAGCGTGTTGGCATGCGGTGACGGTAGATTCCCCGCGTCCACGTTCAACTGCACGCGCTGGCACAAGCGCTTCGGCGCTGACAGCGTCGCGGCGCGCGCTAAGAGCGGCCTCGCGCCCACACAACCTCCCAGTCGGTGCGTCGCAAGTCTTGATCCTAAGCGGGGATCGTCCAAGCAAGACCTTCACTTGCAGCATCCCCGCGCTGACTGAGGCGCTGGCGCGTGCGCGCCTCGCGAAGCCGCGAACGATCCTTCTCGCCACACCCGCGCCGCGCTATGATCGGCGCGCCCGCTGTCCCCCTCGCTCAAGCCACGATGAGGCCGCCTGTGATGCCGACCGCTGACGCCTCGCTTGCACCTGACGCTAACCTCATCGCCGGGCGCTACCTGCTCCATGAGGTCATCGGTGAGGGCGGCTTCGCGCGCGTCTATCGCGCCACAGACCGCCAGATCGAGCGCGAGGTCGCCCTCAAGCTGTTGCGCCCCGAATTGCTGCCCCACGACCCCACCGAGCGCCACACCCACCTCGCGCGCTTCGAGCAAGAAGCCAAGCTCGCCGCGCGCCTGGATCACCCCCACGTCGTCCCCATCTTCGACTTCGGCGTCGATCCTGAGCGCGGCGCGCCGTTCATCGTCATGGCGCTGTTGCGCGGGCGCGATCTGTGCGTCCAGATCGAGCGCGAGGGCGCCATCGCCCCCGCGCGCCTGTGGCAGCTCATCTTGCCCTGCGTTGACGCGCTCGCTGAAGCCCACGCCTTAGGCATCGTCCACAAAGACATCAAGCCCGCTAACCTGTTCTTGGTGCACCCTGGCGAGGCGCGCGAGCGGCTCATGGTCACTGATTTTGGCATCGCCCACTTTCGCGACCGCGCCAGCCGCTTCACCCAAGCGGGCATGATGGCCGCCACCCCGCACTACGTCGCGCCTGAGTATGCGGCCGATGGTAAGATCACCACCGCGCTCGACGTCTACCAGCTCGCGCTCGTGCTGGTCGAGGCGCTGTGCGGGCGCGCGGTGGTGGAGTCCAGCCGCGCGATGGGGGCGATGTTCCAGCACATCCACGGGGAGTTCGCGCTGCCCGAGGTGTTGCTGCTGAGCCCGCTTGGGCCGACGCTGGCGCGCGCGCTGGCGCGCGATCCTGCCAGCCGCTACCCCGACGCGCGCGCGTTTGCGCGCGCGCTGCGCGAGATCGATCCTGCGCAGCTGCCCGATCAGAGCGCGCCGCGCCCCGACGCGCTGGCGGACACCGCGCTGGCGCCGCGCGCTGGGGTGCGCGCCGACATTCGCACTGAGGATAACGTCAACCCCCGCACCGTCGCGCTGTGGCTGGGCGTGGGCGGCGCGCTGGCGCTGGGCGTCATCGCCGTGCTCGGCGGCGCATGGCTCTTTTTCGGTCAGCCCAAGCCCGCGATGCCCGCTACGATGTCGCGCGCCTTGCAAGGGGTGACCGAGGTGCGGCTGGAGAGCGTGCCTGCGTCCCAGGTCTTCGAGGTCCACGCCACCACCCGCGCCCCGCTCGGATCGACGCCGCTCACGCTTGAGATCCGCCCTGGCAAGGGTCGCTCTCTGCTGCTTGAGGCGCCCAAGCGCCAGAGCCAGCGCATCACGCTGATGCCCGAGGACGCGCCCAAGCGCGTCGTCACGCTGCCCGCCGCGCGTTGAGCGTGGCGCGCGCTGGAACTTTCACCCACAGACAGTGTCTGTGCCCTCGTGCTAGCATCGCGCTCTGTCCTCACCCGCTCGCCAGAGAACACCTCACGCTGAGGCGCCCCCACCTCATGATCAACCGACAGGAGCGAAAGCTAGTGCGCGCGCTGCGCGCGCGTGACGAGGACGCCTTCTGCGAGCTGGTGCTTCAGTACCAGCACAAGGTGTTTAACGTCATCTATCGCATCCTGGGGGATCGTCAGGAGGCCGAGGACGTCAGCCAAGAGGTCTTCATCACCGTCTTCAAGCACATCGAGCAGTTTCGCGGTGACGCCAAGTTCTCCACCTGGATCTATCGCATCGCCACCAACCACGCGCGCAACCGCATCAAGTACCTGTCGCGACGCGCGCGCAAGCAGCACCAAGACCTCGGTGACACCCCCGAGCGCGACATGCTCGACAACCCGCTCGGCTCCACCCTGGAGCGGCCCGATCGCCAGGCGCAGGCGCATCAGCTGGAGATCATCATCCAGCAAGGCCTCAACCAGCTCGCCAGCGAGCATCGTGAGATCATCGTCTTGCGTGACATTGAGAACCTCAGCTACCAAGAAATCTCAGAGATCACGGGCCTCGCTGAGGGCACCGTCAAGAGCCGCCTGTTCCGCGCGCGGGTGGCTCTGCAATCCTACGTGAAGGTGCGCTACGATCTGGAGGATGGGTCATGACCACGCAACCTCATGAGCAGCTCCCGGCTCACGCGCCGCTGCCGCTCATTGACGAGCCGCTGAGCGAGCAAGACGTCTTGTTTAACGCCTACTTCGAGGGCGATCTGAGCGAGTCCGAGCGCGCCGAGTTCAACGCGCGCCTCACCCGTGATGACGCCTTTCGGCGCGACTATGAGGCCTTCACCGAGCTGATGGGCGGCTTGCGCCAGCTCCCCTTCACCTTCGCCCCCGATGACTTCGTCGATCGCGTCCAGTCGCGCATTCGCACCCGCTCGCGCGGCCGCTTCTTCGCCGAGAACTACCTCGGCAAGGTCCGCGCCCCCTACGAGGTCATCGCCGTCATCATGATCATCATCATGACCACCTCTTACATGATGATGGGTCTGCCCAACGATCGCGACCTGCGCAAGGCCGACGTCACCCTCGACACCTCCGCGCCCGAAGCCCCAGCGCCTTGACATCTTCACCCCGACCTCGCACCCTCGACCCCCTCACCTGGCACCTCCAAAGCCCCGGATGAACCTCGATGATGCGACTGGTCTTCTCCTTATCCCTCTCACTCACCCTCTCGCTCACAAGCCTCGCACCCGCGCCGCTGCTGGCCCAAGACGCCCCCGCTGCGCCCGTGCGAGGCCAAGCGTCGGCGCCAAGCGCCGCTCAGCAGCGCGCCCTCCAAGACAACCTCGCGCGCGCGCTGCAAGACCCCAAGCTCGCTGACACCAAGATCGCCATTCACATCATCGATGGCGCCACAGGCCAAGCGCTCTACGCCAAAGACGCCGACCTCGCCATGAACCCCGCCAGCAACGCCAAGCTGCTCACCGCAGCCGCCGCGCTCGCGCAGCTTGGCCCCGATCACACCCAGCGCACGGAGCTTCGCGCCGCCGACGCGATCCGAAACGGCAAGCTCGACGGCGACCTGTTCTTGTGGGGGTGCGGCGAGCCGAGCTTGTTCTATCGGCACATGCTTGAGCTTGCGAGCGGGCTCAGGGGGCAAGGGGTGACGCAGGTGGCGGGCGATCTGCGCGTGGATGACACCTGCTTTGGGCAGGGCTACGTGCCGCCAGGTTTTGATCAGAAGGATGAGGACGCGTCGTACCGCGCGCCGCTTGGCGGCGTCTCGACCCACTTTAACGCCGTCACGCTGACCGCCACCGCCGCCCCCGACAAGCCCACGATCACGCTCACACCTGACAACGATCATGTGCGCGTGATCCACGAGGCGAAGACGGTGGCGGGCAAGGTGAGCCGCCTCACCGTGACGGCGACTGACGAGGGCGAGCGCACGGTGCTGCGGGTGACTGGGACGCTCGGCCTCAACGCGGCGCCAGTCACGGTGCGCAAGCGCGTGGGCCAGCCGGGCCTCTACGCGGGCGCGCTGCTCGTGCGCGCGATGGGGGAGCTTGGCGTGAAGGTCGGTGGTGAGGTCAAGCTCGGCGCATCCCCCAAGGGCGCGCGCGTGCTGGCGAGCCACACCTCGGAGCCGGTGGTGTCACAGCTGTTGGCCATGAACACCTGGAGCAACAACTTCATCGCGGAGCAGCTGTTTCGCCAGATTGGCCTCGACCCCAGCGGCGGCGGCGATCCTGTGGCGCGCGCGCGTCAGCGCGTGATGGACAGCCTCAAGGCGCTCGGCGTCAACACTTCGGGGCTCAAGGTCTTCAACGGCAGCGGCCTGTATGTGGGCAATGAGGTCAGCGCGCGCCAGCTCACCACGCTGCTGCACGCCATGCTCACGCACCGCCACGGGCCGGAGTTCATGGCCTCGCTCCCGCTGTCCGGCGACGACGGCACCCTGAGCGCTCGCCTCACCAAGCGCGGCCTCAAGGGCCAGATCCGCGCCAAGACTGGCACCCTCAACGCGGTGCTCTCGTTGAGCGGCTACGCCTACACCACCACGGGCCGCACGCTGGTCTTCTCCATCATCTTCAACGACCCACCGGCGCCGCGCTACGCCTGGCAGCTTCGCGACGCCCAAGACAAGCTCGTCGAGGCCATGATGGCCGCAGGGCTCTGACCCACAACCTCCCGCACGACACCTCGCAGCGCTTTATTTTATGCGGGGATCGTCCAAGTCACGCCGTCAGTCGCACCGGCGCATGAGCGCGCCAGCCCCTCAATCCTCGCCGTCGTCCTCCTCGCCCTCCAGCGCCTCCTCCTCGTCTACCCCATCAAACAGATCAACCTCCGGGACGAGCGTGGTGAGCAGGGCTTGGCGTTGAGGTTCAAGCTCAGGCTGCGCGTTGAGCAGCGCCGCGCGCGCGGCGGGCTCGTCGGGTGCGAGGATGTGGAGGTCTGCCCCCTGGCGCGCGGCCAAGCGCAGCTCTAGCGCCCACATCGCCTCGGCGTGGTCGCGCCACAGGCCGGGCTCAAGCAAGGTGAAAGTGTCGATGAGGCGCCTTTGGGCGCCGCGTCCCATGCGGCGCGTGGCCTCGCGCTCGATGGCGGCGATGGCCTCGTCGGCGTGATCGCGCAGCCACGCGTCGCGGTGCGGCTGATCTCCGGCGTCGTCCTCGACCATGAGGCCTGCGGGCTGATAGGGCGCCTCCTCAATGCGAAAATCAGCGCCGATCTCGTCTTGCAGGCGCAGCTCCCACGCCCACGCGCGCTCGGGGT
>CAYXWB010000350.1:0-5294 GCA_964468515.1 uncultured Bradymonadales bacterium | reverse complement strand
CGACCAAGCTCCACAGCTCGCCAGGGCTGACAAGCTTGAACAGCGTGGCGCCCGAGACGATGAACATGAGGCCGGTGCGTGAGTAAGACAGCAGCGTGCGCTCGTTGGCGAGCACGGTACGATCGCGCGCGAGCAGATCGCGCAAGATCAGCTCCTCCACGCGAAACTGCGAGTAAGGCAGCAGACGCTCGGGCGCGTCAGCGCCCGCTTGGTTAGCGCGGCGCCACAGGCGGATGCGCCAGCGGGCGTCTTTCTTGGGCTCGGAGGTCGTCATCAGCGCGCTCTCATCTGGTCTATCGCTCGCTGGCGCTTGGCGATCGCATCACACAGGCGCCTATAAACCTCATGGGGCAGGTCCACCATCCCGAGCTTACGCGCGGGCACATGCTCACCATGGTAATCACTGCTGGCGGTGATCAAGCAGCCATAACGGCTAGCGAGCGCCCGATAGCGGGCCTCATCCTCAGCGCTGTGCGAGGGGTGCGCCACCTCAATACCATCGAGGCCCGCGTCGAGCCAGCCAGGGATGGCGTGATCGCGCGCATAGATGCCAGGGTGCGCGAGCACCGCGACGCCGCCCGCGCCGTGGATCGCGGCGATCGCGTCAGGCACAGAGAGGGGCATGTTGAGCAGGTGCGCGGGGCGCCCCTCCCCGAGCCAGCGATCGAACGCTTCTTGGATGGTCGCGACATCGCCGCGCTGCACGAGCGCCTGCGCGAGGTGGGGGCGCGTGAGGCTCGCGTCTTGAGCGATCTGCGCGACCTCCCCCAAGCTGACGCTGACGCCGAGCGCGTTGAGGCGCGCGATCATCTGCGCCATGCGAGAGCCGCGCGAGGCGCGCAGCCGCCCAAGCAGCGCGTTGAGCGGACCATCATCAGCGCGCACGCCGTAGCCGAGCACATGAATCGATCGATCGAGCTGGGCGCTCAGCTCCACCCCTGTGATGAACGTGAGCCCGAGCGCAAGGGCTGCGCGCTGGGCCTCAGCGCAGCCGTCGAGGGTGTCGTGATCGGTCAGCGCCCAGACGCGCGCGCCCGCGTCATGAACGCGGGCGGCGAGCGCGGTAGGGCTGTGTGAGCCATCACTTGAGGTTGAGTGGGTGTGCAGCTCAGCGCGAATGCGGGGCGATGTGGGCACTGGCTTGCTCCTGCGATGAGGTTTGCGCTTGTGACACCTCCTCATCATGCGACGCGGCGAGCGAGCCGTCTACCCCATCAGGGAAGACGACCTCCTCCTCATCGTCGTCTTGAGCCTGCGCCATCGGTCTGAGGGGAGGTTGTGGCTGTGGCGCGAAGCGAGGGGGGGACGCGCACGGCGCAGCGACGGTGCGCGCGGGCGCCGTGACAGGGCGCGCGCTCGGCGCGGGCACGCTCGCGCTGCCCCGGACCGCGTCAAGCTCAGCCAGCAGCGCGTTGAGGTCAGCGTCATCGAGCTCATCATCGATCGCATGCGCCTCAGGGCCACACAGCTCATCAAGCGAGAGGTTCTGCCAGCGGACCTCCTCAGTGAGGCGCGACAGCTCGTCGAGCGACAGCGAGATGGCGTTATCATCGCTGACGAGGCGATCATTTTGCACGAGGGTGACGTGCAAGCGCTCTAGGGCGGTGATAAAGCGCTGCTGGCGCGCCTCAATGCGGACGCAGGCGGCCTCCATGCGGCGGCGCGCGCGCATCTGCTCGACGACCTCAGACAGCGCGGCGAGCAGCTCGCGTCGCAGGGCAGGATCACGAGCGTCGCGAGCGCGTCGCTCCAGATCGTGGGCGCGCTGCTCCAGCGGGCGCATGGTGGTGCGGGCCACGGCCTGCTCCAGCTCGACGGCGCGTCGTGTGAGCGCGACGAGGCCGCGCGCCACTTCTTGCGCGATCTGCTCGGCGCGGCTGCGACTGGAGGCGACCTCCTCGCGGTCAAGCTCATCGAGCACGCGCTCATAGGTCTGTGCCGCGCCGCGCAGCAGCTCCGCATGCTGAGGCGCGATCTTCTTGAGCTGCTGAGCGGACTCACGCAGCTCACGCAGCGACTCCACCTCGCGCCACTCCAAGAGCTTCAAGCCAGCGGGCACCATCAAGAAGGTGCCCCACAAGCCAGCGCGCGTGAGCTCCGAGACGACGGGCAGCTCGCCAAGCGCGCGCAGAAAGCCGAGCTGCAAGAGCGTCTGCGCCGTGTAGACTCCGCCCACAAGCGCCACCGCATAAGCGAGCACGATGAGCGCGCGCTTGGCGCTTGAGCCGCCCTCGCCGATGGAGAGCGCGGCGCCCAAGATGCCGCCGCCCAAGAAAGCGCCAAACAGCGGATGGGCGGCGCCCGCGAGCGCCATCACACCGCCCGCGATGAGCCCCAAGATCAGGCGCAAGGAGCTGGCGCCCTCACGTCGCTCCATGAGGCTCGCGGCTAAGCCGATGACGGCGCCGAAGCTGAGCGCGCTCAGCGGGGCGATTGAGGCGCCCGCGATGAGCTGCAAGATGCTGGCGGTGAGGCCTGCGACCAGCGCGCCTGCGCCCAAGGTGATCAGCTCGCGGTTGAAGGCGCTCTGGTTGTCCATGCTGCTGCTGATCGTGGCCATGCTGCTGCTCCTCGCGCCGCTTCTGTGGCGAGGGCGGCGCAGTGGCCGCCCTCAAAAGGTCCTCTCGGCTCACTGACAGGGTATCAGAACTTGGTAGAGTCCATGAGGATATAGTTGCTGCGCGCCTTGCTGGACTTGCGCAGGCGGTTGCCCTCATCGCTGGCGGCGGGCGCGGCCTGAATGGTGCCCTTCATCCGCTCCATCTCATCGTCGACGCGATCAAAGGAGGCCTCCTTCTTGAGCGGCGCATACTTGGCGCGCACCTTGGAGACGCTGCGCTGCTGGCGCTCCAAGATCCCGGAGGCGCCCAG
Source organism: uncultured Bradymonadales bacterium (assembly GCA_964468515.1). Lineage (GTDB taxonomy): Bacteria > Myxococcota_A > Bradymonadia > Bradymonadales > Bradymonadaceae > CAYXWB01. The sequence goes on along the minus strand of CAYXWB010000350.1, from coordinate 2,423 downwards.
GGCGTCGCCGCGCTCGTACAGCTCCATCGCCTGCTGCATCGACTGCGCGACCTCAACCTGCTGCACGCGCGAGATGACCTGGGCGTTGACCTGCTGCTCGGTCTGCGCGGCGTCACCGGTCATGATCACGCTCAGGCCGACGCGGCTGTGGGTGTCGCGGGTGTGGATGACATCATTGTAGCTGAGCTGCACGTCCATCAGCTCGCGCTTGTTGTCACCCTGGCCCATCACGCGCAGCTTGAGCAGGATGTTCTTCGACTCCTCGGAGTAGAACTCAGCCAGCGAGATGCGCAAGCTGTCTTGAATGCGCTGATAGGGGAATCCGTACAGCTCCACCAGCTCGACGCCCTGAGGCAGCGTGATGGTCAGCGAGGTGTTGCGCGCGACCGTGTTGGACAACCCCTTGAGCTCCCTCTCTAAGATGGTGCCGATGGTGGCGGTGTTGTCCACGAAGTAGTAGTTACCCGCGCCTTGGTTGGCCATGCGGGTCATCAGATCTTCATTGTAGTCGAGGCCCACGCCGATGGAGGTCAGCGTCACGCGGCCCTGCAGCGCCTCGCGGGCCATGCGCTCCAGCTCGGGGATGTGGGTGATGCCAATGTTGGCGTTACCATCGCTCATGAGGATGACGCGGTTGATGCTGTCGCCATTCTGCCAGCGGCGCACCTCCGCCAAGCCGCGCTCAAAGCCGCCGGAGAGGTTCGTGCCGCCGCTGACCTCGATGCTGTTGATCGCGCGCAGCAGCTGGGGGCGCGCCTGCGCGTTGGCGAAGCTGGAGGGAAACTCGACGGTCACGTCGCTGCCGTAAGAGACGACGGAGACGCGATCTTGCGGCGAGAGCACGTCCACCAAGCGACGCGCGGCGGCGCGCGCGTGCTCGATCTTCTCGCCGCTCATGGAGCCCGAGCGATCGATCACCACCGAGATGTTCAGCGGCGGGCGCTGCGCGCCCTCATGCTTGATCGCCTTGAGGTCGATCGCCGCATAGACCTCGCTGGCTTGGTTTGTGAGCGCGTAGCCATGCGACGACGCCGCGCTCAAGGTCAGCGTGCCTGAGTGTGCGGCGTGGGTGGTGGGCGCGTCGGGCGAGGGCGGCGTCTTCACGACAGCGTGAGGATCGGGTGTGGGCGTCACATCAGGGGTGGGATCGTCCTGGGTGACGCGCTGCTGGTTGCCATAGTAGAGCGCCGCGACGAGCAGCAGGGCGACGACGGAGGCGATGGAAGCAAACTTCTTCATGGTCTTAACTCTCCGAAAATGAATGTCCGTGGCGTGCTGCCCGAGGTGTCCGCTGCTGACGCAGGCGCTGGACGCCTGGGTGTGATCCTAGGAACATCCAACGTCCCTAACTTGAAGAGGACTTAAATTATTTGCGAAGCTACGATGAAGACGCGATGACACCGACCTCGCCACCTCGCCTCATCATGACACATCAGCGCCTCACACCCCACCTGCGCCAGCTCGGCGTAGCGCTGCTCGCGCTGTTGCTGTTGAGCGCAGACGCGCGCGCTGACACGCGCGCGCCTGATGATCGGGGACCAGGCCCGGCCATGGTGCGCTTTCAGCTCAACGGTCGCGTCTTCGACGCAGCCGCGATGCCGCTGTCCTTGGTCTTTGTCGGGTCCCCGCCTGAGGGGCGAAGCGAGGCAGAGGTGGCACAAGCGATCGAGCACGCGGCGACGCAGTGGCGCGAGGTGCCCTGCGCCTTCGCTGATGTGCGCTATGCAGGCGCGCGCGCCTCTTGGCAGCGCCTCAACGCTGGTGAGATCCCCATCGAGGTCGTCTCGCCAGGCCAGTCACCGTGCTTCCCCGAGGGGTTGACGCAGCTGGCGCTGACAGTCACGGGCTGCCAGGGGCGCGACGTGGCGATCTTGCTCAACGCGAACTACGCGTGGACGCGCGACGCGGACATCACGCAGCGGCTGCGACCGCCGCGCGCGCCAGTGTCGCCGCTGCGCGTCTCACTGCGCGCGGTGCTGACGCATGAGCTGGGGCATGTGCTGGGCTTGGCGCACCCCGATGATCCGCCAGCGCCACAAGACGAGCCGCTCGCCACCATGACCTCGCGTTACCTCATCGACGGCGGCCAAGCCAGCCTCGCCGCAGACGATCGAGCCGGCCTTTGCGCGCTCTACCCTGCCCCTGAGCGCGCGCGCACCTGTGATGACGCGCGCGACTGCGCGCGTCAGCTGCGCCAAGACGGCGCGCGATGTGTGGAGCGAGCGGGGTTTAGGGTGTGTGAGGAGGCGCGCGGCGCGCTTGGTGACTTCTGCGCGCTGGATCTGCAGCTCTGCCCGCAGGGCTGTCACATCGACGCGCCCGCCTCGGGGATCGGCTACTGCACAGCGCGCTGTGATGAGGCGCAGCCTTGCCCTGAGGGCTGGCGCTGCGATGCAGCGCGCGGCAGCTGCGCGCCTGTGTCT
>CAYXWB010000349.1:0-5298 GCA_964468515.1 uncultured Bradymonadales bacterium | reverse complement strand
TACAAGCTGGGCGCGGGCTACTTTGAGAATCAGCAGATCTCACTGGCCATCCGCGAGCTGACGATCGCGCTTGAGCGTAACCCCAACCACCTCGACGCCCACTACCTGTTGGGCTTCATCTACATGGGGCGGCGCAACTATAACAAGGCGGTCGACCACTACAAGCGGCTGCTGGTGCTGAAGCCCGACCATCACAGCGCGCGCAACAGCTTGGGCGCCACCTACCTCGCCATGTCTCGCTGGAAAGACGCCGAGGAGGTCTTCCTCGTCTTGCTCGACGAGCCGCTCTACACCTCGCCGGAGCTGGTGCACAACAACTTGGGCTGGTCCTATTATAACCAGAAGCGCTACAGCGACGCGCTCGAACACTTCAAGATGGCGACCTTCTTAAAGCCGCAGTTCTGCTTGGGTTATAATAACCTGGGGTTGACCTTGGAGGCGCTCAAGAACCCGCCCGAGGCGGCGCGCCATTATGGCCGCGCCATCGAGCTGTGCCCCAAGAATTATGCGGAGCCGCACTTCAACTTGGGCAAGCTGCTGGCCGAGAGCAACCGCGCGCAAGCGCGCGATCACTTCCAGCGCTGCGCCGAGCTGGAGCCGCTCTCCAACCTCGGCGATCGCTGCCGCCAGTACCTGCAGGCGCTGTGAGCTTCACGCTCACTTGATCATGGCAGAGAAGCGCTTGAACTCCGCGTGACGCGAGGAGCCCAAGCTCTGAAAGATCAGCGTCTCCGTGTTCACGATCACCGCTCCCGCGCTCGCCATCAGCGCGAGCCCGTTGGCGTGGTGCTCGCCAGCGCGGCTCAGCGTGGCGTCGAACGGCACCAGCACCTGGTGGCCCGTCGCGATCAGGCTGCGCACCGTGGCCAGCACGCAGATGTGCGTCTCCATGCCGCACACGATCACCCGCTTCTTGAGGCGATCGGCGCGCGCTTGAAACTCCGGTGAGGCGAAGGCGTCAAAGTGGACCTTCTCAAAGCGCTCGGCGCCCGCCTGCGTGAGCGCGTCGCGCAGCGCGGCGCTGGTGGCACCCAGCCCCCTCGGGTATTGCTCCGTATACAGCAGCCCCGCCCCCTGCATCGTGGCCAGCGCCACCAGCGCCTCCACGCTCCTCACCACGCGCGCCGCCTCGCGCTCCGGCATCGCGCTCAAGAGCCGCTCTTGAACGTCGATCACACACAGCGAGCAAGATGACGTGACCTCTAAGGGAACCATGATGACCTCCAGCGAAGCGGATGGGATAGGCGCGCTCAGCTTGCCTGATCTCGCGGCCCTTGTCAGCGTCAGGTTGCGCCCCTCGTCGCGCCCCTCGCTGCTGCGCACAGGCGAGCGCCTGCGCGAGCCTCTAAGCGGGACTAACTTGCGGTAACTTAACCCGGTTGACGCGCGCCTCTCAATATGCGAAGCCCTTGAGCTGGCCGCCTCCGGAGGATGCACAGGTGATGCGACGAGATCAGGCGCGTGGGATGAGGGCTTGGGCAGTGTCACGCTTGGCGATCCTCGCCGCAGTGAGCCTCGCGCTCGGCTGTGAGCCAGGACCGCGCGCGGCAGATGAGGCGCGCCCCATGCGCGATGACGCGCAGGCGCTCGCCATCTCACTGCGCGGTGAGGCCTTCGATGAGCTGCTGCGCCAAGAGGCCGACACGGGCGCCACCTCAAGCGCCGTGGAGGCGCTGCTCATCGCGCAAGATAAGCTCCCCTGGAACAAGCGCCTGCGCGGTGAGATCAAGTATGCGGACCTGTTCTTGGCCCGCTACAAGGCGCGCGGCTTCGCCAAGGCGATGACGCGTCATGACGGCTTAGGGCCACGCGGGGAGGCGATCCTGAGCGCGCTGCGCGCGGCGCCCGATCATCTGCTCGACCCAAAAGACTATCACCTCGATCGCATCGTCAAGCTCGACGCGTCGCTGCGCGCGCGCGCTACTGACGACGCCATCTGGCGCCCCGTCACCTTGTCCCCCCAAGAACTCGCCACGATCGCCGCTTGGTTGGAGACGCACGGCCTCGACCAAGCCCCCCGCGAGCGCGCGCAGGATGCGCTGCTGGCCGCACTCGCTGGTCCCGTGGCGGACGCGGTCGCGCCCGCGCCGCTGCCCTCGCCCGTGCCGCGCGTCACAGCCCAGGTGCAGGCTTGGCGCGCCGCCGTGGCGAGCCTCGCCCAAGAAAGCGCCGAGCTGGAGCTGCGCTTGGTCGATGGGGCGCTGCGCTATGCGCGCGATCTGCGCTACTTCAGCCTCAAGCGCCTGTCCTGGAAGGAGCTCAAGGATCAAGGCGGCGCGCGCGAGGTCATCTATGCGCGGCTGCGCGGCCTGTTTGATCGGCTGGTGGACGCCCCTGACGCCCAGGCCGTCGCTCAGCAGATGGCGGCTATCGCGCCGCCTCACCCCCAATATGCGGGGCTGGTGAGCGCGCGAAAGCGCTACATCGACGCGATCGCCACGGGCGGCTGGCCCACGCTCAGCGCCGTGTCCCTGCGCGCTGGCGCGCGCGGTCCAGGCGTGGCCAAGCTGCGCCAGCGCCTGCGCGCGGAGGGCTACCTCATCGAGCCCTCCGGCCCCTCCCATGAGTCCGCCCTCGCCGCGCAGATCCCCCACTCCCCGCGCGAGGATGAGGTGGACGCCGCGCTGCTGGAGGCGGTCCAGGCTTATCGCGTCGGCCATCAGTTTGACACCTCGCGCGCGCCAGGCGGCGAGCTGTGGCGCAGCCTGAACGTGCCCGCCCAGGAGCGGCTGCAGCAGATCGAGCTGTCGATGAAGCGCTGGCGCACCTCGCACTATGACGGTGAGTCAGACTATGTGTTCGTCAACCTGCCTGACTTTCACGCCGAGGTTTACGCTGATCACAAGCGCCAGCAGCGCTTTAAGGTGGTGATCGGCAAGGCCAACCGCGTCTGTGATCCGCAGACGCAGCGCTGGACGTGGCCTAACGCCACGCCGCGCATGATGGGCTCGATGGAGCACTTCATCCTCAACCCGTCATGGTATGTGCCCGAGCGCTTGGTCGAGCAAGACATCGCGCCTCACCTGGAGGAGGAGGGGTGGCTTGCACGCCATAACTACGAGATCGTCTCGAAGAAGCGCGACAAGCTGGTGGTGCGTCAGCTCCCTGGCCCTGATAACGCGCTCGGGTTGGTGAAGTTTATCTTCCCCAATCGCGACAATATTTACATGCATGACACCCCGAAGAAGAAGTATTTTGATTATAATATGAGGGCTTATAGTCACGGCTGCGTGCGCGTGCATGAGCCGCTGGAGCTGGCGCGCTACCTGACGCGCGCCGACGGCCAAGCTGACGCGATCGACGTGGACGCGATCGTGGCCAGCGGCAAGTCCAAACTTGTACGCTTGCAAAAGCCGCTCCCTGTCTTTATTGAATACTATACAGTCCGCGTGGGTGATCAGGGGCGCCTTCACTTCCTGCGCGACGTCTATCATCTAGACGCGATGGCTTGGAGCGAAGATGCCGACGCGAGCCTCACCTGTGCCACACCTCTGCCCCGAGCAGTTGACGCTCAGGAGGGCGCGCCCCCCGGCGCTGAGTCCGATCTCGGCCCTTGAGCGCCTTGTGCAACCGCTGACTCGCCATCCCCACGAACGATGCGTTTGGTCGACTTGACGCCGCGCGCATCGCTCCCCGGCACCGGAACGTCGCCGCCCATGTTTCGCATCAAGACCGACATCCGGCAGTTCAAGTGCGAGAGCGAGGAGAAGGTCGAGCGGCTCATCCGAAGCTGGGTGATCCGCCCTACAGATCTCATCTTCTACGCTGACGATGAGCGCTGGAGCGCCATCAGCGAGCACCCCACCTTTGGGGCGATCTTCCTCGATCTGTCTGCCGCTCTTCAGCCCGCGGCGTCTAAAGACGCCGCCGAGGCCGACGCCAGCGCGATGACAGCGCAGCCCTCACCGCCCCAACCCCCCGAGGGCGTTGAGCCGCCTGTGGTCAGCGAGGAGGTCACCGTCATGACAGATCGTACCGTGGATCTGCTCGGCCTCCAAGACGAGGCGCCTCCTAGCTCGCCGCCTGTCGCCCCCGAGGGCCTTGAGCCCGTCGCGGCCCATGACGAGTCGACGCAGATCTTCGCCCGTGAGGACGCCGACGCCAGCGCCTCACCGCGCAGCGAGATCGCCCCCTCAGCGCCCCCACGCATCGGGCGTCATGATCTGCCCGAGGAGCTGTTCCTCACCAGCGAGATCGCTCGCCCCTTTGACGCCGATGAGGGCATCATCGACGAGCTGCGCGGGGTGCCCACCCCCGATGACATCGACGAGGGCTGGGGCGCGCTGCTCGCCGTTGAGCTGCGCTCGACCGACGAGTTTGAAGATCAACGCGAGCCCGAAGAGGACCTGCGCGCGACGCAAGAGTTTGACGCCTCAGCTGCGCGCGAGCAGGTCACGCAGTTGACCCCCATGGCGGAGCCCTCGCCCGCCGAGCGCGCCGTCGCCTCCGTTGGCCCCTCCCCCAGCGTTCACGTCGATCCCTCGCTCAGCGAGGTTGATGGCCCGAGTCAGGCGGCTGACTCACCTCCTGCGCTCAACGCCGAGGCGCCCGAAGCCGCTGCGCAGCAAGAGGAGGCTGGGCTGGCGCCCGAACTTGAGGCGCAGGCGCTGAGCGCGCCAGTCGCCATCGATCAGGAGGTCGCCATCGCGGCAGCGCTGGCCCACGAGGAGGCGCGCCGGTTCGCCCTCGCGGAGACCGCTGAGCTGCCCTCGCTCCCTGAGCCTGCACCCACGAGCCTGATCGCGCAGCCACCCCCTCACAGCGAAGATGAGGACCCTGAGGGCAGCCTCGACGCTGTGACGGACGCCTATGAGACCACCCCGCGTGAGCCGAGCGAGCCCGTCGCACCAGCGCTGATGGACGCTGCGCCCAACCTTGATGATGTGCCCTTTGAGGGCGCTGAGGCGGTCGTCGACGCCTTGGATGAGGACCCCTACGAGGATGCGCCTCACCCCGCCACGCGTGGCAAGGCCGCCGTGGTCCAGAACCTCGACCACGTCTCCGAAGGCTACAGCATTGAGCTGCCCTTTGCGATCAAGCCCACCGCAGAGGACGCCGCCTTCGGCGTCTTCCCCTCCACGCTCAGTCCTAGCCTCAAAGATCGCAGCTTCCCGCTGCCCCAGCCCAAGAAGAACGCCACCTTGGAGATGAAGCGGCTGCGCGGCGGACACGCGTCAGCGCCACGCCACTCAGCGCCGTGGCCTTTCTTGCTGGTCGCCTTCGCCCTGGTGCTCGGCTTGCTGCTGCTCACGCTGGTGCTGCTGCCCAACCTCTGAGCTGCCTGCGCCAAGACGCGAG
>CAYXWB010000348.1:0-5312 GCA_964468515.1 uncultured Bradymonadales bacterium | reverse complement strand
ACCTCTCACAGAGGTGTTCGGCCCGCGCTTCGCCCAACCAGGCGCGCCCTCATGGGCGCAGGCTCAGCTCAAGGGGCGATGGTGATGGGCGCGCTGGCGATGTTGTTGCCGGTGTTCACGTCACCTGTGGCGCTGACCACGACGTGGATGTAGCGCGTCCCTGCGGGGGTGTTCGCGGGCAGCGTGAGCAGGTTCGCGATGTTCGTGGAGGCGCCTGCAGCGAGCGCCATCCCGGTGGCGCTCGCCAGCAGCGAGACGTCATTGGCGGGGTCATGCGTGGCTTGCGCGCCGAGGAAGATCTCATAGCTCGGCGCGGCCGCGCTCTGGCTGCCCAGGTTTGACAGCGTGAAGCTGGAGGCGACCTGACCTCCGCCGAGCGGGATGAGGTTCAGCGCGCTTGGCGCCAGATCGACGCCCGCGCCTTGCAGCCCCGTGGCCTCCATCTTATAGGTCACGCGGCGCGCGTTGCCGCCCACGGTCACCTGCAGGAAGTAGCGGCCCGTGGAGGGGGCGGTGAAGTTGGCGATCTCAGCGGACGGCTGATCGGGCGCGGTCTCTTGGTTGACCCCCGGCAAGCGCGCGGTGTTGTAGAGCTGCAAGCGCAGCGTGCCCGCTTGTGCGGCGGGCTCCTTGGTGGCGCGGAACGTCACCGTCTGGCCCGCGTTGAGGTTCACATAGAAGAAGTCCGTGTCGCTGACGGGGCAGCGATCGAGGAGCTGCATCGCAGACAGCGCGCGCAGGTCGGTCGCTTCGTTGAAGTTGTCGTTGGGCTCATCAAAGCCACCACAGCGCAGAGCAGGGGGGACATCGCGGATGTCCAGCTCCATTGAGTAGGTGGTCTGCGCCATCGGCTGGGTGCTCTTGAGGCGAACCACAGCATAGTAGCACTGAGCGCCGTTGACATAGTTGACGCTGACCTGCTCCTCGCTCACGCCCGTGGCGGCGGAGCTGTCCAGGCCGCGCAGCTGCGCGTCGAACAGCTCAAGATCGAGGTCATACATGGCGCCGTCGAAGTCCTTGATCGTGACATCGAGCTGCTTGCCGTCCTCCACACAGATCTTATAGAAGTCGTCTGCCTGACCACAGCCGATGAGGTCGTTGAACACGACGGAGCTATTGAGCGCGGGCTTAGCGTCAGCCTCTTGGAAGCTGTTGTTGGGCTCCAGCGGATCGTAGCACTGACGGATGATGTTGATGGGGCTGCTGAGCACGGCGTTGTTTGTGGGGCGCGCGTCGCCTGGGGCGATCAGGCGCGCGGCGAGCTGGTAGCTGCCCTCGCTGACCGTGGCGGGGATGGAGACGGCGTTGGTGATGGTGCGTCGCGCGCCAGGGGCGAGCGCGGCGGTGCTGGTGGCGAAGATGACCTGATCGTCGCTGTCACCGAGGACGTCATTGCTCGTCAGGATGTACTCCAGATCGGTGACGCCGCTGGCGGTGAGGCCGAGGTTGATCGCCTCAAAGGTGACATTGAAGCTCGCGCCGAGCGAGAAGGTCGTGTTGGAGGGGAGCTGGATGGTGCGCGCGAGCAGATCGACGCCCGCGGCGCGGTCGAGCACTTGGACGTCCAGCTCATAGAGGTTGCGCACCTGAGGGGTGCCAGCGCACACCGAGATGACGTAGCTGGTGGTAGACTCCGCGAGGAACACCCCCACCTCTTGACGGCCCGTGGTGTTGGCGTCGGTGATGAGGGCGGCGGGGCTCGTGCCCGCGAACAGGCGCGTCGTCAGGCGCCCGCGCGCTGACTCAAAGCGGTTGCTCACGACCAAGCTCTCGCCAGCCTGCAGCGACACGCTGTAGAAGTCACAGCCGCCGCTCTGGCACAGCGACATGGGCGTGATCTGGTCGACGGGCAGCGGGGCGGCGTCAAGGCGCACGTTGTTCATGCCGCCGTAGAGGTCCTCGGTGCAGGCGCAGTATTGGCCATTGATGGTGGTGGCCATCGCTGAGGCGCGGTTGTTGGTCTCGTTGGTCTCGGGCAGCACATTGTCGGCGTCGATCACGATCCCGTAGGTGTAGCTTGCCTGAAACTGTGCGCAAGCGGCGGGGGGCTCGAACACGACCTCCGCGCACTGGCCGGGGTTGATGTTAGGCACCTCAACCGCGCCGATGGGGGCGGCGTCGAAGTCGACCGCGCCGCTGCCCGGGGAGCGATAGAAGCTCGCGCGGGTCGGACCGCTGGCGTTGGTGCCCGAGACGCAGACCTCCGCCGTGAGCACCACCGCCTCACCCTCCTCAACCTGCATGGGCGCGGTGAGCGACGCGACGCTCAGGTCAACGTCAGCCTCATCGGTGATGGTGATGGGGTTGGGATAGATCAGCTGGTTGTTGCTGCGAAACGTCTCATTGAGGTTACCATCCGGGTCGCACACGACATAGATGTAGAAGCTGCCCGTGGGCAGGAATGAGAAGATGAGCACGGAGCGGGTCAAGACCTGCTCTGCGCCAGCGGCGAGGGTGCTGATGTTGATCGGCGTCAGCTGGGTGTCGAGGCCAGTGTTGATCCGATCATCCTCGCTCAAGTAGAGGCGACAGAGGAAGGCGTTGACGTCGACGTTGCCCTCATTGGCGACGGTCAGCGTCACCTCCAGAGTGCCATCCAAGAAAGTCTGCTCAGGGTTGACCTCAAACGCGCGCACGGCGATATCAGGGCCATCCACCAGCTCGCTGGAGACGATGACCGGCATCATAGAGGCGCTGGTGTTATTGGCCACCGAGACCTCCTCTTGATCGCCCGTCAGCTCAGCGGTGACGATCACGAAGACCTGAAGCGTCTCCTCCTCGCTGGGCACGATCACGTCATCCAAGATGAACGACTGGGCGGGCGCTTGGATGGTCTGGCGCGCGTTGACCGTGACAGGCTCGCTGGTGTGGATGAGGCGGTCCGCGTCATCCAGCGTCGCGTCGCCGATCGAGAGGTAGGTCTTGACGACCACGTCAAAGGCGTCAAGGCCGCCCGTGTTAGCCAGCGTGTAGCCGCGAGTGACGCGGTTGAGTTCTTGGTAAGCGCGATCGGGCGCGGCGACCACATCGCGCACGACCAGATCGGGCAAAGTCTGGCTGCTGTTCTCAACGCGGATCAGGCCGCCGCTGACGGCGAGGTTGTTAGACAGGTCAGTGTCCGCGATCTGGGCCTCGGGATCGAGCTGCATGACGAGATAATAATCACCGCTCACCAGCTCCGCTGGGACCACGAGGCTGCCGCTTGACGTGCGCGCTTGGCCGCCGATCAAGACGGGCTGCTCGTCGGCGATGTTTGTCACGGTGAGCGTGCCAAGCGAGGTCTGCGCGGCGAGGTCTTCGACCGTCACCTGCGCGCTGGTGCTGAGGTAGACGCCGATGGTGAAGGGGGTGAGCACCTCACCCGCCAGCGTGTTCGTCACGCTGGCTTGCACGTTCAGCATCTCCCCAGCGAACACGTTGGCGGGGCGCCCGCTCACCGCGCTGATGGCCAGATCAACCGGCGCATACACATGATAAGGTCGCTCCACGCTGCCGATGACCTGGCCGCCCTCCAGCGCCTCCACTCGGAGCGTGTAGAGCCCGCTCTCCGTATAGGTGTGACTGAGCGAGCCTGTCACCCCCTCGCCGGTGCGGCTGGTGCCATCACCCAGCGCGACGCGCCACGAGACGCCAGCCTCGCTGCCCGAGCTCGGCGTGATCGTGAAGCCGAAGCTCACGGCCACGTTAGGGTAGGCCGCATCGGGCGAGACTTCAGTCAGCTCGACCGTGGCCGTGCGGGTGGCTGTCTCATCGCCGCCGCAGTCGCCGCAGCCTGTGATCATGGGTGTGATCAGGCAAAACGACAGCGCCAGCTGGGTCCACCGAAGAGAGAGAGGGGTGAGGGTCATGATGGGGATCCAGTCAAGGCTTGAGAGGGAGGTGTTGCCTCCCTGGCGTCAGGACCTCCTTCAGGTGGCCTCAACCAGAGCGGCGCTGCGCTATACAAGGGAGACATCATGGGCAAAGCGTGCTGCGATTGCAAGCGCGGCGAGCGCCCGCTCAGGGAGCGGCCCTGACGCAATGTCTGCCTTGACGCACGCCGCGCCGCTGCGTTACCTTCGAGCCAGTCGTGAGCCTCGGCCTGAGATCAGGTGGTGGGCGCGCCGCTGCTCGTGAGAGGCCCCTCGCCTCGCGAGGTCGCTCGCTTGGAGCGTCCAGCGCGCCCCCACATCACGCCCCCACCCAGGGGCACGCTCTCAGGGACGGGACGCTCGCCCCCTAAGGTTTCGTTGTAACGGAGGTGCGCGATTGGCCACGCGTGGTAATAAACCCGATATGGATGATCTGAAAGCTCGCCTCGGGCTCAACCCCATGAGCAAGCCCGGCGCGGCGCCTCCCCCCGGCGCGAGCGCACCTCCGGGCGCGCCTAGTGGCCCCCCTGCGGGCGCGGCGCCTCCTCCCGGCGCGCCCGCAGGCCCACCCTCAGGCGGCCCACCTCACTCCGGGCCGCAGCCTGCCCAGGCAGGGCCGCTGCCCGGCAGCGCGCCGCGCCCCGGCGCGCCGCCTCAGGCCGCGCCCGCTCCTCAAGCTCATATCCCCCAAGCGCCTGCCGCCCCCCAAGCAGCGCCTCAGCAGGTCAGGCCGCCCGCTGGGCCGCCCGCCAGCGTGAACGTGCGCCCCACCATCGCCGCGCGCCCCGCGCCTGCGCCCATCATCGATATCCCCATCGATGAGAGCGTCGTCCAGACCAGCGCCTTCTCGCCAAAGTTCATCGGCGTCATCCTCGGCGCCGCGATCCTCGGCCTGGGCTTTGGCTACTTTATCAAGACCTCCTCCTACTCCCGCATGCAATATACGGGGCAAAAAGAGGCGGCGATCCGCGTGCGCGATGGGCTGCGTCCTAAGATCGAGGCCGCCCAAAATGTCGCCGCTCAGATCAACAAGCTCGATCCCACCAAGCCTCAACCGGAGCTCGCGGAGCAGCTCGCTAAGGCGGACTTTGTCCCTGCGGGGGGCACCCTCGCGGGTAACGCCTCGCTGCTTGGCGGCTCCAATGTCTATAATGTGAACCAGTTCATGGCTCAGGCCCTCGTCATGCAGCAGCTCTTAAAAGAGCACCACCGCATGACCAACACGGTGGACAAGGAGGAGCTGCAGCAGCTGCTCGAGAACAATGAGCTGCTCCAGGGCAATAAGCAGTTCGCCGTCGCCTATGACTACCGTGGCCTGCTGTCTCACCTGCAGAGCAAGGCCGAGGACAAGCAGTATGCGCCGCGCCCTGGCCAGCTCGTCATCCTCAAGCCCGGCGCGGAGGTCATGGAGGATGGCAACATTGAGGTCATCCGCCCCTCCGATAACAAGACCGAGCAGGC
>CAYXWB010000347.1:0-5315 GCA_964468515.1 uncultured Bradymonadales bacterium | reverse complement strand
CCGCATACGTCAGCGCGATGCCCGCCACATAGGTCACGCTCAGCGCGAACCCCTCGCGCCGCGTGCGCGCTTGGCGCGCGCCAAACAAGCTGATCGTGATGGGGATGAGCGGATACACACAAGGCGTCAGGCTCGACAGCAGGCCCGCCAAGAACACCAGCGCCAGCGCCGCCGCAAGCCCCCCCTCGCTCAGCGCCACATCCAGCGCGCTCGGCCCCGCCTCACCCGCGCCCCCCTCAAGCGCCTGCCCCAAGCGCGCCTCAAAGGCGGCCACGTCCAGCTTGCCCTCAAAGCTTGGCCCCGCCATCAGCTCACCCTGCGCCGTCGCGAACGCCACGCGCGGCAGCCCCGAGACCTCAAAGCGCTGCGCCAGCGCCAGCTCACGCGGGCCCGCCTCATCCAGATCGATCTTGACCGGGATCACCTCGCGGCTCAGCCGATCGCGCACCTGAGGCTGACGAAAGACCTCCGCCTCAAGCTCATGGCATGCCGTGCACCAGTCGGCCGAGAAGTCGACCATCAGGGGCACGCCGCGCGCGCTCGCCTCAGCCTGCGCTTGGTCCCAGTCGAGCCGCCACGGCACCTCCTGTCCAGGCGGCGCAGGCGGCGCCTGCGTCAGCCCCATCATCACCAGGAAGCCGCCCACGCTCGCCAGCGCCACGCCTGCGCCTCGCCACAGCCGCATCAGCCGCGACAGCGCATGATTTGAGCGCCAGATCCTCGCCAAGCCGAGCCCCGCGAGCGCCATCATCACCCCACACAGCACCAGCGGCCACGCGCGCATAGGCGCCACGGCGCCCTCCGAGGCGGCCCACGCCAGCGCGCTGGCGCCAAGGAGCGCCGCCAGCGCCAGCGCACCTGAGGCTTTTTGCATCGTCTTCATGCTGATATCGTCTCCAGCACAAGCGCACCTTGTGCGCGCTCTTTGGCCACGGGAGGCCCCCATGCGAACACGCGCGCCTCATCCTCACCAACGCGCACCCTATCATAGCGCGCGGTGGGCACAAGCCGCCCTGCTGGGGCTCGCGCTCACCGCCCTCTCAACAGCGCTGCTGGCGCCACAGGCCACCTCCATCGCTCGCGCTGCCAACCCTCAAGAGCCATGGGTCGGCTTCATCGCCGCGCAAGCGGTGAGCGTCGGGGATGCTTATCAGCCCATCATCATCACGCAGGTGCTGCGCGAGTCACCCGCCTCTCGGGCCAAGCTCCAAGTGGGCGACGTGGTCGTGCGCGCAGGTGAGCAGCGCCTGCGCACGCGCGCGGACCTGCGCAGCGTGCTGCGCGGGCTCAAGCCCGGTGATCAGCTCCCCCTCACCCTCAAGCGCGATGACACCACCCTCACCGCCACCCTCACCCTCGCTGCACAGCCCACGCAGCGTGAGCTGATCGACACACAGCTCATGGGACGCCCTGCCCCACCTATCCTCTACGCTGACCTTCAGGCTGGCGCGAACGTCAAGCTGGAGGCGCTGCGCGGCAAGCCCGTGGTGCTGGAGTTTTGGGCGACTTGGTGCATGCCGTGTCGGGCGACCACGCAAGCCCTCATCCAGCTCAAGCGCGAGCGCGGGGACGCGGTCCACATCCTGGCGCTGAGCAGCGAGCCCGGCGAGCGCCAGCGCGCGCATCTCGCCGATCACCCCACCCCCTACCTGCAAGGCCAAGACCTCAACGCGCAGGCCCACCGTGACTACTTCGTCAACGCCCTGCCCATGATCGTGGTGTTGGATGAGCGGCTCATCGTGCGCAAGGTCTTGGTGGGGTTGAATCACCCCTCAGACATCGCCAAGGCGCTCGACAACTTGCCCTAAAGCCCGCGCAGCGCAGCGCTGCGCGGGCTTTAGGGCAAGCGCGCTCACTGGCCTAGCGCGTCGCGCCAGGCTTGCGTCACAGGCTTCGCCTGAAACAGCGCGTCATAGAGCCCATTATAGCAGATCGAGCGCGGCGCGAGCAGGTTGCGCGTCATGTCGCCTGTGAGCGCCAAGCAGCGCCCTGCGAGCTGCTGATCGGTGGTGTTCGTGCCGTCCATGTTCACCAGCCTATCCCAGAACACCGCCTCCACATCCACGCCCGCGTTCCAGCGCACGAAGTCATCCAGATAGTTGCGCTGCAGCTGCGCCTGCGCGTTGGCTGTGATCGGCGAGGTGATGGCGTAGAACACGACGGGCAGCTCGCGCTCGTAGAGCGCGGGCAGACGACGCAAGAACTGATAGCGCCCTGTCGCCTCATCGCCCGGCGCTGCGGCGCTGCGCAGCGCTAGGAAATCACTGACCGCCAGCGTCGGCGCGATCGCCAGATCAAAGGCGCGCGCGAGGTCGCGATCGGTCAGCTCTGACGCGCTCGTCTTGTCGCTGTAGCGCAGCGCCACGCGGGTGGCGAAGCGATCCCAGTTGATCCCCATGCCAACGCGCGTGTTGGGGCTGACCGCCTTGATCCTCGGTACGAGTTCTTGGTAGAAGCCGATGAAGCTCGCGTACTCACCCTCGGACAAGCCCTCCCCCTCTGAGGTGGCCAGCAGCAGCTCCATCTCATCGCCCAAGATCAAGTACTCAGGCTGAACCTGCTGGACGGCGCGCTCAATGAGCGTGGCGAGCGTCTGCACCATCGCGCTACGGCCAAAGCCGTAGCTGCTCTTGCCCACGCGGTTCGCCTCCTCGCTCAGCGCGCCATCCCAGCGCACGAACCAATCACGACGCACACGATAGAAGTCCACCACCATGCTGCGCTGCGCGAACGCAGCGCTATCCGCGCGAGCCCCAGCCCGATCCAGCTCATCGATCAGCGCACCCGCGCGCTGATCGATGTTGCCCAAGCTCGACTGCGCGCGATAGTCAGCCGCGCCTCGGCCTTGCGCATCGCCGGGCGCTTGATAGTAGGTGAACTCACCAAACTGCTGCGTCAGCTCATCGTAGGTCTGCAGATGCAGCATGGCGTGAGGCAACAGGGCGGTGGCCTGCTTGTAATTGTTGGGGACGTTGATCGCGAAAGAGATCGCCTCACCGGAGCGGACACCTACGCCCGTGTCCAGCTGGGCAAGCTCGATCGGCTCAGCCGCAGGCAGCGGATCAAAGCGTGTATCATCGGGCGCTTGTGCGGCCTCATCACCGCAGCCGCTCGCCAGCGTGAGGGCCATCGCGACCGCCGCCCACCGGATCGGCTTACCTGTCATCGGGTCACTCCTTACCAAGAGAAGAGGTGCGTGTGGATTAGATGAAGAGCGCGCGTGTGCGTGCGCGCGCTACACTGCTCAGGGCCAGGAGCATACCGGGGCCAAGCCCAAAAGGGAAGCGAGCCGCCTGCGCGTTGGTCGCGCAGGCGGCTCGCCATGAGGTGCGGCGCACGCGCACGATCAGTAGATCACAAGCTCCGTGTCGCCCGCCTTCAGATCATCAAAGCTGCGCTTGGGCTTCGCCTTGGCCTTGGGCTTCGCTTTGGCCTTGGCCTTGGCCTTGCTCTTGGCGGAGGCGTCTGAGGACGCGACCGCTTGGCCAGGCTCCGGCTCGCGGATCTGCTGATCGACGGGGCGCCCCTCGTTGAGGTCAATCTTCACCTCACCGACGATCGAGGAGACGACGGCTCGGTTCTGATCCTCGCTGGCACCCTCTGTCAGCGCGGCGACCTCCGTGGAGAGCTCTTCTTGACGCTCGCGCTTGTCATTGCCCCCAAAGCGGGCCTTGCGCGCCAACATCTCATCGACCTTCTGGCGGTCGGAGAAGACCATGGTGTAGGTCCCAAAGAACTCGCGCTTGTTATGGATGTCGAGGTACGAGCCCTCATCTTGCCAGCGCACGGAGGTCAGCTCCTCGTTGCCGAACACCTCGCTGTAGTCGGTCGCGATGGGGCGACCGTAGCGCTGCGCGGTCTGCGCGGCGAATGGCTCAAAGCCCACCCCCTTCAGGTACTCTTTGTTATAAGCCACGACCATCTTGTAGAGGCGCCCGCGCAAGAAGAAGTAGTAGCGCTGGGCGACCTCATCCTTCACGCGCAGCAGCGACTCACCATTCTTGACGGTGAACTCGTCGGCGATGAGGCTGACCTCATAGCCTGAGCGGCTGCCATCCAGATCGATGAAGGACTTCTCGGCCTCGACGCCCCGATCCATCGCGCGCTTGCGGGCCTGCTGCATGGCCACCGGGCTCTTCTTGAGGACAGGATCTTTCATGACATCGGCCATGAGCTGGGCCTTGATCTTGTCGAGCACTTGCTCGCGCGTCTCACCCCAGCGCGCCTCACCGAGCGCGTTAGCGAGCGCGCGGTCTTCTTTCTTGGCGGCGGCGACCTTCGCGCTCGTGTCGCCCTTCTTCTTGTTCGCAGCCTCTGTCATCGCGGGGGAGATCATCATGGCCAACGCCATCAACCCCATCAACCCGCTCATCTTGATGTATCGCATATCCACGCCCTCGATCGAAGCGGACGAGCTGCTCGTCCTCGCCATCCTGTCCACCGCAGCACTCTAGCAGACTGAGGTACTTGCGACAACCTGCGCGCTTGGCAGACGCGGCCGACCTCGCTCCCATTCAAACGACGCGCTTTACGCGTCGAGCTCACCCTTGTTGTCACTGGCTCGACGCTGTGAGAGGTTCCTCTCAGCTCGCGGAGGTGCGACATGACACAGACACGACAGAAGCGCACGATCAACCCCCTGTGGCGCGCCGCCACGATCATCGCCATCGCGCTCGGCGTCGCCTTCGCTCTGAAGACCTACAAAGACCACGCCCCCACCCCGGAGACGCAGGCCCAAGGCCGCGTGCGTGAGGATCTGGCCAAGGTCTTTGAGGCGATCGGACGCTCAAAGCCTGAGGCGTGGCAAGCGCTGACGACCCCCACAGACTGGTATCCGAGCGCGCTGCCCTGCGCGAGCGAGGCCCCCTACGGGCCGCTGCCTGAGTCATGGCGCCCGCTCACCCCTGGGCTCCAGCTCTCCGGCAGCAGCCACTATCAGCTCAGGCTGCATCGCGATGGCGAGGCGTTGGTCGTGCTGGCGCGCCGCGATCGCGACTGTGATGGGCGCTATGAGGTCTTGCGCCAAGCGGCTGAGCTAGGCTGGCGCGGGCGCGCCAGCGCGGGCGCGCTCACCACCCGCAACGCCAACGACTGAGCGGCGCTCAAGGCGCGCTCGCGCCGCCGCCGCCCTCTTGATCGCTCTGGAAGGCGTCGATCGCTTGGATGAAGCCTCGAAAATACTCATAGGCGCTTGAGATGCTGAAGAACAACGACAGCAACAAGAGCCACAAGCCCAAGCGATGAAAGTTCACCTTCACGCTGAACAGCAGATAATCAATCTCATAAGTGTAATGCAAGAACAGGCCGATGAGCCC
>CAYXWB010000346.1:0-5317 GCA_964468515.1 uncultured Bradymonadales bacterium | reverse complement strand
GCGCTTGCGGCGCGTTCCAGAACGCCATCACGCAGTCGCCCAAGAACTTGTCAACCGTGCCTTGGTTGCGAAAGACGATCTCAGTCATGATCGTGAACAGCTCATTGAGGATCGCGACGGTCTGCTCAGGATCGAGGCGCTCACACAGGGGGGTGAAGCCGACCACATCGGCGAACATCACCGTGACCTCTTGACGCCTGCCGCCCAGGCCCATGTCTTGCTCGCGGCTGACGACGCGCTCGACCAGCTCGCGCGGCAGGTAGCGGCCCAGGTCAAGGCGGATGGCCTGCTCCTGGCGGATCACGGCCTCGCTGCGCTCCAGTGATGCGGCGGCGTCGCTCATCGCGCCGCCTAACACGGCCAGCTCATCCTGAGTGCGCACCTGCACGCGCGCGTCAAAGCGGCGCTCGGACAGCGCGTGAGCTTGTCGCATCAGCGCGGGCAGCGGCGCGGTCACGCGCCGCGCCAGCACCAGCGCCCCGAGCACGGCCAAGATCAGCGCCAGCGCCAGCGCGATCGCCACCGCGCGGCGCAGCTGCTCCAGCGGCGCGAACGCGACCTCATAGGGGATCTGCGCCACGATCGCCCAGGGCACCTCGCGCAGCGGCTTGAACACCGCCAGCACGCGCGCGCCGTCGGCGCGCGTGTGCGCGCCGCTGCGCGCCACGCCGCGCGCGATCACCGACGCGCTCATCTGCGACAAGAAGGGCACCTCCTGCGCCTGCGTCATCACGCGCGCAGGATCGGGGTGAGCGATGATCTGCTGCGCGCCGTCCACCACGAACAGCGCGTCGGGGCGGCCCTCAAAGCGCTGCTGCGCCTGATAGCTCACCCGCTCCAGCACCCGCTGCAAGGGCACTTGGCTCATCACATGGCCCGTCACGCGCCCCGACGCCACGATCGGCTGCGACAGCGGCACACGCCACGCGCCCGACGCGTCGCGCGCGAGCGGCCCAGGCGCCACGCGATCCTCGGCGGTGGTGGCGCGCAGCGCTTGGGATAAGAGCGGCGGCGGCTCGGGCGCCCGCGCGTCACGCTCGCGCAGAGTGTCGATCAGCGCGCCCTGCGCGTCATAGATCGCCGCGTGATCCAGCAGCGGATTGCTCTCCACGATCGCCGCCGCGCGCTCCTCGCGATCGCGCCCTGACACCTCACCATCACTCAGCGTGCGCGCCACCTCCACCAGCCCCGAGCGACCCAAGCCTAGCTCCAGATCGATCGTCTGCGTGATGTCATCCGCCACCAGCATCCCGTACTCCAGGCTGCTGCGTTGCAGCGTGTCCCGGTACAGCGAGGTCAGCGACAGCCCCATCCCAAGCGTCGGCGCCGTCGCAAGCAGCGCGGCGAACACCGCCAGCTTGATCCACAGCGGCGCCCGCACGCGCGCGCGCTCCGGCCCGGCACCTGCGGGCGACTCGCCCCCCGGCTGCTGCGACCCCATCACGCGTGACCCCACGCGCGCATCAGAACATGATGAGATTGTTGCACATTTATACCCACATTGACCTACACTGTTCGCGCCAGCGCGATGAGATGATCCCCACACGACGCCTGCGCTGACATGACGATGGCGAGCCTAACACAACTGCCTGGCGCGTTCGACGCTTGCGCGCGCCACCTCATGAGATGGGCGCCACAGCGCCCGCGACGCTGGTGTTGACCGCCTCACCGCGCGCGAGGTCACATCAACATCCGGCCCCATAGGCGACCCCAAGCGCGCCGCGCTCACGCGCTGATCCGACCTAGACGCGCGCGCTCACGCGCGCTAGTGATCGTGCCCCAAGCCAAGCGCAACCCTCGCCCACCGAGGCCTGAGACCATGACGACGACACACATCGAAGATCAAGGCGACTTCATCAACGGCCAGTGGCGCGCCCCAGCGCGCCATGACGGCGTGCTGCGTCGCGAGAACCCGTGCCGCATCGACGCGCTGGCCTTCGAGGCGCCGTTCGCCCTCGACGCCATCGACGAGGCGGTCGCTGCCGCGCGCGCCGCCCAGCCCGCCTGGGATCGCTTAGGGCTCGACGCGCGCCGCGAGCTGCTGTTGCGCTTTGGCCAAGCCCTCGACGACCGCAAGGAGGACATCGCCCTCGACCTCGCCATCGAGACCGGCAAGCCGCTGTGGGAGGCCCGCACCGAAGCTGGCGCGCTCGGCGCTAAGGTCAGGATCATGTGCGGGACGGGCGCGCAATATACCCAGACGCGCCACCTGCCCGATGGCTCCGGCCTGTCGCGCTATCGCCCGCTGGGCGTGCTGGTGGTGCTCGGGCCGTTCAACTTCCCGCTGCATCTGCCCAACGGCCACATCATCCCCGGCCTGCTCACCGGCAACACCATCGTGTTCAAGCCCAGCGAGCTGACCTCCGGCTGCGTGCGCCATTACATCGCCGCAGCCCAAGCGGCAGGCCTGCCCGACGGCACCCTCAACGTCGTGCGCGGCGCGGGCGACAGCGGCGCCAAACTCGCCGCACACCCACAAGTTCACGGCGTGCTGTTCACCGGCTCCTATGCGACCGGCCTGCGCATCAAGCGCGCCACGATCGAGCAGCACTGGAAGCTCTTGGCGCTGGAGATGGGCGGCAAGAACACGGCGCTGGTGCTCGAAGACGCCAACATTGAGCAGGCGGCGGCCGAGCTGATGCAGGCGGCGTTCTTGAGCTGCGGCCAGCGATGCAGCGCCACCAGCCGGGTGCTGGCGCGTCGCGAGATCGCCGATGAGCTGATCGACGCGCTGCGCGCGCTCACCCTGCGCATCACCACCGGCGACGCGCTGCGCGAGGAGGTCTTCATGGGGCCGCTCATCAACGCCCGCGCTCGCGACGCTTATCTGGCCGCCCAGCGCGAGGATGAGGGCGGCAACTTGGAGCCGCTGCTCGTCGGCGGCGTCGATCGTGAGGACTTAAACGGCTACTTCGTCAAGCCCGCGCTGTGGCGCGTGCGCGACGCGGACGCGCCCATGGGCGCGCACCAGCGCGAGGAGATCTTCGGCCCCGATGTGGTGATCTCTGTGGTCGAGGACGACGCGCAGGCGGTGCGGCTGGCCAACGCCACTGATTATGGCCTCGCCATGAGCGTGTTCAGCGCCGATGAGGATCGCTTTGAGTCGCTGTCGTACGCGCTCGACGCGGGGATCTTGAACCTCAACCGCTCGACGGTGGGGGCGTCGAGCGCGCTGCCCTTTGGCGGGCTCAAGAAGTCAGGCAATCACCGCCCGGCCGCCGTGCTCGCGGGCCAGTACTGCGCTTGGCCGCAGGCGCAGCTTCGCCAGCCATCGATCACCCCGACCCCCGCGCCCGACGCCATGCCGTGGCGCGCGCTGCGCCCGACGCATGAATAGTGGCGCGCGTGCGCCTTTGTCGTATACTCACCCGCAGCTGATGCCGTCGATCGTCCCCGAGCCGCCCCCTTTCGACGCTGCGCGCCACAGCGACAGCGCGGAGCTACCGCAGAGGTCTTGTGATGCGAGGCGCCTGGATCGCCCTGACGCTCGCGCTGTTTTGCGCGGGCTGTAATATCGCCGATGATGTGGCCACGCCGCAGTTCCCTCACGACGACCTCGGCGACAGCGCGCCAGACGCTGACGCGCCCTCCGATCTGCCCGCCGACGCGCCGATTGATGCGCCGGATGACGCTGACGCGTCCGCCGATCTCGACGCCCCCCTCGACGCCCCCCTCGACGCGGACATGCCCGATCCGGACATGACCTGCGTGCCCGAGGATGATGACACGTTCTGCGCTCGCGTCGGCGCTCAGTGCGGCCAGACTGAAGGCGTGGACAACTGTGGGATGCGGCGCGTGAGCGGCGCGTGCGGTGACTGCAACACCGATGAGTCATGCCAAGGCGGCATGTGCGTCTGCCCCATCCCCACCTGCCCGGCGGGCGCGGTGTGTGGCGACTACACCAACACCTGCGGCGCCACGGTCCAGTGTGGCACCTGCCCTGGCAGCGACTCCTGCGATCCCACCACCCGCCAGTGCGTCGCCTGCATCCCTGAGGCCGATGACGCCCTGTGCGCCAGCGCGAACCGCTGCTCAGGCAACCTCAGCATCCTGGACCGCTGCGGTGACATGCGCACCGTGACCTGCGACTGCCTCGTCAAGCGCTTGGTGCCCGGCGACCCAGCCGCGCGCGAGTTCGGCTCAAGCGTCGCCGCCGAGGACAACCGCGCCCTCATCGGCGCGCCCGCTCGCGCCGACCTCGCCGCCCCCGGCGCGGCCTACGTCTTCACCCGCCAGCACCCCGCCGCCTGGACTCAAGCGCACCGCTACACAAGCCCTGAGCCGCTCCAGCAGACCTTCGCCGCCCACGTCGCCTTCGCCCAAGGCAACGCGCTGATGACCGATCCGCTGCGCGCTGGCAGCGGCAGCGCTTGCTGTTTAGGGGAGCTTTATACCGGGTGGGTAGACACAGGCCAGTGGTTCGGGCCGACGACGCATCGCCCCAATGAGGTCATGGCCGAGCATCGCTTCGGCAGCGCGCTGGCGGCGCGCGGGGAGTGGGCTGTGGTCGGCACAAGCGTTCGGAGCGCGTTCTTCTACCGGCGCTCGGGCCTGGCCGCGTGGTCGCAGCACAACCGCATCTTCGTACAGCCTGGCCCCCTGGGCGACGTCACACGCTTCGCGGAGACGCTCGCCATGGCCAACACCCTCACCTTGGTGGGCGCGCCTGGCTACCCGAACAACCTCAATCAGACCATCGGTGGCGTCTTCGTCTACGGCTATAGCACGGCGCAGCAGGGCTGGGACTATAGCACCCAAGTCTTGCCCCTCGCGCTCGCCAACCAGCCCGACAGCGGCTTCGGCGCGGCGCTAGCCGCCACCGATGTCGGCGTCTTCTTCGTCGGCGCCCCCGCCTGGGATGACGGCATGTCGAGCGTCGATCGCGGCGCGGTGGTGATCTTCACCGGCGCGGGCGCGATTTGGAGCGGCGACACCAAGATCAACAACCCCAGCCCCGAGCTTGGCACGAGCTTTGGCGCGGCGCTGGCCGCCACGGACGCCTACCTCGTCGTCGGCGCGCCCACCGCCACGAGCGCCTCGCTGCCCAACGCGGGCGCCATCTACCTCTACAGCTTCACCCCCCAAGGCAGCGTCAACCTCGTGGCCACCCTCAACGCCCCGCAGCCCAGCGCCGAGGCGCGCTTTGGCAGCGCGGTCGCCATCGCGGGTGACATGCTCGTGGTGGGCGCCCCTGGCGAGGGCGCGCAAGGCGCGGCCTACGTGTTCGATATGAACTACCTGCCCTGACAAAAAGGCGCGCTCACACCCCATGAGACGCCCACGACGTGGCGAGGGGGGCGCCAAGGCTGTCAGCCTT
>CAYXWB010000345.1:0-5320 GCA_964468515.1 uncultured Bradymonadales bacterium | reverse complement strand
CTGGTGATGAAGCGGCGCGATCTCAACGCCCAGCGCGACGCGATGCGCGCCGCCGTCAGCGTCGAGACGCGCAAGGTGTTCGGCGCGCCGCTGCTGACGCGCAAGGCCGTCGAGCAGCGCCTGCTCGATGATGGCGCCGCCGAGGGCGACCTCACGCCTCGCTCCAGCGCCTACAGCGTGCTCTATGAGCTGGTGTCTCGCATCAGCGAGACGCACAAGCTGCGGCTCAACCGGATCGAGGTCGACATGACCCGTAACTTGGTCCAAGTCTACGGTGAGACGAGCAGCCCCCAGACGGTCGATCTGCTGGTGACAGAGCTGGAGCAGCTGGAGTGCTTGCGCTCGATCAAGAAAGACAAGCTCCAGGTCAAGTCAGACACCGAGACAAACTTCGAGCTTCAGATCAACGCCTCGGGATGCACCTGACCTAGACGACGAGACGCACCTTATATGGCTACCACCCCCACACGTCCCGCCGAGCAGGCCAAGAAGGGCCCCTTAGGCGACACCGATCCTCGCCTCGTCATCGGCCTGGTGATCTGCTTGTGCCTCTTGGGGCTGACGCTGGTCGGCTACCTGTTCAATAAGAATCAGGAGAAGACCACCAAAGAGATCGAGCAGTACAAGGCGATCTTAAAGCTGGTCGGCGATGAGGGCCCCGCGTACTTGGCGCGCCAGCAGGCGCTGCAAGATGGCCCCGAGGACAACCGCTTCACCGCCGAGAAGCTCACCAACAACCGCCTCCAGCTCACCACCTTTGTCGCCGGTCACGCGGAGGCCACGAGCGTCAAGGTGGACAACTATGATGAGGACCAGATCGCGCTCAACGCGAGCAAGGATGGCGGCCCCATCATCACCGAGAAGCTCGTCAAGCTCGACATCCGCGAGACGCAGCTGTCTGACCTGTTCCAGATGTTAGAGCGCATTGAGAAGAGCCGCGAGCCCGTGGTGATCCGGCGGATGAACTTGCGCGAGATCCCGCGCAAGGATGGCTTCGTGCGCGCTCAGATCACGATCTCGACCTATATCCAGAAGCCTCAAGAGGGATGAGCCCATGGTCGCAATCTTAGAGCGCCGCATGGTGCGCATACCGCTCTTGTTCGCATTTGGCGCGCTGTGTCTGATCATCGCGCTGGTGTTCACGTTCCCTGGCGAGCGCGTCAAGCAGATCGTGATCGTGCAGGCTGAGAAGGCGCTGCAGCACAAATATGACATCGCCATCGGTGACCTCGACCTGTGGTGGCTCTCCGGCGTGGAGCTGCATCAGGTCAAGATCACTGAGCGCTGGAGCGACGCGCAAAAGGAGCAAGCCGAGCGCGATGCTGCGCGCGACGCAGCCCCTAAGATGCCCATGCAGGTCGTCATCCCGCGCGTCGCTGTGCGCGCGGCTCCCTTGAGCTCGCTGTTCAGCTTGGGCGGCGTCGCCAAGTTCGCCGTCGACTTCGAGGAGGGCGGCATCATCACCGGTGATTTCACCCAGAAGACCTCCAAGCGCGAGATCAACGTGCGCTTTGATCAGGTCGACATGCTCAAGGCCGGCATCCTCACCAACCTGACCGGCTTGCCTGGCTTCGGCACACTCTCCGGTGACATCAGCCTTGAGCTTGACCCCAAGCGCCCCGTGCTGGTCGCGGGCAGCTTCGATCTCTCAGGCAGCAAGATCACCATCGGCCCTGGCGGGCTTGAGACGGACAAGCTGCCTGCCATGGCCTTCATTGAGGTGCCTCAGACCAACTTCGGCAACATGACCTTCAAGGCCAAGATCGCCAAGCCAAGCCCAGAGGCCAACCCCACCTTCACCATCGAGACGTTTGAGACGCTCGGGCGCGACATCCGCTCTGAGGCGTGGGGTGATGTGATGCTCGGCGCGACCGCCCCGAGCAGCCGCGCCAACCTCATGATGCGCCTCCAGTTCGATGAGGGCTTCGTCAAGGAGAACTCCCTGGCACCCATCCTCAACATGGGCCTGTTCCGCGAGGGCAAGAGCGCCCAGAACTGGTACGGCATCAGCTTCTTAGGCGGCCTCAGCACCATGCGCCCGCGCGGCAGCCTCGCCGCAGCGCGCGGCCCCAAGGATCAGCTCAACGCCCCGAGCCCTGACGCGACCCAAGAAGACGCGCCTGCGGCGCGCCCCACACCAGCTCGCCCCGCGCGCGTTACGCCGCCTCGTGCGGTGCCACCTCCCGTGCCTGCGCCCGAGCCTGAGCCTGAGCCTGAGCCTGAGCTCTTAGAGCCAGAGCTTGAGGTGATCGAAGAGGAGGCCTCAGGTGAGGAGAGCTATGAGGAGATCACGGAATGAGGCGCGTGTGAGGAGGCGACCTCACACGTGAGGTCGCCTCCTCACACGCTGAGCGGGCTCAACCCTCCAGCGGGTTGCCCTCAGGCGCGGGGTTGAGGCGCGCCTCCTCCATGCAAGCCTCATACGCCGCGCCATCATAGCGCAGCGCGCGCGCGGGCTCGCTAGGCTTCGCCCGATCCACCCCTCGGCTCAAGCACGCCCGATGATGGCGCCCGATGTGGCGCTTGCACGCCTTTGTGTCATTGAGCGCGCTCATGCAGGTCGCCTCATAGCGCTTGGCCATCTGCTTGATCGCGTCGGGATCAAGCCCCTCCGTGCCAAAAAAATCCCAAGCGTTCCACGCCAGCGTGCCGCCTATGATCAGCGCGATGATGGTGGCGACCGCCCAGCGGGAGCGGCGCGTGTTGCCAGCTTGGGGGGTCGAGGTCGATGCGGTCATGATGGTGCTCCAGGCGCCTCAGCGACGCCACGCTCTAAGATGCAAAGCATGCCTCTCACAATGCTCGCGATGCGAGGCTGCGCGCTTCGCGCGCAGCCTCGCATCGCGTTATCCGACCCCGGCGAGGAGGTGTCAAGCGCAGCCGGGCGCGTGAGGTTGGGGAGGTGTGAGCGTGGTCCTGTGAGGGGCCGCGCTGCGGGCTTCGCCCTGCACCCACCAGGGACTACCGTCCCTGGACCCTGCTTATAGGGAGAGCACGCGCACAGCGGCGTGTGAGGCTAGCCTTTCACGGTGAGCAGCGGCCACAGCCTCGCGACAGGGCGGGCGATCTCTGCACCCGCGATCGTGTCAATGATCGGGGTCAGCGGCTTGTAGGCGTGCGGCGCCTCCTCCATCAGGCGCGCGTGATGTTGCGCGAGCACGTCCCGACGCCCCCGCAGCGCGGGGGCGTCGGGGTCGATCGGGGTGACGACGCGCAGGCGGCTGGCCGCCTGCGCGTCGTCCTCGCTGGCGTGGCGCGCGCGGCCACGCGTGAGCATGCGCCCCGCCCCATGACACGCCGAGCACAGCGCCTCAGCCGCCCCCTGCCCCGCCATCAAGTAGCTCGCCGCGCCCATGCTGCCGGGGATGATCACCGGGGAACCTGTGGTCGCATACGGCCCATCCCCAGGCGCTGGGCCGAGCGCAGGACACGCGCCCTTGCGATGCAGGTGGTGAGCAGGACCATCCTCCCAGATCAGGTTGTGCGGCGCGTCGTGGACGAGCCGCGCCTCAACCTCGCGCCCCACGCTCAAGCGCAGCGCCTCCACCATCATCAAGCCCAAGAACAGGCGGTTGCCAAAGGCGAAGTTCGCGGCGTTGCGCATCGCGTCGAGATACGCGCTGGCGTGATGGGCGTGGGGACCATGCGTGAACAGCGGCGCGAAGCTGTCCTTGGGCTGCGCCACGCCCCGCGCGAAGCTGTCGCGTGCCAGCGCGTTGAAGTGCGCGCCCACCACATGCCCCAGCGAGACAGAGCCCGAGTGCGCCATGATGGCGAGCGCGCCGGGACGCACGCCCCAGGCGCGCGCCGTGGCGCCGTCCAGCACGCGCTCCACCTCTTGCAGCTCCACGAAGTGATTGCCGCCGCCCACGCTGCCGATCTGCGAGTCGCGGCTGTCACGCGCGCCGCCCGCGCGCAGATAATCCGCGAACGCGTTGAACACGCCGCGCGTCTCAAACCGCGCGCCGCCGTGCGCGTGGTCAAGGTGCGACAGCGCGCCTTGCGCCTCGACCTGACGCCACAGCCCCGCGCCCGCGTTGTCGCGCGACACCTCAGACAGCCCCCACAGGCCATCGCGCAGCAGCGCCTCGCGCTGACGCGCTGACATCGGGATGTCGCGTTGGCCCTCAAAGAAGATGCCACGCAGCCGACGCATCAGCTGGCCCATCACTGGCTCGACCTCCTCGCGCGTGAGGTCCGTGATGAGCAAGCGCATCCCACAACACACATCGTGGCCGACCGCCTGCGGCAGCACGAAGCCGCGCGTGCGCGCCACCGTCCCCACCGGGATGCCGCCGCCCTTGTGAAAGTCCGGCGTCAGCACGACGCGCTCCAGCGCGACGGGCTGCGCCGGGTCCCAATGATCGCGCGCGTCAGCGCGCAGCGTCGCGAGGGTGTCTTGCACGCGCAGCAGGTCGCCCAGCTGGACGACCCCCGCGTCATCCAGCGACACCTCGGGGTTAGCGAACAGCGTCACATCGACCCCTTGCGGGTTGTCGATGGCGACGCGCAGATCGTCCAGCCGCCGCATGGCGAGGCCGGACTTCTTGAGCTTAGCGGTGATCTTCATGGACATCTGCTGAGGCCTGCTGCGTTGTGGCGCAGCGCGACCTCAACACGAGGTTAGCGCTGCGCGTGAAGCTCATGGTGATGAGTCATCCGCATGCGAGCCTCTCCTCAACGTGATCATCATGCTGACGCGCGTCAGCGCGCGTCATCCTCGCCAGCGCTCTGGAGCGTGGAGGACGTCGTGAGGAGAGGACGCTGTCAGCAGCCGCGTCCTGATGTGCGATGAGAAGCGCAGCGTTGGCGGAGTTTATTCCGCGCCTTGACGAAGTGACGCCAGCAGCCGCGCCAAGCCCTCGTCCATGGAGACGCGCGGGACATAGCCCAAGTCACGGCGCGCAGGCGCCATATCGTACCAGTGCGAGGTGGCGAGCTGGGCGGCGATAAAGCGCGTCATGGGCGGCTCGCCACCAAGCGGCAACACGCGCCACGCCCCCTCAATGACCGCGCCCGCGGCGCGCGCTAACCCAAACGGGACGTGGCGCGTGATGGGCGCCACGCCGACCGCTTGGAGCAGGGCGTTGATCCACGGCCATAAGGCGACGGGCTCGTCATTGCTGATGAAGTAAGCTTGGCCGCGCGGGCTGTTCGCCTCGCGCTCCAGCGCGCTGAGCGCGTCGAGGTGCGCTTGCGCGGCGTTGTCGATGTAGGTCAGATCGACCGTGTTGGTGCCATCGCCCACGATCCTCAACCGCCCGCGACGCGCGCGATCGATGAGGCGCGGGATCAGGTGCGGATCGCCTGGCCCCCAGAT